>NZ_SSXI01000270.1 GCF_004803405.1 Nocardioides sp. | reverse complement strand
CGGCGGACCTGCTGCCGACGCCGGTGCGGCGGGTCGCCGGCACGGTGAGACGGCGGCTCAGCCGATCGCGCTGACCCGAGCGGCGCCGTACCTGGCGAACGCGGCGCGGATCTCCTCCGCGCTGGCCTTGCCGTGGCGTGCGGCGATGACCGCGTCCCAGCCCGGTGCGGCGAGCAGCTCCTCCGGATCGACGGCACGGGTGCGCTTGAGCACATCCTGTGGCACCGGCTGCGGGTCCGGGACGATCGCCGACTCCAGCCAGTCGTCGTAGCCCTCGAGCACCCCGTTCCGTGAGGCGTCCGGGCAGAGGACCACAGCTGTACCACTGCCTTCCGTGGCGACCTCGATGACGACCACGTCAGGGCGGAGGGTCCGAAGGGCCTCGAGCGCCTTGTAGACGTCCCCGGTCCAGCCGCCCGACTGGCGGTAGCGGTTGGCCTCGTTCACTCGCCGCGGCAGCATGTCGTCGAAGACCACGACCGTCCCGGAGTGCGTGAAGCGCTCGACCGCGAGGTAGTCACGCAGGGAGTACTCCGCCAGGTGCATCCCGTCGATGAACGCCAGGTCCAGCACGTTGATCGGCAGGTGCGCCAGCGGATGGGGCCGCGCGAAGAACTCGTCGCTGGTCATCCGCGCCAGATGCACGTCCGCCTGGAGCTCGCAGGTCACGTTGAACTCGGGGTCGATGCCGATGCTCGGCACGCGCGAGAGCGTCAGGCTCTGCCCCCTGTGCACGCCGATCTCGAGGTAGGTGCGCGGCCGGAGCTTCTCGTGCAGGGCGGCGAGGAATCCGTGACGGTTCACTCCGCGAGGATATACACCGGCCGCTCGGTGGAACCCCGGCCAGAACGGCGCCGGAGCTCCTAGACGGCCTTGCGGACCTCACGGTTGCGGACCTCGAGCGCCTGCCACTCGGCCTGGAGCACGTCGAGCTCGGCCTCGAGCTCGGCGACCCGGACGACGGCGTGGCTCGCGCGCTCCTCCGCGTCGGCGAGGCGCTCGCCCAGCCGCTGCGCCGTGCGCTGTGCCTCCTCGGTGCGGTCGCGGGCGACGGCCAGCTCCCGTCGGGCGTCGG
>NZ_SSXI01000085.1 GCF_004803405.1 Nocardioides sp. | reverse complement strand
CGACCCGGCTGCCGCTCGGGCTGGAGCGCCGCGGCGGCTGGGGCGACACGCGCCTCCGCCTCGAGGGCCGCTGGTGTGACCTGGTGACCGGCCGCACGCTCGAGGCACGGCCGCGGCTGGGCGTGCTGCTGGACCACCTGCCCGTCGCACTGCTCGTGAGGGAGGACGACGCATGACGGGCCGCGGCCCCTACGACGTCTGGGCGCCCCGACCCGTACGGATCCGACTGGTTGTCGAGGGCGAGGCCGGGGGCATGGTCGAGATGACCCGCGGCGACGACGACTGGTGGACACCGGGGGGCGAGTTGCCACCGGCCGCGGAGGAGCCCGACGCCCGCTACGCCTTCCTGCTCGACGAGAACTCCGACCCACGTCCGGACCCGCGATCCCGACGCCAGGCGCGGACCGTCCACGAGTGGTCACGGCGCTTCGACCCGGCGGCCTTCCCGTGGACGGACGAGCACTGGACCGGGCGGCAGCTCGCCGGCTCCGTCGTCTACGAGCTCCACGTCGGGACCTTCACCCCGGACGGCACCCTCGACTCCGCGATCGACCGGCTCGACCATCTGGTGGACCTCGGCGTCGACTTCGTCGAGGTGATGCCGGTGAACGCCTTCAACGGCGAGCACAACTGGGGGTACGACGGCGCCCTCTGGTTCGCCGTGCACGAGCCGTACGGCGGGCCGGCCGCCTACCAGCGCTTCGTGGACGCCTGTCACGCCCGGGGACTGGGCGTGGTCCAGGACGTCGTCTACAACCACCTCGGCCCGTCCGGGAACTACCTGCCGGAGTTCGGCCCGTACCTCAAGCAGGGACGCAACACGTGGGGCGACCTGGTGAACCTCGACGGCGACGGCTCGGCCGAGGTGCGCCGCTACATCCTCGACAACGTGACGATGTGGCTGTCCGACTACCACGTCGACGCGCTGCGGCTCGACGCGGTGCACGCCCTGGCCGACGGGTCCGGGACGCACCTGCTGGAGGAGATGGCCGTCGAGGTGGCGGCGCTGTCGGCGCACCAGCGCCGGCCACTGACGCTGATCGCCGAGTCCGACCTCAACGACCCGCTGCTGGTCCGCCCCCGTGAGGCCAGGGGTTACGGGCTCGACGCCCAGTGGAGCGACGACTTCCATCACGCCGTCCACGTCGCCCTCACCGGCGAGACGACCGGCTACTACGCCGACTTCGAGCCGCTCTCAGCGCTGAAGAAGGTTTGCGAGGAGGGGTTCTTCCACGCCGGGACCTGGTCCTCCTTCCGGGGTCGGGAGCACGGGGTGCCGATCGACACCGATGTGATGCCCACGTGGCGCCTGGTGGTGTGCAACCAGAACCACGACCAGATCGGGAACCGCGCCGTCGGCGACCGGCTCACCGAGCACCTCGACGCCGACCAGCTCAAGTGCGCCGCGCTGCTGACGCTCTGCGGCCCGTTCACCCCGATGCTCTTCCAGGGCGAGGAGTGGGCGGCGTCCTCGCCGTTCCAGTTCTTCACCTCGCATCCCGAGCCGGAGCTCGGGAAGGCCACGGCGGAGGGCCGGATCGCCGAGTTCGAGCGGATGGGCTGGGACCCCGCGGTGGTGCCGGACCCGCAGGACCCCCAGACGTTCCTGCGCTCGAAGCTGGACTGGTCGGAGCTGGAGTCGGGCGACCACGCGGAGGTGCTCGCCGCCTACCGCCGGCTGATCGAGCTGCGCCGTACCTGGCCGCAGCTGACCGACCCCGCCTTCACGAGCAACCGCTGCGACGTCGACGAGACCACCCGGCTCTTCCTGCTCCACCGCGACGACCTCCTGGTCGCGGTCAACCTGGGCGATGCGCCGGTCGAGGCTCCGGTCGGCGGCCGCGAGGTGCTGTTCGCCACGAACGACGAGGTCGAGCTCCGGGACACCCGGGTGGCGCTCCCCGCGCACGCCGGCGCGTTGCTGGCCCCACCCGAATAAGGCGGGTCTCCGTCGGTCGACGAGGTCGCGCAGCGGTCTTGGTGACGGCTTGAGCCGAACCGGTCAATGGGCCCGCCCTGCGCAATACGATGACCGGGGTTCCCGTACGGAGGTGGTCGAAGCATGGTCCGGCATCGAGCACTGCTGCCCGCTCTAGGCGCAGTCGTGTGCTTGATCGCCCTCAGTTCCTGCGGCTCAACCGAGCCGCAGGCGACTGCCGACGATCAGACGACCCGAGAGGTCATCAGGGATCCATGCATGAGCTGGGGCCGCGGCTACTTCACCGCAGCCGATACGGAGTGGGCCGCCACTCCGGAGGATGCAGTGCGGGCAACGGCCGGTGATCAGATCGACCTCGGCGATACCACCCGTAGGTCGCGGACGGTCGTTGTCGTTGCCGTCACCCAGGGCGAGGATGTCGGCTCGTACGACGTCCTCAAGCGAGGAGACCGGTGGGTCGTGATCGGCGGCGATGGCTGCGCCGGACAGAACGGTGCCCCAGAGTGGGAGGACGGTCTGGATTGCAGCCCGGAACCCACGGAGGACGGCTACTACTCCGAGATATGTGTTCAGCCGTAGGACTCGATGTCTGTTCCTGAGGATCCGGACGAGCGGCACGGATTCACCACACGTCGAGCGACAGCACCATCCCCAGGGCAAGCGCTCCGATGATGGCTGCGAGCGTCAGCAGCACCGCCCCGTTCGCCACCTGGCCGTTCGAGCCTCTCGCGATCAGGCCCCTGCCGAACCACAGGAGCACGAGGAATGCCAGCAGGACGATCACAGCCAGAAGCGCGAGGTTCATGGCGTGACCCTAGGCGATGCCGGGCAAGCCGCCTGTCGCCGTGCGGGACGACCAGCGGGCGCTAGTGCTCCCGCCCGGGGTCCACACCGAGGGCCGCGCATGCCGCGTCGTACAGGGCGACGACCTCGCGCCTGATCTCCGCGCGCTGGGTGATCGGCCCCGACGGCCACGGGATCCGCACGGCGCCGATAGGGCCTTCGGGACCCACGACGGTCCAGGTCCCGGCCTCACCGTCCACGTCGGACATCGAGGCTGCGGTGGCCTGCGGGGCGCCGTTGGCGCGGACGATGAGGAGGTTGTCGTCGAGGTGGTCGCCGTTCATGTGGGCGAGGACCTGGTCGACGACGTCGGGGTCGAAGGTATGCATCGCTCTCCTCAGTGATCAGTCCTACTAGGCGATCCGTACGGATTGGCGCGCGATCTCGTAGGCGGGCAGCTCGTCCGCGTCGACGTAGGCGACCTCGGACGCGCGAAGACCGCTGTCGGAGGTGAAGGTGCTGAAGGTCAGGTCCGTCTCGTCGTCGTAGTCCTTGACGTAGTCGCGCAGCCCCGGCGCCAGCGCGGCCGCGCAACCCCCGACTGCCCGCACCGCGATCACCAGATCCGGACCCGGTCGGACGGATCGAGCCACAGCCCGTCCTCCGGCTTCGTGCCGAACACCTCGTGGAACTCGTCGAGGTTGCGCACGATGTTGGCGCGGAACTCCGGCGGACTGTGCGGGTCGATGGTGAGGTACTGCCGCTCCTGCTCGATCCGCCGCTTCGTGCGCCAGACGTAGGCCCAGTTGAAGAACAGCCTCCGCCGGTCCTCGACCGACGCCTCGCCGCCCTGCGAGATCAAGAACGCCTTGTGAGCGATGGTCAGACCGCCGAGGTCGCCGATGTTCTCGCCGACGGTCAGCGCCCCGTTGACGTGCTCGCCGGGCAGGTTGCGCGGCTCGAGGCCGTCGTACTGCTCGATGAGCGTCTTGGACTTGATCTCGAACGCCGCCTTGTCGTCGGATGTCCACCAGTCGTTGAGATTGCCGTGTCCGTCGTACTGCGCGCCCTGGTCGTCGAAGCCGTGCCCGATCTCGTGCCCGATCACCGCGCCGATGCCGCCGTAGTTCTCCGCCGGATGCGCGTCGGGGCTGAAGAACGGCCTCTGCAGGATCCCCGCGGGGAAGCAGATCTCGTTGGTACCTGGGTTGTAGTAGGCGTTGACGGTCTGCGGCAGCATGAACCACTCGTCACGGTCCACGGGCGCGCCGATCTTCGCCAGCTGGCGGTCGGTCTCGAACGCTGCCGCCGCCTGGGCGTTCGCCACCAGGTCGTCGGGGACCACAGTCAGCGCGGTGTAGTCGCGGAACCTCGCCGGGTAGCCAATCTTCGGTCGGAACGTCGCGAGCTTCTCGTAGGCGCGCTCCTTGGTCTCCGCGGTCATCCAGTCCAGAGCCTCGATCGAGACGCGGTACGCAGCGAGCAGGTTGGCGACGAGCTCGTCCATCTGCGCCTTGGAGCTCGGTGGGAAGTGCCGCGCGACGTACTCCTTGCCGACGGCCTCGCCGATCGCGCCCTCGACGAACGCCACCGCGCGCTTCCACCGCGCTCGCAGCTCCGGCGTGCCGGAGAGGGTCCGGCCGTAGAAGTCGAAGTTGGTCTGCACGAAGTCGTCGGAGAGGTACGGCGCCGCCGAGCGCAGCACTCGCGAGAGGAACCAGTCGCGCCAGGTCTCGATGGGCAGGGTCTCCAGGACCGTCGAGAGGTGCGCGAGGTACGACGGCTGGCGGACCACGACCTCCGCGATCGTGGCACCGCGACCGGTCGGCTGCCCGCCGAGGTTGGTGACGTAGGCGTCCCAGTCGAACGCCGGGCACAGCGCCTTGAGCTCCTCCCCGGTCAGCAGGTTGTAGGTCTTCTGGACGTCGCGCGTCTCCGCGCGCTCCCAGTGACCCTTGGCCAGCTCGGTGTCGAGATCGAGGATCCGCTGTGCGGCGCCCGCGGGGTCCTCGTGCCGGGCGAGGGTCAGCAGCCGGTCGAGGTAGGCGAGGTACTTCTCGCGGATCTCGGCGAACTTCTCGTCGCGGTAGTACGACTCGTCCGGCAGGCCGAGCCCGCCCTGAACGAGGTGGAGGAGATAGCGGTCGGAGTCGCGGTCGTCGGTGTTCACGTAGGAACCGAACAGGCCGTAGCCGCCGATCCGCTCGAACTCGCCCAGGAACGCGGCCACGTCGCGCACGTCGCGCAGGCCGGCGACCGCGGCGAGCAGCGGCTCGGCCGGGGCGAGGCCCACAGCCTCCACCCGCTCGGTGTCCATGAAGGAGTTGTAGAGATCGGCGATCTTGCGCGCGTCCTCGCTGTCCGCGCCAGTGGTCCCGCCCTGCTCGGCCAACGAGGTGATGATCTCCCGCACGTGCTGCTCGGCCTCGTCGGCCAGCTGCACGAACGGCCCCCAGCTGGAACGGTCGGCCGGGATCTCCGACTCGGCGAGCCAGGTGCCGTTGACGTGACCGAACAGGTCGTCCTGGGGTCGGATGTCGAGGTCCATGCCCGGTCGGGCGTCGTCGAGGATGCTCACGCGCCGAGCCTAGGGCGTGTCACCAATCGGTCAATCTATGTGGGACCTCGGTCCCGGATGCCCGGCCAGGCCCTCACGTCGACTCCGGGTGGGCCGACGGGCCAGGTATGCAACGGATTATCGGACTGGTCGCCGGGCTCGTACTCGGCCTCGTGCTCGGCGCGACGGCATCCCCTGCTGAAGCGGCGACGCCGCGGACGGTGGCACCTGCCGCCGTCACGTTCACGCCGGCTGCACTGGCAGTCACGCCGGCCAGGCTTCGCGTGCAGACCTCGTTCGAGACCCGGGTCCTGCAGCTCACCAACCGCCACCGCAGCGCCAAGGGCTGCGCGCCGCTGCGCGCCAGGTACAGCCTGCGCCGGTCGGCTCGGACCCACACCAAGACGATGGCGCGTCACAACGAGATGTCGCACCAGCTGCCCGGCGAGCCGCGGTTCAGCATCCGGATCACCCGTGCCGGCTACCGCTCCTGGCGGCTGGTCGCCGAGAACGTGGCACGCGGCTTCGACAGCCCCGAGGAGGTCGTGAAGGCGTGGCTGGCGAGCCCCGGCCACCGGCGCAACATGCTCAACTGCCGGCTCCGCGACCTCGGTGTGGGAGTCGTCGTCAGCAACGGCCAGCTGTGGTGGACCCAGAACTTCGGCCGGCGGTGAGCACCCGGCCCCCATCGTGGGACGGATGCGCTGAAGTACCTTTTTGGTCCACAATCGCGGCCATGCAGACGATCTCGGTGAAGTTCCTCGTCCTCTCCATGCTGGTGGCTCTCGGGCTCACATCGCTCACATCGCTCGCGTCGTCCGGCGCCGGAGCCGCTCCGGCTCCTTCCCGCGCCATGCAGAGCAGGATCGTCGTGAACTCGAACTTCGAGACTCGGGTCATCGCCTTGACGAACCGGCGACGCGTGGCCAACGGGTGCGCACCGCTGCGGTTCAACCGCAACCTGCGCACCGCCGCCCGCAGGCACACCTTCGCCATGGCCAGGTCCAGGATCCTCGCCCACCGGCTGCCCGGTGAGCCTCGGCTGGGCCGCCGCCTGACCCTGGCCAACTACCTCAACTGGCGGGAGGTCGCGGAGAACATCGCCGTCGGCTTCGGCACGCCCCGGGGTGTGGTCCGGGCGTGGATGCGAAGCCCCACCCATCGACGCAACATCCTCGACTGCAGCCTGCGTGAGGTCGGCATCGGCGTCGGCATCCTCAACCGTCGGGTCTGGTGGACCCAGGACTTCGGCCGCCGGTAGGCCGACTCCGGGTTGGTCAGCCGCGGACCCGCACCACGGACTTCCCGAGCGTCGCCCGGGCGTCCATCTCGATCAGCGCCGTTCCGAAGTCCTCGATCGGGTACACCCTGCCGATCGGTGGCCTGACCACGCCGGACTCGATCATGGGGACGAGCTGCTGCCACTGCTGCTGCATGTAGTCCGGACGCCCGAAGGCATAGGCACCCCAGCCGACACCGCGGACGTCGACGTTGTTGAGCAGGAGCCGGTTCACCTTGACCTCGGGAATCCCCCCACCGGACGCGAAGCCGACGACGAGGAGCCGGCCCTGGGGAGCGAGCACCCGAAGCGAGTCGACGAAGGCGGAACCGCCGACCACGTCGAGGACGACGTCGACGCCCTTGCCGCCGGTGAGCTCGAGGACGGCGTCCTTGAAGCCCTCGGCCAGCACCGTCTCGTCGGCGCCGGCACGTTTGGCGAACGCCGCCTTCTCCTCGGTGCTGACGACCGCGATGGTGCGGGCACCGAGCGCCCTGGCGACCTGGAGGGTGGCGGTGCCGACGCCGCCGGCCGCGCCGTGGACGAGGACGGTCTCTCCCTGCTGGAGCCCGCCTCGCTCGTCGAGCGCGAAGAGCGCGGTCAGGTAGTTCATCGGCAGCGCCACGGCCTCGTCGAAGCTGACCCCGTCCGGCAGGGCGAACGTCGTGTGGCGCGGGCCAGCGACGAGCTCAGCCGCGCCGCCGTACCCTCCGACGCCGACGACCCGCTGGCCCGGCTCGAATCCCGGGCCGGACACCACGACGCCTGCGTAGTCGACACCGAGCGTGAACGGCGGCTCGGGGCGGAGCTGGTACTCGCCCCTGCTCAGTAGGAGGTCGGGGAAGGAGACGCCGACCCGATGCACCTCGACGAGCACCTCGTCGGGGCCGGGCCTCGGCTCGGGAACGTCGCGGACGACGACATCCGCTGGACCGGTGGGCGTGAGGACCTGGACGGCGCGCATGGGGCGCAGGCTACGCGTCGCCCTCACCGGAGCCGCGCCGGTGGGCGGCCACCAGGTCGCGGTACCACTCGAAGGAGCGCTTCGGGGTGCGCCGCTGGGTCTGGAAGTCGACGTGCACGAGCCCGAACCGCTGGGTGTAGCCCTCGGACCACTCGAAGTTGTCCAGGAGCGACCAGGCGTAGTAGCCGGCGACGTCGACGCCACGCTCGATCGCCTCGGCGACGGCGGTCAGATGGGCCTCGTAGTAGTCGATCCGATCCTGGTCGTCGACCGCGCCGTTCTCGTCCGGGCCGGTGTTGAATGCGCAGCCGGACTCGGTGATCACGATCGGCGGAAGCGCAGCGCGGTAACGGGCGCGGAACATGATCAGCCACTCCCGCAGCGCGTCCGGGACGATCGGCCAGCCGAAGTCGGTGACCGGGTAACCGAGAACGTCACGGAACTCGAACGGCAGCGGCGCGTCGTCGGGGGCGGCCCCGATCCGCATCGGGTTGTAGTAGTTGACGCCGTAGAAGTCGAGCGGCTGGCGCATGGTCGCGAAGTCGCCTTCCCGGATCGTCTGTTCGAGCAGCATCAACAGGTCCTCGGAGTAGCGCCCCAGCAGCATCCCCTCGAGATAGTGGCCGTTCCAGAGGGCGTCGAAGAGCTTGGCCGCGCCGACATCGGCAGGATCGTCGCTGCCGGGCCAGATCGGGGCATGGTTGTTCGCGCAGCCGACGTTCTCCGCACCCTCTGCACGCAGCGCGATCGCGGCCTTGCCGTGCGCGACCAGCAGGTGATGGCCGACCGGCAGCGCGTCGAACATAAGCTCACGGCCCGGCGCGTGGAACGGGACTGCGTGACCCATGAGCGTGACCACGCTCGGCTCGTTGATCGGGATCCAGTCGGCGACGCGGTCGCCGAGGCGAGCGGCGACGATCGCGGCGTAGTCGGCGAACCGGTCGACGGTCGCGCGGTTGAGCCAGCCGCCGTCGTCCTCCAGGCCCTGCGGGAGATCCCAGTGGAACAGCGTCGCCATCGGCCGGACGCCGGCCTCGAGGATCTCGTCGACGAGCCGGTCGTAGAAGTCGAGGCCTGCGGCGTTGGCCGGGCCCCTGCCGGTGGGCTGGATCCGGGGCCACGCGATGGAGAACCGATAGCCCTCGGCGCCCAGCCGTCGAAGAAGGCCGGTGTCCTCGGCATGGCGGTGGTAGTGGTCGCAGGCGACGGCGCCGCTCGAGCCGTCGGCGATCCGCCCGGGCACCTCGCAGAAGGTGTCCCAGACCGACGGCCCACGTCCGTCCTCCGCCGCCGCGCCCTCGATCTGGTACGACGACGTGCTGGTGCCGAAGCGGAAACCTGGCGGGAACCGATTCGCCAGGCCGGGCGCGCTCCCCCGCCCGTTGTCCCTCACTCCGCCACCCTCGCATGATCCGGAAGCGGCGTCAGCCCGACGCGCAGGGCCATGCGTCAGCCTGCCGGGTCAGCGGTCGCGGGGTGCACGGAGCGGTGCGCGGCCACCAGGGCGCCGTACCAGTGGAAGGAGCGCTTGGGCGTCCGTTGCTGGGTCTCCGGGTCGACGTGCACGAGCCCGTATCGGGGCGAGAAGCCGTCCTCGAACTCCCAACAGTCCAGCAGCGACCAGACGTAGAACCCCCGGACGTCGACGCCCGCCGCGATCGCGTTGGCGACGGCCTGGAGGTGGGTGCTGAGGTACTCGATCCGGATCGAGTCGTCGATCGTGCCGTCGGCGAGCGGCGCCACGTCGTAGGCAGCGCCGCACTCGGTGATCACGATCGGCGGGAGCGCAGCGCGATAGCGGGCCCGCGTCATGATCAGCCACTCCTGAAGCGCCTCGGGTACGACCGCCCAGCCGCTCTCGGTGCGGGGCCGCCCGAGCACCTCGACCAGCTGGAAGGGGGACAGGGAGGAGTCGCGGGCGGCGGCGATCCGGAGCGGGCTGTAGTAGTTGACGCCGTAGAAGTCGAGCGGCTGACGGATGGTGGCGAGGTCGCCGGGCTGGACGACGTCCTCCAGCAGCGGCGCCAGGTCCTGCGGGTAGCGGCCCAGCAGTGTCGACTCGAGGAAGAGCCCGTTCCAGAGCGCGTCGAAGAGCTTGGTGGCGCCGACGTCGGCCGGGTCGTCAGAAGCGGGCCACATCGGTGCGTGGTTGTGTGCGCAGCCGACCTCGGCGGCGCCGGCCGCGCGGAGTGCGATGACGGCGCCGCCATGGGCGAGGAGGAGGTGATGCGCGACGGGCAGCGCGTCGAACATCAGCGTCCGGCCGGGTGCGTGCTCACCCGTGCCGTAGCCGAGGTACGCCACCACCGCGGGCTCACTCATGGGCACCCACGCCCCGACCCGGTCGGCCAGGCGATCGCCGACGGCCGCCGCGTAGTCGGCGAACCGGGCGGCGGTGTCGCGGTTGAGCCAGCCGCCGTCGTCCTCCAAGCCCTGCGGCAGGTCCCAGTGGTGCAGGGTGACCATCGGGCGGACGCCCGCCTCGAGGACGGCGTCGACGACGCGGTCGTAGAAGTCGAGGCCCCGGCCGTTGGCAGGCCCGCGACCGGTCGGCTGGATCCGGGACCAGGAGATGCTCATCCGGTACGTCGGTGCCGCCAGCTCCTTCAGGAGGGCGACGTCCTCGGGGTACCGGTGGAAGTGGTCGCACGCCGTCTCCGAGGTGGACCCGTCCAGGATCCGCCCGCCCCCGGCGGCGAAGGTGTCCCAGATGCTCGAGCCGCGTCCGTCCGCGGTGGAGGCACCCTCGATCTGCTGCGCCGAGGTCGCGGTGCCGAACCGGAAGCCCGCCGGGAACCGGGCGGCAAGGTCCTGCGGGAGCACGGGCACAATCTGGCATGTGAGCGTCGAGATCCGCAGGGCTTCTGGCAGGTTCGTTGAACGGTCAACAGGGCGGCTGAGCCACCACGGCTTCTCGTTCGGTGACCACTACGACCCCGACCGCGTCTCGTTCGGACCGATGGTGTGCCACGACGACCACTTGCTCGGCCGCGGCGTCGGCTTCGACGAGCACCCGCACCAGGGCCTGGAGATCGTCACCTGGGTGGTGTCCGGGTCGGTGGAGCACCGTGACTCGACCGGCGCGTCGGCGACCCTGGGTGCCGGTGAGTGCGGGTTGCTGTCGGCGGGGTCAGGTGTGCGTCACTCCGAGGTCGCGTCCGGTGACGGGCCGGCCCGGTTCGTGCAGGTCTGGCTGTCGCCGGAGACTCCGGGCCGGGAACCCTCGTATGCCTCGACGCCCGTGGCGGCCGAGCCCGCGGCCGGCCTGGTGCCCGTCGCCGGGCCCGGCGCGCCGCT
>NZ_SSXI01000258.1 GCF_004803405.1 Nocardioides sp. | reverse complement strand
ATTCCTCGACGGACTGGAAGGGCTCGAGGTCGAGCGCGCGCGGGCGTTGGCCGGGCTGCTGGCGGAGGCGCGCGCCGCGATGGACGCGGGTGCCGGTGCCGAGGATCTGCTGTGGACGCTGTGGACCGGCACCTCCTGGCCCGAGCGGCTGCGCCGCTCCGTCGAGGCCGGTGGCGGAGCGGCCCGCCGCGCGCATCGGGACCTCGACTCGATCTGCGCCCTGTTCGACGTGGCGGTCCGTGCCGGCGAGCACCGGGAGCACCTGAGGGTCGCTCCGTTCCTGGAGAGCCTGGTGCAGCAGGAGATCCCCGCCGACACACTGGCGGACAAAGGGGCGCGCGGCGCCGCCGTACGTCTCCTGACCGCCCACCGGAGCAAGGGCCTGGAGTGGCGGCTCGTGGTCGTGGCACACGTCCAGGACGGTGGATGGCCCGACCTGCGCCGGCGCACGACGCTGCTCCAGGCCGACCGGATCGGGCACGACGGCGTGGTCCCGGCCGTGACGCCGCGCGAGCTGCTGGCCGAGGAGCGGCGGCTCTTCTACGTCGCGTGCACCCGCGCGCGGGAGCGCCTCGTCGTCACGGCCGTGAAGTCGCCCGACGACGAGGGCGAGCAGCCGTCGCGCTTCCTCGAGGAGGTCGTGCCCGATCTGGACCAGATCCGGCACGTGGTGGGCCGGCCGGAACGGCCGCTGTCGATGACCGGGCTGGTTGCCGAGCTGCGCCGTACCGCCGCCGACCCCACGGTCTCGTCGACCCTGCGGGAAGCGGCCGCCCGGCGGCTCGCGCGGCTCGCGGGCGAGACGGTCCGCAAGCGCCCGCTGGTGCCGGCCGCCGACCCGGCCAACTGGTGGGGCACCAGGTCGGCGAGCCGATCTGTGCGACCGATCCGCGACGCCGACCAGCCGGTGCCGGTCTCGGCGAGCATCCTCGAGTCGATCGGCGCCTGCCCGGCACGGTGGTTCCTGGAGCGGGAGGCGGGAGGGGTCGCACGCACGCACCAGTCGGCCAACCTCGGCCAGATCGTGCACGCCCTCGCCGAGCGGGTCGCGCAGCAGTCGGCGCCCGCTGACCCCGATGCGCTCATGGCCGAGGTCGACAGGGTGTGGGACCGGCTCGACTTCCGCACGCCCTGGTCGAAACAGCGCGAGTACGCCCGGGTCCGGGCGGCCATCGAGCGGTTCCTCTCCTGGCACGCCGCGAATCCGCGCCGACTGCTGGCGACCGAGGCGCGGTTCTCGACAGTGGTCGCCATGGACGACGGCGAGCAGGTCAAGATCAACGGCTACGCCGACCGGGTCGAGCTCGACGGCGACGGACGGGTGGTCGTGGTCGACCTCAAGACCGGACGCGGAGGAATGACCGGCCCCCAGGTGAGGGCACACCTCCAGCTTGCGCTCTACCAGTACGCCGTGGACGCCGGAGCCCTCGATCGGCCGGACGACGGCCTGGTCGCGCTGCGGTCCGGCGGCGCGGAGCTGGTCCAGCTCGGACTGGAGGACGGGTCCCCGACGGCCGCCGTGCAGCCGCAGGACGCCCATGCCGACGACTGCGAGGAGCGCGCCGCGCTCCGCGCCCACATCGCCCATGCCGCGCGGCTGCTGCGGGAGGAGCAATTCCCGGCGGTCTCAGGAGAGCACTGCCGGCAGTGCGGGTTCATGCCCCTCTGCCCGGCCAAGAGCCCCGGATCGGTGGTCGAGCAATGACCGTCTTCGCCACACCCGAGGAGCTGCAGCGGGCGATGGGCGCGACGTTCCCCCCGAGCGCCGAGCAGTGGACGGCGATCACCGCGCCGTTGTCGCCGGCCGTGGTGATCGCCGGTGCCGGATCGGGCAAGACGACGCTGATGGCCGCGCGGGTGGTCTACCTCGTGCTGACCGGACAGGTCAGGCCGGAGGAGATCCTCGGTCTGACGTTCACCACCAAGGCCGCTGCCGAGCTCCGGCAGCGGGTCCGCAAGGCGCTCACCGACGCCGGAGCGCTCGACCTGAAGGCAGGCGCCGACGGTGAGGAGGCGCTGGAGCCCACCGTCTCGACCTACAACGCCTACGCCGCCGGCCTGCTCACCGACCACGGCCTTCGGATCGGTCACGAGCCCGACACCCGAGTGATCACCGACGCCGCCCGCTTCCAGCTCGCCGCCCGTGCCGTGGACCGCTACGACGGTCCGGTCGAGAAGCTCTCCGACCATCCGCCGACGGTGATCCAGTACCTGCTCGCCCTCGACGGCGCGATGAGCGAGCACCTCGTCCCCCCGGAGCAGGTCCTCGCGTTCGACGAGGCGGCTCGGCGGTCGTTCGACCGGGAGCGTGAGGTCGAGCTGGCCGGCAAGGCGCGCAAGACCTACCTCGGCGCGATGCAGAAGGCGATCGACGTGATCGACCGCCGCGCCGAGCTGATGGGCCTCGTGGCGTCGTACCGGAAACTGAAGCAGGACCTGGGCCTGATGGACTTCAGCGACCAGATCGCGCTCGGCGCGCGGCTCGCCCAGGAGCAGCCCGAGGTCGGCCAGGTCGAGCGCGACCGGTTCCGGGTGGTGCTGCTCGACGAGTACCAGGACACCTCGGTCGCCCAGGCGACCATGCTGTCTCGGCTCTTCGGTGACGGTCACCCCGTGATGGCCGTCGGCGACCCCAACCAGGCGATCTACGGCTGGCGGGGCGCGTCGGTGTCCAACATCGTCAACTTCCCACAGGTGTTCCCGGCCCGGTCCGGGAAGGTGCCGGTGCTGCCGTTGACGATCAACCGCCGGTCCGACACCCGGATCCTCGACCTCGCCAACCGGCTGGCGCGTCCGCTCTACGACAAGTACGGCGACAAGGTGGCGCCGCTGCGCCACGGCAGCGCCGAGCCGGGACAGGTGACCACCCGGGTGTTCCGGACCCACACCGAGGAGCTGTCCTGGCTCCCCACCGAGGTGCGCGCCACGCACGACCGAGGCACACCCTGGACGGAGATCGCGGTGCTCAGCCGTGACAACCAGCACGCGGAGAGCGTGTTCGACTCGCTCACGGCCGCCGGCGTGCCGGTCGAGATCGTCGGTCTCTCCGGGCTGGTGCGGCTGCCCGAGATCGCGAGTGTCGTCGCCACCCTGAAGCTGCTGCACGACGTCACCGACAACGCTTCGTTGCTGACCCTCCTCGCCGGCCCCCGATGGGCAATCGGGCCGCGCGACCTCAAGCTCCTGGGCGAGCGTGCCCTGCAGATCGCCGGCGCCCGCGGGCGAGTGGACTCCGCAGCCTCGCTGACGGAGCAGCTGGTCGGGATCGCCGACGGCATCGATCCAGCCGAGATCCCGTGCCTCGACGACGCTCTGGCCGACCCCGGCACGGCCGACTTCTCGCCCGAGGCGCTGGAGCGTTTCGCGCTGCTGCGCGACGAGCTCCGGATGCTGCGAGGCACGGTGGGCGAGCCGTTGCTGGACCTGGTCCGGCGGATCATCGACGTCACCGGAGTCGACGTGGAGCTCGCCTCGTCGGTCAGCCCCGCCGCCGCGTCGCGGCGCGACAACCTCGACCTCTTCGTGAAGGCGGTCGCCGAGTTCCAGGCCGTCGACGGCGACGTCACCCTGCCCGCCCTGATCGCATGGCTCACGGCGGAGGACGAGGTCGGCAACGGCCTGGAGGTCGCCACCCCGTCCGAGGCGGACTCGGTCAAGCTGCTGACCGTCCACCGGGCCAAGGGCCTGGAGTGGGATGTCGTCTTCTGCGTCGGCGTGTGCGAGGGCCGGTTCCCGAGCACGCAGGGGCGCTCGCTGTGGGTCTCCTCCCCATCGGTGCTGCCGGCGCCGCTCCGTGGCGACGCCGCCGACCAGCCCCAGCTGCAGGGGTACGACAAGGCCGCGCTCGACACGTACCGCGCCGACATCAAGGTCCACGAGGCCGAGGAGGAGCTTCGGCTGGCCTATGTCGCGTTCACCCGGCCGGCTCGCCGCCTCTACGTGAGCTCATTCCTGTGGGGGCAGCGCAAGTCGCCCTATGGGCCCTCCGCCTTCCAGGACGTGATCCGCGAGCTGTGCGAGGACTGGGGCGAGCCGGTCGCATGGCTGGCGAAGCCCGAGAGGGGTGCTGCCAACCCCAACGACGCGGAGGACCCGTCGCGGCCGTGGCCGACCGAGGGCGTGGGCGCGGAAGCCGCACGTCGCCTCGAGGCCGCCGCGATGGTGCGGGCCGTCGACCCGACCGCGCCGGAACCTGACCTCGACCTGGTGGAGGCAGCCCGGGTCGCGGACTGGGACGCCGAGATCGATCGGCTGCTCGCCGAGGCCCGCGAGCAGCGGTCGTCGGAGATGGTGGTCTCGCTGCCGTCGTCGCTGTCGGCGACAGCGCTCGGCCGGCTGCGCGAGGACCCCGAGGGCTTCGCCCGCGACCTCGCGCGCCCGATGCCGCGTCCCCCGGCGCCGGCGGCCCGCTTCGGGACCCGCTTCCATGCATGGGTGGAGGCCCGGTTCGGCCAGCAGGGCCTGTTCGACCCCGACGAGCTGTCCGGCCGCGCCGACGCGGGCATCGACGACGACGCCGATCTGAAGGAGCTGATCGCCACCTTCGAGGCGGGGCCGTTCGGCGCGCGGGTCCCGTTCGCCGTGGAGGCGCCGTTCGCCCTCGTGCTGCGCAGGCCCGATGGCGGCAACCAGGTCGTCCGGGGGCGGATCGACGCGGTCTACGAGGAGCCGCACGCGTCGTACCTTGTGGTGGACTGGAAGACCAGCGTGCGGCACACGGCTGATCCGCTGCAGCTGGCGGTGTACCGGCTCGCCTGGGCCGAGCTGCATGGCGTCCCGCTCGAGCAGGTTCACGCCGCCTTCTACTACGTACGCACCGGCGAGCTGGTCGAGCACGACGACCTGCCGGACCGAGCGCAGCTCGAGGGCCTCCTCCCCGGGTCTGCTGCGGAGTCCTAGTCTCGGGCCGTGACCTATCCCCACCTCGCGCTGACCCAGGACCCGCACGATCGGCTGGGCCTGCTGCGCACCGACGAGGACTCGCTGGAGCAGCGCTGGACGGACCCGTCCAGCCGCGTGCTCGTGATCGCCGGAACCCGCGTGCGGCCGGGCGCGGATGGGCTGGAGTGGGTGCCGACCGCCGAGGCGCCGGATGGCGTGCGCGTGCTGCTGGGCGAACGGGGCGGTGTGACGTGGTGGGGCGTGATCGCGTCCGCCGAGCTGGCCCGCGACGAGGGAGAGGCGTGGCTGCCCCTGCGCGGACTTCTCCCCTTCCTCGCCGGTGACAGTGCCGCCCAGGCGCCGCTGGTGTTCCACGCGCTAGGCCTGGCCGAGTGGCACTGGGCACACCGACACTGCCCGCGCTGCGGCGGCAGGCTGTCACCGCGTGCTGCGGGCCACGAGCTGGTCTGCGCGGACTGCGGCAAACCGCAGTTCCCGCGATCGGACCCGGCCGTGATCATGCTCGTCAGCTCCGGCGAGCCCGGCAGTGAGGACGAGCGCTGCCTGCTCGGCCGGCACCCGCAGTGGCCAGCGGGTCGCTTCTCCACGCTGGCCGGGTTCTGCGAGCCGGGGGAGACGCTGGAGGACGCCGTACGGCGTGAGGTGCGCGAGGAGACCGGCGTACACGTCGGCGCGGTGACCTACTTCGGCAACCAGCCGTGGCCGCTGCCCTCGAGCCTGATGCTCGGCTTCCACGGCCGTGCGCTCTCGGAGGAGATCCGGCTGGATGACGACGACGTCGAGGAGGCGCGTTGGCTCACCCGGGCGGAGATGCGTGCGGGAGCCGAGGACGGCTCGCTCGTGCTGCCCGGTGGGGTCTCGATCAGCAGGTCGCTGATCGAGCACTGGTACGGCGACGTGCTGCCCGGGAGCTGGTGACGCCGCCACCGCGGGTCAGGCCAGGGAGGCGAGCTTCTGCTTGACCTGAGCGACGCTCGGGTTGGTCTGCGCGGTCCCGTCGGTGAAGACCAGGGTCGGCACGGTCTGGTTGCCGTTGTTGGCGGACTCCACGATCGCGGCGGCCTCCGGGTGCTGCTCGATGTCGACGATGTCGTAGCTGATGCCTTCACGGTCGAGCTGGCTCTTCAGGCGTCGGCAGTAGCCGCACCAGGGAGTGGTGTACATCGTGAAGGAGCTCATCTGAACTGTCGCCTCCGCCGTCTAGGGTCTGCCCTGTCTACCAGGGCGGGCTTGCCCTGCTGGAACCGATGCCCCGAAGGAGTTGTTCCCCCGCGATGACCCAGCCCGTGCACGGCGGCTCGACCGCAGAGGCGGTCGGGAGACTGCTGTCGGCGCTCGATCCCGAGCAGCGCCAGGTCGCCGAGACGCTGCGCGGCCCGGTCCGGGTCCTCGCCGGCGCCGGCACCGGCAAGACCCGGGCCATCACGCACCGGATCGCACACGGAGTGCTCACCGGGGTCTACGCGCCGACCGAGGTCCTGGCAGTGACCTTCACCACGCGGGCGGCGGGCGAGCTGCGCCAGCGGCTCCGGACGCTCGGGGCGCCCGGCGTCCAGGCCCGCACCTTCCACAGTGCCGCGCTGCGACAGCTGCGTTACTTCTGGCCGCACGTCTACGGCACCGAGCTGCCGGTGCTCACCGAGTCGAAGATCGGCATGCTCGCCGGCGCCTGCCGCAACCTCGGCGTCCGCACCGACCAGGCGCTGCTGCGCGACCTGGCCTCGGAGATCGAGTGGGCCAAGGTCAGCAACGTCGGGGCCGACGTCTACGCCCGGGTCGCACCCGCCAAGGGCCGCTCGGTCGGCGACCAGACGCCCGAGACGGTCGGTCGGGTCTTCGCGGCCTACGAGGACGTCAAGCGCGAGCAGGGTCGGATGGACATGGAGGACGTGCTCCTCCTGACCGCCGGCGTGCTGGCGTCCGACGAGCGGGTCGCGGCCCAGGTCCGCCGGCAGTACAAGTGGTTCGTGGTCGACGAGTTCCAAGACGTCTCGCCGCTGCAGTCGGCCCTGCTGGACCTGTGGCTCGGTGGCCGGGACGAGCTCTGCGTGGTCGGTGACCCGGCCCAGACGATCTACTCGTTCGCCGGCGCCGACGCGACCTACCTCCGGGAGTTCGCCCAGCGGTACCCCGGCACCACCTCGATCGAGCTGGTCCGCAACTACCGCTCGACGCCGCAGATCGTGGCGGACGCCAACAAGCTGCTCGCCGGCACCACGAGCGCCGGCGTCGAGCTGCGCTCGCAGCAGCCGACGGGGTCGCCGGTGCGCTACGTCGGCGAGACCGACGAGGTCGCCGAGGCCAAGGCCGTGGCCGACCGGATCGCGCGCCTGCACCGGGCCGGGACGACGTACGGCGAGATGGCGGTGCTGTTCCGCATCAATGCCCAGTCGGAGACGTTCGAGGACGCCCTCACCGACCGCGCCATCCCGTACGTCGTGCGCGGAGCCGCCCGGTTCTTCGAGCGCCGTGAGGTCCGTGAGGCGGTCACCCGGCTCAGAGGGGCAGCCCGTTCGGGCGAGGACGACGGACCGTGGCTGGAGGTCGTGAAGGCCGTGCTGGCCTCGATGGGCTGGACGCTCGAGCCCCCCAGCAGCCGCGGGCAGGTCCGCGACCGGTGGGAGTCCTTGCAGGCGCTGGTCGACCAGGCCGAGGAGTTCGCCACCGAGCGAGGCATCGAGGCATCGATGGCCGCGTTCGTCGCCGACCTCGACCGGCGCGCCAGCGAGCAGCACGCTCCCACGGCCGACGGCGTGACGTTGGCGACGTTCCACGCGGCCAAGGGGCTGGAGTGGGACGCCGTGTTCTGCTGCGGAGTGCAGGTCGGCACCGTTCCGATCAGCTACGCCGAGCAGGCTTCAGGTGCCGCCGGCGCCCGGGACGCCGTCGAGGAGGAGCGCCGGCTGCTCTATGTCGGCATGACCCGCGCGCGGCACGAGCTCATGGTGTCGTGGTCCGCCGCCCGCAACCCCGGCCAGGCAGCCCGGCGTCAGCCGTCCCGATTCATCCTGCCGATGCTGCCCGAGTCGCAGCAGCCGCAGCAGACCCGCGGGCGCACGAAGGTGGCCCGCTGCCGGGAGTGTCTGCAGCCGCTGACCAGCGCCGCGGAGAAGAAGCGCGGTCGCTGTGCCCACCACCCGGTGAGGTACGACGAGGTGCTCTTCGAGCGACTGAAGGCCTGGCGGCTCGAGACCGCGCGGCAAGCAGGCACCGACGAGGACGGCAAGGAGGGGAAGCCGGTGCCGGCGTACGTCGTGTTCACCGACGCGACGCTGGAGCTGATCGCCGAGCAGAAGCCGGCCTCGATGGCCGCGCTGGCCAAGGTCAACGGCGTGGGACCGAGCAAGATCGAGCGGTACGGCGAGGCGGTGCTCGCGATCGTGGCCGAAAATCTTTGAAGAAAGGCACTAAATAGTTTGCGGCTCGCTTCCACCGACCACTACGGTCGTCAAACGACATCCGCTCGCGCACTCACAGTCCTGGCAAGACTGGCGCTCGTAAGGCACCGAAGGAGGTGGCGAAACATGGAGAACATCATGATCCCGAGCTGGCAGCTTCCGCTGTCCCTGTCGGCGACCTCCGGCTGCGCCATCTCTGTCCTCTGGACCCTCGAGTCCCAGGGCATCGCCGTGCGTCCGGCCGCGCCGAACGCGGCATTCGCGCCGTTCGCCGCTGCCGTCGACGTGGACGTCAAGGCAGTCAAGCGGGACCGCAACGCCGGCATGGGACACACGCGCCGCATCGACGCCGTGTACGTCCCGGGTTCTCTCGCCTGGAGCCCACCGATCTGACCTAGATCCAGATCGGCAGCCTCCAGGCCGCGGAACCCGACAGACCGGGATCCGCGGCCTTCGTGCTTCTCCGACCGAGAACGCGCAGGTCACGGAATCCCTCAAGGAAACCGACCAACGCGATCAGGTCAGAAGTAGAGGAGGTGAAAGCAGATGACGACCAGTGTTCTCGAGCCGACGCTGGACGAGCTGCTGCCGTGCCGGTTGAACAACCCGGAGCTGTGGTTCGCCGAGTCACCGTCGGACGTCGAGGCCGCAAAGGCGCTGTGCGGGGAGTGTCCAGTCCGGGAGCTGTGCCTGACCGGCGCTCTCGAGCGGCGCGAGCCGTGGGGCGTATGGGGAGGCGAGCTGTTCCTCGCAGGCGCGGTGATTCCGCGCAAGCGTCCCCGTGGCCGGCCCCGGAAGGACGCCGCCGCGTGACCGGGACCGACTGACGAGCCGACCCAAGAACTTCCATGACCTACCAGAACCGGAGTACCGACATGCATTACCTGATGAACGAAGATCTGGCCCGAGCGCAGATGTCCATGCGCCTGGGAGAGGCGCAGGAGCTGCGCACGGCCAGCAGGATGGCCCGTGCGCGTCGCTTGAGCCGCAAGGCCGAGCGTGCAGCGCAGCAGGCTCGCCTCGCCCTCGCTCGCGCTCTCTGACGTCCGCGCCGCGGACGCAGCGAGGTAGCACCTCCGGGACCTCCTCGGAGACACCTGATCGCGGGTGACAAGAAGAGGCCGGACCGACCACCGTCGGTCCGGCCTCTTCGCCATTTCCGCCGCTTCCGCCGCTTGCGACGCGTCACCGGCGTCGTCGTTCGCTGGCTGCCTACGCTGGGTGCCTACGCTGGATGGGTGAGCGTGGCATGCAACTTCTGTGGGCGAGTGGTTGAGGGCGACGAACCGCCCCTGACCTGGACCGCGGCCGTGGAGCGCGGGCGGATGCGCCACTACTGCGAGGCGTGCTCGCGCGAGCACCTGCGGTCGATGGAGGCCAAGCTCGACAGCGAGTGGTGGTAGCGGGACCGGCCGGTCTCAGGGCAGCTCGAGGATCGCGTCCCAGGCACAGCCACAGTAGGGGTGACGTCCCCAGCGGGTGACCTGCGGAGCGGTGAGCGGCCCGATGTCGACGGTGGTCGACCACGTGCTCGGCTCGTCGCCCTCGAGGTAACGGGCCAGGTCCCGGGCCGCCCACGCCAGCGCGAGATGGTCGAGCACCGGATCCCGCGGCGGCGGGTGCGCGGACGCCTCGGCTGCAGCCTGGATCACCAGCAGCGGCCGGCGTGGGTCGCGCAGCGCCTCGTGGGCGTCCACGCAGCGCAGGCAGGCGGTGCGGCCGGGGTCGACGAAGGGCCCCACTCGGCGTCCGCTCGCCCCGCCGGTGACGAGCAGGTGGGGCACCGAGCCCCGGGTGAGGGGGTCGACGGCCTCCCGGGCCACCGGGCCCGCGGTCACGACGAGGGTGGCCGC
>NZ_SSXI01000114.1 GCF_004803405.1 Nocardioides sp. | reverse complement strand
GCTCGCCGAGACCCGCCAGCGCGGGCACGCGCGGGAGGCCGGCGAGGTGACCGCCGGGCTCTCGAGCGTCGCCGCGCCGGTGCTCGACCACAACGACCATCCGGTAGCGGGGATCGCCATCACCTACCCCGCCGGAGAGGCCGACGTGGGCAGGCTCGCGGACGCGGTCGCCGCGACCGCGGCGCTGCTCGGGCGGCGCCTGGGTGGGCGCTGAGCGCGATCGTCAGGTCAGCAGCAACCGGTCCAGCCGCCGGCGCACGATCCACAGCCCGACCAGGCCCATCACCGCCAGGTAGGCGACGGAGACCAGCGATGCCCACGACACGGTCCCGGTCGTCAGCTCACGGCACAGTACGACGCCGCGGTAGAGCGGGGTGCACTCGACGACCCACCGGACGGGGCCGCTGTAGGTGTCGACCGGGAAGAACGTCGCGGAGAAGAGGAACATCGGCACCTGGAAGAGCGTGATCTTGTCGAAGTCCTGGAAGGTCTTCATCCAGGTCGTCGCCGCCATGCACACCGCGCTGAACGCGAACCCGATCAGCAGCACGGCGGGCAGCGCCAGCACGGCCCACCACGACTCGACCAAGCCCATCGCGAGCATCACCAGCAGGAAGGCGACGGCGTACGTCGAGCCGCGCAGCTGGCCCCAGGCGATCTCGCCGCGGGCGACGTCGGCGGTGGTCAGCGGCGTCGCCAGCATCTGGTCGTAGAGCCGGGTGTACCGGAGCTTGAAGAACACGTTGTAGGTCGAGTCGAGCAGCGCACCGTTGAACGCGGAGGCGGCCAGCATCCCCGGCGCGACGAACGCGGCGTAGGAGAGCTCGCGACCGGAGACCTCGAAGCCGTCGACGAGAGCGCCGACGCCCAACCCGATCGAGAGCAGGTAGAACACCGGCTCGAGGAAGCCGGTGACGAACAGCTTCCACGCATTGCGGTAGCTGATGTAGTTGCGCAGCAGGATCATCCGCAGCGCGTCGACCGGGCGGGGCGCCCGGGCCCGCACCTGCGCGTCGGGCGAGGTCACCGCGGCCGCGCTCATCTCTCCATCCGCTTCGCCAGCCCCGAGACCGACCAGAACCAGCCGGAGACGATCAGTGCGACGAGGACGGCCGTGTTGACCGCGGCCACCCACCAGGTGACGTTGTCGAGGGCGAACATCCGAGACAGGTTGACGCCGTGCCACAGCGGGGTGAGCCGTGCGAGCCAGGCGCCGACCTCACCGAGATTGGCGACCGGGAAGAACGCGCCCGAGAAGAGGAACAGCGGGAACACGCCCAACCGGAAGATCAGCCCGAAGGCCTGCTCGGAGTGCAGTCGCGTGCTCAGGCCGTAGACCCAGGTCGCGAAGGCCACCCCGACCAGGACCTGGCTGGCGAACGCCGCGAACGGCCCCCACCACGACTGGTAGACACCGAAGGGAACCATCACCAGCCCGTAGACCGCGCACGTCGCGGCGAGGTGCAGGACGACCGAGGACAGGTGCGCGCCCACCACGTGCCGCGGCTCGAGCGGCGTGGCCAGCATCCCTTCGTAGGTCCGCTGCCACTTGATCATCCCCATCACGGGGTAGGTCGTCTCGGCCACCGCCGTCTGCATCGCGTGCGCGGCGATCAGGCCGGGGGCCACGAAGGCGAGGTAGGACGAGGCGCCCTCGAGTGTCGCGGCGCCGGCGTCGACGAAGCCGCCCAGCAGCACGCCCATCGCCAGGACGTAGAGGAACGGGGTGAGGAAGGACGACGCGACGACCCCGCGCCAGGTGCGGCGCCACAGCGTGGCCCAGTAGTCGGTCTGCCTGCCGACGCCCTCGAGGAGTCGCAGCCCGGTCGCCGTCGAGCCGGGCTCGGTCGACCCTCCGCCGATGGGCAGGCCTGTGGAGGCCATCAGTCGACCAGCGTCCGTCCGGTGAGGTGGAGGAACACGTCCTCCAGGGTGGACCGGCGGACCAGGCTCGCCAGCGGCTCGAGGCCCCGCTCGTGCACCTTCGCCAGCACCTCCTCGCCGTCGGCGGAGTAGACCAGGAGCCGGTCGGGCAGCGCCTCGACCCGCTCCCCCAGGTCGGTGACCTTCTCGGCGAGCGCAGCGTGCTCGCCGACCCCGAAGCGCAGCTCGGTCACCTCACGGGTGGAGTGCTCCCGGATCAGGTCGTGCGGAGCGCCTTCGGCCACGATCACACCCTTGTCCATCACCACGAGCCGGTCGCACAGCTGCTCGGCCTCGTCCATGTAGTGCGTCGTCAGCACCAGCGTCACGCCGGCCTGCTTGAGCCGGAACAGCTGGTCCCAGAGCAGGTGGCGGGCCTGGGGGTCGAGCCCGGTGGTCGGCTCGTCGAGGAGGAGCAGCTCCGGCCGGTTCACCAGGGAGCGCGCAATAGAGAGCCGGCGCTTCATCCCGCCGGAGAGCTCGTCGACCTTGGCCGTGGCCTTCTCCGCGAGCTGCACGAAGTCCAGCAGCTCGCGGGCGCGCTCGCGCACCACGTCCCGCGGCAGCCCGAAGTAGCGGCCGTAGATGTAGAGGTTGTCGAAGACGCTCAGCTCGATGTCGAGATTGTCCTCCTGCGGACACACGCCGAGCCGGGCGCGGATCGCCGGACCGTCGGCGGCCGGGTCCATGCCGAGGATCCGGAGCTCCCCGCCGGAGACCGGCGACACCGCCGCGATCATCCGCATGGTGGAGGACTTCCCGGCGCCGTTGGGCCCGAGGAACCCGAACGCCTCGCCCTTCCGCACATCGAGGTCGATGCCCCTGACCGCTTCGAAGGGGCTCGCGCCCTTGTCGAAGGTCTTGCGCAGACCCCGGGCGCGGATCATCGAGTCGGTCACCCGACCGATCCTAGGGACCCGGATCGACATCGCTCGACCGTTCGTCGCCTGCGAGGCCGGCGCGGTGCCGCCACCACGCCAGGGCGGCGCCGCCCTCGGACTCACCGTAGGCGCGGGCCATCGCCACGGCCGCCGCCTCCAGTG
>NZ_SSXI01000070.1:2164-7435 GCF_004803405.1 Nocardioides sp. | reverse complement strand
GTTGGTGTCGATCGGCTCGGCGCGGGTGGGTGCAGGCGCCGCCGGCGCGGCAGCCGGCGCGGCGGCGGGCACGGTCGCGGGCGCGGCCGCAGCTGCGGATCCCGGCTCGCCGATCCGGATGATCGGGGTGCCGACCTCGACGGTGTCCCCCTCCTTGACGAGGAGGGCGAGCACCTCGCCGGCGTAGGGCGACGGCAGCTCGACGATCGACTTGGCGGTCTCGATCTCGACGATCACGTCGTTGATGGCGACGACGTCGCCCTCCTTGACGCGCCAGGCGACGATCTCGGCCTCGGTGAGGCCCTCGCCCACGTCGGGGAGCTTGAACTCGGATGCAGTGGTCACGATCGGCTCCTTCCTCAGAACCCGAAGGTCCGGTCGACGGCGTCCAGCACCCGGTCGAGGTCGGGCAGGTACGCCTCCTCGATGCGTGCGGGCGGGTACGGCGTGTCGAAGCCGCCGACCCGCAGCACCGGCGACTCCAGCGAGTGGAAGCACTCCTCGGTCACCCGGGCTGCGATCTCGGCGCCGACGCCGAGCGTCAGGTGGGCCTCGTGGACCACGACGAGCCGTCCAGTGCGTCGTACGGACTCCTGGACGGGTGCGAGGTCGAGCGGCGAGAGGGTCCGCAGGTCGATCACCTCGATCGACCGGCCCTCCTCCCCAGCCACGGCGGCAGCGTCGAGACAGGTCGAGACCGTCGGGCCGTAGCCGACCAGGGTCACGTCGGTGCCGGGCCGCACGACCCGTGACTCCCAGAGGGGGCCCAGCTCGGCCGACTCGTCCACGTCGGCCTTGGCCGAGTGGTAGAGCCGCTTGGGCTCGAGGAAGATCACCGGGTCGTCGGAGGCGATCGCCTGCTGGATCATCCCGTAGGCGTCGGCGGGGTTGGAGCAGGCGACGACCTTCAGTCCGGGGGTGTGCACGAACTGCGCCTCGGGCGACTCGCTGTGGTGCTCCACGGCGCCGATCCCCCCGCCGAACGGGATCCGGATCACGAGCGGCACCTTGACCCGGCCCTTGCTCCGGAAGTGCAGCTTCGCGACCTGGCAGACGATCTGGTCGTAGGCGGGGTAGACGAAGCCGTCGAACTGGATCTCCACCACCGGGCGATAGCCGCGCATGGCGAGCCCGACGGCCGTACCGACGATGCCGGACTCGGCGAGCGGTGTGTCGATCACACGGTCGTCGCCGAAGTCCTTCTGCAGGCCGTCGGTGATCCGGAAGACGCCACCGAGCCGGCCGACGTCCTCGCCCATCACCAGCACGTTGCCGTCGTCCTCCATCGCACGACGCAGGCCGGAGTTCAGCGCCTTCGCGAGGGTCATGGTGGTCATGCCGACACCTCCTCGGCCTCGTCGGAGAAGGACGCGAGGTAGGCCTCGTAGGACGCCTGCTGCGCGGCCAGCTCGGCCGGCTTCTCGGCGTACACCAGGTCGAAGATGCCGGTCGGCGTGGGATCCGGCAGCTCGTGACACTCGCGCCGCATCCGCTCACCGAGCTCGTCGGCCTCGTTCGCCACCTCCGCCAGGAACTCGTCGTCGACGAGGCCGTTGCGCCGCAGGTACACCTCCACCCGGGCGATCGGGTCCTTGAGCTTCCAGTGCTCGACGTCCTCGCTGAGCCGGTACCGGGTGGGGTCGTCGGTCGTGGTGTGGGCGCCCATCCGGTACGTGTAGGCCTCGACGAAGGTCGGGCCCTGGCCGTCACGGGCGCGCTGGAGCGCGGCCTGCGTCACGGCGTACGTCGCCAGCACGTCGTTGCCGTCGACCCGCACGCCGGGGAAGCCGAAGCCGTGGGCCCGGCGGTAGAGGGGGATCCGGGACTGCCGCTCGAACGGCTCGGAGATCGCCCACTGGTTGTTCTGGCAGAAGAACACGACGGGCGCGTTGTACGACGCCGCGAACACGAACGCCTCGTTGACGTCGCCCTGCGAGGACGCTCCGTCACCGAAGTGCGCGACGACGGCGGTGTCTCGGGTCGGATCGCCGGTGCCGACGGCACCGTCGCGCTGGACACCCATGGCGTAGCCGGTGGCGTGGAGCGTCTGGGCGCCGATCACGATCGTGTAGAGGGCGAAGTTGTGCTCGTTGGGATCCCAGTCACCGTGGCCGACACCACGGAACAGGCTGAGCAGTCGGACCGGGTCGACCCCGCGGCACCAGGCGACGCCGTGCTCGCGGTAGGTCGGGAAGACGAAGTCCTGGGGAGCCAGCGCCCGACCGGCACCGATCTGCGCGGCCTCCTGGCCGAGCAGCTGCGCCCAGAGGCCGAGCTCACCATGGCGCTGCAGGGCAGTGGCCTCGATGTCGAGCCGCCGAACCAGCGTCATGTCGCGGTAGAAGCCGCGCAGCTGATCCGCGGAGAAGTCGAGGTCGAACTCCGCGTGATGGACCCGCTCCCCCTCCGGCGTCAGGAGCTGCACGAGCTCGGGGTCGTCGGCTGCTGCCGGGGCCGGTCCGAAAACAGGGTCGGTCATGACCTCACCACTCCTTGCATCCGCCGCCGGCGGGGTCTCCGCGGCACGGGTCGGGGTCGCTGCGTGGTCCGGATCGATCACAGGGGTGGCGTGACTGTGAGCCGGCCCACATTCTCGCTGCCACGATACTCGTCCGCGCTGCGAGTCAGTGCATCTCCCCCAGGTGCTCGTGGTCGCGGTGTCCGACCGGCTCAACCTGGAAGGTCGCATGCTCGACACCGAAGTGCGCCGCGACGCAGTCGCCGAGCGCGTCCAGCACCCCACCGACACCCTGTGCCAGAACCTCGTCGGTGACCGAGACATGGGCCGAGAGGCTCGTCATGCCGCTCGTGATGGTCCACGCGTGCAGGTCGTGCACGTCCACGACACCCGGCGCGTGCAGCAGGTGGTGGCGCACCTCGTCGAGGTCAAGGTCGACGGGTGCGAGCTCCAGCAGCACGCGGCCGGCGTCTCGGATGAGCAGCACCGCCCGCGGCAGGACCAGCGCGGCGATGAGCAGGGAGGCGACCGGGTCGGCCCGTTCCCATCCCCACACGACGATCACCAGGCCCGCGACCACCGCGAGGACCGATCCGAGGAGGTCGGCCAGGACCTCGTTGATCGCGCCGCGCATGTTGAGCGACGAGCTGTCGGCGCGGCTGAGGATCAGCATCGACACCGCGTTGGCCACCAGGCCGACGAGGGCGAAGAGCACCATCGCCCCGCCCGCCACCTCCTGGGGGGCGGCGAGCCGGGCGATGCCCGCGTAGCCGAGGTAGCCACAGACCCCGAGCAGCACGACGCCGTTGACGAAGGCCGCCATCACCTCGACGCGGTGGTAGCCGAAGGTCGAGCGGCCGGTTCCAGGACGGGACGCGACGTACGACGCACCCAGGGCGAGCACGACGGCACCCGCGTCCGTCGCCATGTGACCCGCGTCGGCGAGCAGCGCCAGGGAACCGGTCGTCCAGGCGCCGACCAGCTCGACCACCAGGATCGTGCCCGTGACGGCGAGCACCCAGCGCAGCCGGGACCGGTCCTCCGCCCGGCCGGCGGCGTGGCCGTGCCCGTGACCCGCACCCATCCACCCACCGTAGCGAGCCGAGCAGGCCGCGGCCGGAAGGCCGGTTCAGCCCCGGTTGCTGGGCGTCAGCCAGGCGCCGGGGTCGGGGCCCTTGGGGACGATCTGCGTCGGGTTGATGGTGGTGTGCACGACGTAGTAGTGCCGCTTGATCTGGTCGAAGTCGATCGTCTCGCCGAAGCCCGGGGTCTGGAACAGGTCGCGCGCGTAGCCCCACAGCGCGGGCAGCTCGGCGAGCGTCTGCCGGTTGCACTTGAAGTGGCCGTGGTAGACCGCGTCGAACCGCGCCAGCGTCGTGAACAGACGCACGTCGGCCTCGGTGATCGCCTCGCCCATCAGGTAGCGCTGGTCGGTCAGGCGCTCCTCCAACCAGTCCAGAGCGGTGAAGAGACGGTCGTACGCCTCGTCGTACGCGTCCTGGGAGCCGGCGAAGCCGCAGCGGTAGACACCGTTGTTGACCTCGGTGAAGATCCGCTCCATCACCTCGTCCATCTCCTCGCGGAGACGGACGGGCCAGAGGTCGGGTGCATCCTCACGGTGGAACTCCTTCCACTCGTGGAAGAGGTCGTGGGTGATCCACCGGAAGTCGTTGGTGATGAGCTTCCCCGTCGACTCCTCGACGATCGCGGGCACGGTGATGCCGCGGGAGTAGTCGGGGAGCCGCTTGAGGTAGGCCTCCTGGAGCCGCTCGATGCCGAGCACCGGGTCGCGCCCGCCGGGGTCGAGGTCGAAGGTCCAGCTGCGCTCGTCGTGAACGGGCCCCGGCATGCCGAGCGAGATCACGTCCTCGAGACCGAGCAGCTTGCGAACGATGATCGAACGGTTCGCCCATGGGCAGGCCGCCGCGGCGACGAGCCGGTAGCGGCCCGGCTCCACGGGCCACAGCTCGCCGGCGACCGGTCCGTGCTCGGGCCGTCGGGCGTCCCTGGTGATCCGGTCGGGGACGTAGTTCATGTCCCGCGTGTACGCCTTCTTCGCCTCAGCCATACAAATCAGCCTAGGAGGGCGGCGGCCACTCGCCGCCGCCAGAATGTGTCGAGCCACGGGGGTAGGCCCCGTGGCTCGGGATAGCCGTGGCTGGGCTCAGCCGCCCTCGGTGTAGACGAAGCCGTCGACGAGCCAGACGCCGTCAGTGGCGACGAGGTTCCACGTGGAGTCGAGCGTCTTGCCGGTGTTGGGGGCGAAGACGTCGCCGGTCACGACCGCTGTGGTCCCGCTGATCCGGGGCTCGTCGAAGGTGTATTCGGCGTTCGACATCTCCAGGTTGCCGGCGTTCGCCTGGCAGCCCGCCTGGTCGGTGAACTCGCGCTGGAAGTACTCCGGGGTGGAGAGCCCCTCGACGGCGAGGCAGTTGCCCTCGAGCAGGGAGTCGAGGAACGCCTGCGAGGTGATCGTGGGCGATTCGGTCGGAACGTCGCCGGAGTCCGTGGTCTCGGTGGTGTCGGACTCGGTCGGCGACTCCGTCGTCGCCTCCGACGTGGTCGGGTCGTCCTTCGCACCCTTGACGTCGTCGTCGTCGCCGAGCAGGGCGAACGCCAGCACCGCCGCACCGACCAGCACGAGCACGGCGACCACCGCGATGATGCCGATGATGAGGCCCTTCTTGCTCCCGCCACCACCGGTCGGAGGAGCCCCGAACCCACCAGGGCCACCCGGGTAGCCGCCACCGCCGGGATAGCCGCCGGGGCCCTGCGGCGGATAGCCACCAGGACCCTGCGGCGGATAGCCGCCC
>NZ_SSXI01000070.1:518-2154 GCF_004803405.1 Nocardioides sp. | reverse complement strand
TGCGGCGGGTAGCCACCGGGACCCTGCGGCGGGTAGCCACCAGGACCGCCGTACTGCGGAGCTCCGGGGGTCTGGCCGCTCGGCGGCGCCATCTGGGTCGGCGGCTGCTCGCCCGGCTGGCCAGGGCTCGGATATTGGTGGCTCACAGACGAAGCCTAGGCAGCGAGCGGGTCCTCCGTGTGCGGTTTGAACGAATCCCGTCGTCGTCGCGGCCACATCGTGACCGCCACCAGAATCAGGCCGATCGGCGCACTCACCAGGAAGCCCTTCGCGTACGACGACAGCGACGTCAGCACGACGTCGAGCATCATCCCCACGAGCTCCTCCTGGCCGACCCCGGCCTGATCGGCAGCGAACTCCGCGAGCGGATCGACGGCCATCAGGACCACTCCGGCCGCGAGCGCTACGCCGAGCAGCGCGAAGCCCAGGGTGCGCACCCGCCCGCGCCACCCCGCGGCCACGAGTACGGCGAGTACGACCAGCCCGCCCCACACGACCGGCAGCCATCGGGAGGCGGTGTCCGCGGCGCGGTACTGGTCGCTCACCTCGATCAGCTCCGACTCCGGCACGACCGGGATGTTGAGCGGCACGTCGGGCAGCAGGCCGACGGGGATCCCGCGCTCCTCGAGCGAGAGCAGCACCTGGCCGAGCAAGGGGCTCGCGTCGACCGTGACGTACCCCTCGGCTCGCGCCTCGGGGTCGTCGACGAGCCCCTTCACCTCGGCATGGACGTCCGCGTTGGCCTGGTCCCAGAATTCCTGGAAGCCAGGACCCTCCACGACCATGTCGGCCGCCTCGCGCGCCCATTCCGCGAGCTGCGGGGGCAGCCCGACCGGGATGTGCTGCTGGAGCGCGTCCGTCGCCGCCCGCGCGGCGGCGTCGGACAGCAGCCGTCGTACGTCGGGGTCGTCGGCGAGAGGGGACACGGTCTCGACGTACTTCTCGCGGTCGTCGACGCGCGCCGACAGCCAGCTGGTCCCGATCGGGAGCGGGGCGACCAGCGTGGCGAGGAGGACGAGGACGAACGCCGAGGTGTTCCTCACGAGCAGGCGCTACTCACCCTCTCCGATCTCGTCTTCGTCGTAGCTCTCCTGAGCGACCTTCCAGTCGCCGTCCTCCTCGACGAGCCGCATCGTGCCGTCCTCGGCCTGCTCCTCGTCACCGTCGAGGACGGTATCGAGGTAGTCCTGGTTGTCACCGTCGTAGGTGGTCGTGACTTCGTAGTCGACGAACGCCTCGTCCCCGTCCTCCTCCACGTCCTTGACCTCGAACTCGTACTCGGTGTCGTCCCGGATGTCCTGGTAGGACTCGCCGTACTGGTCCTCGTAGTAGCTGTTCAGCTCCTTGTTGCGGTCATCGGCGCTCGCGGCGTACTGGTCGCAGTCGTCGACGTCGGCCTCCTCGAGGAGGCTGTCCCGCCGGTCCTTCGAGAGCAGCTCGCACTGCTGGGTGTAGTCGTCCTCGGCGAACGCGCCGAAGTAGTCCTCGGCCACTGCCGCTGGGCTCCCGCCCCCGATCACCTTGAGGAGGACGACGAGGAGCAGGATCGCCAGCACCAGAGCGCCGACGGCACCACCGACGATCAGGAAGAGCTTCTTGTTCCCGCCTCCGGAGCCGGAGGGCGTGCCAAGACCGG
>NZ_SSXI01000070.1:0-456 GCF_004803405.1 Nocardioides sp. | reverse complement strand
GGCTGCTGGCCGTAGGGCTGCTGGCCGTAGGGCTGCTGGCCCGTCGGCGCGCCGTACGGGGGCTGTCCGGGCGGCGCGTGCTGCCCGAAGTCGGCGGCGCGGTGGGGCGCGACGACTGTGGGCTGGTCGGCGCCGGGGACCTGCGGCTGCGGCGGAGCCTGGGGCGGCTGCGGAGCCTGGGGCGGCTGAGTGTGCTCGGTCCACTGCGCGCCGTCCCACCACCGCTGTCCGCCCTGCCCGTCCGGATACCAACCAGGAGGCGGCGAGGGCTGGTTCGGGTCGGACATCCGCAATCTCCTCAGACGGGCGAGCGGAGAGTCCGCTCGAACTCGTCCCGCATCATGTCACGGTGCCGAGTCAGTTGGTGAGGCTGATGATCGCCACCAGTGCCACGAATCCCAGCAGGAGGAACGTCGTGATCAGCCCGACCACCAGCCCGACGTGGCGCGGCTTGCT
>NZ_SSXI01000028.1:1870-6906 GCF_004803405.1 Nocardioides sp. | reverse complement strand
CAGCGTCGCGGCCGGGACGCCGTACCGGCCGCGGTACTCGGACCCGTCGGCCAGCACGGCGCCGTACGGCCCGACGGATCCGGCCACCAGCAGCCGCCGGCCGGTCTCGGCTGCGACCTCGTCGCGCACGTCGCGGGCGATCCGGACGCTCGCCGCGAGCAGCTCGTCGCTGGCCTGGTAGCTGGCTGAGGTCGCGACGTCGGCACCGGCCTCGTAGTAGGTCCGGTGCACGGCGGCGATCTCACGGGGGTCGTCGAGCAGCAGCCGCGCGGTCCAGAGGTCGGTGCTCAGGTCGTGGCCGCGGTCCTCGAGCGCGTTGGAGAGCCCGCCGTCAAGGATCGTGACCGTCATCAGGCCAGGACGTCGATCGGCAGGTGGGCAGCAGTCATGTCCCGACCGTAGTCCGGCACCGGTCGCGAATCCCGGTAGGAGCCGTGGGGAACCCTGGTGCCGCTGTTGCTGCCGACAGGGATCCTGAGGGCCGCCGGGGGACTACGATCGTCGCATGGGTCACCCCGAGCGGGGTGCGAGCTCGGGTCGTTTCCTGGCGCTGAGCAGCTTCGTCGGCCGTCGACGCGACGTGGCGGAGGCCAGGCGCCTGCTCTCCATCTCTCGCCTGGTGACCCTGACCGGCCCGGGCGGCGTGGGCAAGACCCGCCTGGCCCTGGAGGTCGCGAACACCGTGAGCCGGTCGTTCTCCGACGGCACGGTCCTCGTCGAGCTGGACCAGGTCAGCGACCCGGCGCTCGTCGTGCACACGGTCGCAGCGTCGCTCGGTCTGCGGGAGCAGGCGGGTCGCGCGCCACTGGAGATGCTCATCGACTACCTGGCCTCGCGGCGGCTGTTGCTCGTGCTGGACAACTCCGAGCACGTCATCGACGCCACCGCGGCGCTCGCCGACGCCCTGCTGCAGGCCTGTTCGGACCTTCAGATCCTGGCGACGAGTCGCGAGTGGCTGGGAATCGAGGGCGAGGTCGTCATGCCGGTGTCGCCCCTCGCGCTGCCCGATCCGGCCCAGCCCGACGACCGCAACCTGCTCGAGTACGGCGCCGTGGAGCTCTTCGTCGACCGGGCCACCTCGGTGGTGAGCGACTACGGCCTCACCGAGGGCAACCGCCGCGACGTCGCCGAGATCTGCCGGCGACTCGACGGGCTGCCGCTGGCGATCGAGCTCGCTGCGGCGCGCCTGCGCGCCTTCTCGGAGAAGGAGGTGCTCGCCAGGCTGTCCGACCACCCACACCTGTTGAGCTCCCCACTGAGACAGGCGCCGGCGCGGCAGCGGACGCTGCGCTCGTGCATCGAGTGGAGCCACGGCCTGTGCTCGCCCCTGGAGAAGCTCCTGTGGGCGCGGCTCTCGGTCTTCGCCGGAGGCTTCGAGCTGGACACCGCGGAAGCGGTCTGCTCGGGCGACGGTCTGGACGTCGTCACGGTCTCGGAGCTCCTGGCGAACCTGCTCGACAAGTCGATCCTGACCGGGGAGCGTCATCCGGACGGGGTCCGCTACCGGATGCTGGACACCATCCGGGAGTTCGGCCGCGAGCAGCTCGGCCAGAGCGAGGAGCGGGCACGCCTCCAGCGCAGGCACCGAGACGCGTACCTGCGGATGGTGGAGCAGGCGGACGCCGAGTGGGTCAGCGCTCGGCAGGTCGCATGGTTCGCCCGGCTGGACCGGGAGCACACCAACATCCAGGCCGCCCTCGACTTCTCCCTCACCCGGCCCGCTGAGGTCGATGCCGCGCTTCGCATCCTGACCGCGCTCTTCCACTTCTACTGGTGGGGCCGCGGCTGGGCCCGGGAGGGTCGGCTGTGGTTCTCCCGGGCGCTCGACCAGCCGGGACCGCCGTCCGCCGTACGCGCTCGCGCGCTGCTCACCGACGGCTCGCTCGCCCTTGCCGACGGCGACTTCGCCGGCGGCCGGCAGAGACTGGCAGCAGCCCGGGAGATCCTGGCCACGGTGGCAGACCCCGCGAGCGCTGCCTGTGCCCACTGGGTGGAGGGGTCGGTACGGCTCTACAGCGGCGATCTTCCTGCCGCGACGAAGGAGTTCGAGGCGGGCCTCGCGCTGCTGGAGCCGGGGCGCGACCTGACTGTCCGGCTCGACCTGCTCCTGTCCTTGTCCTTCGCGCCGGCGCTGCTCGGGGACGTCGAACGGTCGGCCTGGTGCCACGAGGAGACCATGCGGATCACCGAGCCCGAGGGCGAGTGCTTCCACCGTTCGTACGCGCTGTGGACCATCGGCCTGTCCGTCCTCCAGCGGGGAGACCTTCCCGGGGCGGTCGCGCTCATCCAGCAGAGCATCGACCTGCGCCGCGGGATCCGCGACCTGACCGGGCTCGGCTGGTCGGAGGAGACCCTCGCGTGGGCCGAGCACGCGCTGGGTCACCATGAGCGGGCGGTCATGCTGTTGGGTATCGCCGACAGCCTGTGGGAGGTCATGGGGCGCCCCCTGCTGACCTACCAGCACATGTACCCGCACCACGAGGCGTGCGTGCAGGGCGCCCGCGCGCAGCTCGGTGACCAGCGGTTCGAGGCCGCCTTCCGGCGCGGACGTGCCCTGAGCGTCGATCAGGGCGTCGCCTACGCCCTGGGCGAGCTGACCTCGCACGCGGCAGCCGCGTCGTCGGAGCAGGACACCGTCCTCACGGCTCGCGAGCGTGAGGTCGCCGAGCTGATCGGCGAGGGCCTCAGCAACCGGCAGATCGCGGCTCGGCTGACGATCTCGGTGCGGACCGCGGAGACCCACGCCCAGCGCATCCTGACCAAGCTCGGCTTCCGCTCGCGGGCGCAGATCGCCGCATGGGTCGCCCAGCAGCACGCCACCGACCGAACGGCGTCGCCGACCGGTTCGCCGCGCTGACCCCGGTGGCTCGGAGCACCCTGGTCCGCGTGCTCCGCTAGGGAAGCGTGACGTTGATGACGACCGACCCGGTGGTCCCGGTCACCGGCCCGCCGCCGGCGACGCAGGTGGACATGTCGTCGCTGAGCCTGGACTCCAGGCGGTCGACCTTGGCCCCGGCGTAGTAGCCGTTCTTGATGGTGCCGGTCGCATGCAGCAGGACGTGCCCGTTCATGCGTTCGCCCTCCACGGAGTCGATCGTGTAGGCGCTGGTCGTGCCGTCGGCCCACTTGAGCAGTCCGTTGAGGTTGTGCGCCCCGAGGGCGCCCGTGCAGGACGTCACGATCGTGCCGTTCACGCTGTCCGAGACCAGCGCGCGCAACGGCGCATCGCTCGGCACCAGGGCCGGGACGAACCCGGTGTCGGAGTGGAGCGTCACCGTGGCCGCGACCGCCGTCACGGGCGGGTCGTACGACGCGACGCCGGCGCCCATCCCGGCGAGGATCTGGGTGGTGGTCATGCTGCCGCCTCCTTCGGTCGCGCGCGCCGGCGAGGAGACGGCCAGACCGGCGGTGGCCGCCAGACCACCGACCAGCACAGTGCGGCGTGCCGGGGACGGGTGGTGCTTCCTGGACTGCTCCATGTCGCTTCTCCATCTGTGCGGTCGGCCCGCAGGCCACGGCACGGGAGGTGCCGAACCGAGTGAAGGCCCGAGTGGGGAACGCTGACATCGACAGGCGTCACGGGGGAGAGGGCGGGACGCATTTGGTCCACGGTTCGTCCGGTCCTGGTGCGACCGGCGCCGTCGCGAGAGGCGGCCGGATCAGGCCGCGGCCGCCCCGGTGTGCCAATCGTCGAAGATGCGCAGATAGGCCTCCGGGTCCTCGAGCATCAGCGCGTGACGCCGGTCGTCGAGCACGTGGCCCTCCCAGTCCGGTCGCTCCGCAAGCACGGCCCGGAGCACTTTCGCGGGGACCAGGGCGTCCTGCGTGCCTCCGAGCAGGAGCGTCGGAGCCTGGACCTGCCGGACCGCGCGCCAGCTGCATCGAGGGTCGGCCCACAACGAGGAGATCGAGCGGGTGGCGGACAGGAGAGCCCGACGCCGGTCCACGCCCGCGATGTCCTCGGCGAAGTCCGCGGCCATGAGGTCGAGGACTGCACGGTCCACGCCGTCCGGGTCGGGGAAGATCAGCCTGAGCATCGCACGGTTGCGACGCGCGTCGAGCCCGGGACCGGCGAGCCCCACGACGCCCAGGGCGGCTGCCGTGAGGGATGAGATCGCGACCGGCAGCATCCCGTCGATCGTGGCCCGGTTCGGTCGCAGGAACCCCAGTGGCGTGCGCGGCGGCAACGCCGGGGACACCAGGACGAGTCGGTCGACCCGGTCAGGATGCTTCGCGGCGAGGAGGGTCCCGATCAGGCCGCCCATCGAGTTGCCGTGCAGGGTGAACCTGTCCCAGGCGAGGGCATCGGCCACCTCGAGCACGAAGTCCCGATACCCCTGCACGGTGAGGGAGTCGTCGTCGACGATCGGCGTCCGACCGAAGCCGGGCAGATCGACGGCCACGACCGGGCCGCGTCGTGAGAGACCGCGGATCACCTCCACCCACGTCACCGACGAGCCGCCGAGGCCGTGCACGAGCAGCTGCGGCTCGGCCCCCGGCGTCCGTCGGCCTCGCGCGGACAGGATCCGGACTCGGCGGCCCTCCACGTGGAGGAACCTGTCGGTCACGGAGGGCCAGTCGGCGAGTCGCTTGCTCACACCACACACGATTCCCGATGACGGCGAAACCATGCCGGTGGGTCGGATGAGCACGGTCCAGCTGATCCACGCCTGGTCGATCCGCCTGGACCACGGGCGGACCAGAGCGGACCAACTGCCGGACCAAATGCGCTCCACCCCTGGGCTCCTCGCACGGAACGGCTGCAGGGTGAAGGGGCATCTACCACTCGGGAGTCCTCGCAGGTGTTGTTTCGGGACTCCATCCCTCCGAGGAGAGAAGTTGTCATGACGCGCATGCCTGCACCACCAAGTCGTACGACCGCGGCAGCAAGGTCGCTGCTTCGGCGATGGACGATCGTCGTGATCTCGTTGCTGGTGGCGGTGACCGGCCTTGGTGCCGTCGCCGGGCCGGCCTCGGCTGCGACGGTGTACGAGATCAAGGGCGAGTGGGTCAGTCCCCCCGCCTCCATCTCGCGT
>NZ_SSXI01000028.1:0-1824 GCF_004803405.1 Nocardioides sp. | reverse complement strand
ACGCCGCCGTCGAGCATCTCCGAGGACGGGATGACGCTGACGTGCAACTTCGGCACGGTCGTGCAGGGCACGGCGATCGTCCTGCAGACCCCCGTGGTCGCCAACGGCAGCACCAACGAGGAGATCGTGATCGACGGCACCAGCCCGAGCGGTGAGAAGGTCACGCTGCCGCCGATCTTGATCCGCAACCCCTTCGCGCTGGACATGCAGTTCGCCGGTACGTCCTGGTACGCCGGCAACTGGGACGACGTCCGCAACCCCAGCTACGTCGACGTTCCGTTCAACTGGTCGCTGCGGCTGGGCAACGGCTCCGACCCGGGCCCCGACACGGTGAGCTACCGGTTGACCCTGGCGGACGTGAACGGCAACCCGGTCGTGCTCGGCACCCACCCCTCCGGGGTCGGTCTGCCGGACAACTACGGGAAGCAGGGCTGCACCGAGCACGACCTGGGTCAGGCCGACGGGCACCCGTACTCCACGGTGCCGTCGAACCCGCGACACACGAACTTCGTCGGCTCCTGCACGCTGGCCCCGGTCGCGGGCCAGCCGGGAGTGTTCACGCTGACGCTGAGCGACATCAACTACGACCTGCTGAACGCGCCCACCCACGACTCCTTCGGCAACCCGCTCCCGACGGACTGGGACTACGTGGCCGCCGGCCAGATGTGGTTCCGCGTCCTCACCGATCAGAGCGGGTCGGTCCGGTTGACGTCGGACGCGCCGACCTACAGGGCGCCGACCGGCCAGCAGTACACGGACCTGGCCGGCAACAACGCGGCCACCAAGACCTACACGCTGCCGGGCGGGTTCAGCTCCGCGTGGATCCGTTGGTACACGGGCAACGGCGGCGACCGGTGGGACGACACCTATCGTGTGCCGACCGGCACCACGACGTGGACCTACACCGCCAACCACTTCAGCGCCGACGAGGTGCCGTCGACCGCGCGGTACGGCGTGTGCCAGGTCCTCGATGCCCAGTACGTCGACTTCAATCCCACGGCCGAGCGACCGATCGAGTACTGGGTGAGCCTGGAGAACCAGGCCGGGAAGAAGCTGGACGGCCCGCCTGCCGGCGCCGTGGTCGAGTACTACACCGGTGGCACGGGCGATCCCAACACCTTCAGCTGCGGCGTGGGCACCTGGTCCTCGACACCGCCGGCGAACGAGGCGGTGACCGCGGTCCGGATGACCTACCCGCACTCGGCGTACGCCGCGGAGGGCGCGATCGGCATCCAGTTCCGCGTGCCCACGAGGATCCAGGACGACGTGGCCATCGGTCAGGACATCTGGACGTTCGGCTCCTACCTGCGCAACGGCACCTGGGTGTCGGACGCCGACTACCGGCCGATCACCGAGACTCCCGGCGAGCGGTACCCCCACACCAACGCTCGCCGCGACGTGGTGTGGGTGGTGCTGGCCACTCCGGCGATCCGGAAGTCCTCGGCGCAGAACACGGTGACGCCGGGGGTCCCGGCGGAGTTCACGCTGACGTACTCGGCCAACGGCACGGGCACGATCGCGCCGGAGGTGGACGGGTATGTGATCCGGGACGTGCTGCCGGAGGGGATGACGTATGTGGATGGGTCGGCCTCGCCGGCGCCGGCGATCTCGACCGACGCGCAGAATCGCCAGGTGCTGACCTGGACGCTGAACGATGTGCCGACCAACACGCCGAACCAGCTGGTCTACGAGGCCGTGGCTGCTGCGGGAATTCCGGCGGGTACGCCGTTGACGAACACGGCGGTGTCCAGTCTGGCTGGTGAGACCTCGGCGCCGGCGTCGAAGACGGTGACCACGACCACGAACGGGTACACGATCATCTCC
>NZ_SSXI01000284.1 GCF_004803405.1 Nocardioides sp. | reverse complement strand
CGGCGTGGCGGAAGCGCGGGTGCCCGTACGAGGCCGCGGTGGCGCTGGCGTGCTCGGCCGACCCCGCGCTGCTCGAGGAGTCACTGGGTGTGCTCCTGGCGCTCGGTGCCGAACCGGCCGCGACGAAGGTGAGGCGCCTGCTGCGGGACGCCGGCGTCAGCAGGGTGGCCCGCGGCCCCCGTTCCACGACGAAGGCACATCCCCTCGGCCTGACGGCACGGGAGGCGGACGTCCTGACCCATCTCGCGGCGGGCCTCACCAATGCTCAGATCGTTGAGCGGCTGGTGCTGTCGCCGCGCACGGTGGACCACCACGTGTCCTCGGTGCTGGCCAAGCTGGGGGTCGGCAACCGTGCCGATGCCGCACGTCGGGCCGCGGAGCTGGCCCCGGCAACCTAGGCACCGGTCACCGCCAACCTGGGCATCCGCCACCGATCCGGCAGGGGCCTGCTCGCTCGTACCGTCGGGGACTCAGTCCACCTCTCACCCCGAGGAGCACACCATGGCTCTCTTCATGGACGTTCACACCGTCGAGGGCGGCGTCGGGATCGACGACGTCGTCAAGGCACACCAGGCGGACCTCGCCACCCAGGCCGGCTACGACGTGCAGTACCTGCGGTACTGGGTCGACGAGTCGGACGGGAAGATCTTCTGCCTCGTCGACGCGCCTGACGCCGAGACGGCCATCACCGTGCACCGCGAGGCGCACGGCCTGGTGGCCCAGGAGATCTACCCGGTCAAGGAAGGCGTCTGAGCGCCCCTCGCCCACCCAGGGGCCGCGGCGTCACCCGACGCTGCGGCCCTGCCCCTCCCAGTACGTCGCCCGCAGCGCCTTCTTGTCCGGCTTGCCGAGCGCGGTCAGTGGCAGCGCGTCGGCGACGATCACGTCCTTCGGCGCGTGCACCGAGCCCTTGCGCGCCTTCACCATCTCCTGGATCTCGGTCGTCATCCGAGCGACCGACTCCTCGTCCCGTGCCGCGTCCTCACGCAGTACGACGATCGCGGTGACCGCCTCGCCGAACCGCTCGTGCGGGGTGCCGATCACGCCCACCTGCGCGACGGCGGGGTGCTCGGCGACCACGTCCTCGACCTCGCGCGGGAAGACGTTGAAGCCGCCGGTCACGATCATGTCCTTCGTGCGGTCGACGATGTACCAGAACCCGTCCTCGTCCTCCCGGGCCACGTCGCCGGTGTGCAGCCAGCCGTCCCGGAACGCTCCCGCGGTCTCCTCCGGCAGCTGCCAGTACCCCCCGGCCAGCAGCGGGCCGGCCACACAGATCTCCCCCGGCTCGCCCTGCGGCACCGGGCTGCCGTCCTCACCGAGCAGCGCGGCGCGGATGTACGCCGAGGGCCGGCCGCAGGAGCTGAGCCGCGACTCGATCGGCTTGCCGCTCTCGTCGACGTGGTCGCCCTTGGGGAAGTAGCTGATCACCATGGGCGCCTCCGACTGCCCGTAGTACTGCGCGAAGATCGGCCCGAACCGCTCGATCGCCTCCTTGAGGCGGACCGGGTTGATGGCCGACGCGCCGTAGTAGACGGTCTCCAGGGACGAGAGGTCGCGGGTGCGCGAGTCCGGGTGGTCCATCAGCGCGTAGAGCATCGTCGGGACGACCATCAGCGAGGTGATCCGCTGCTCCTCGATCGTCTGCAGCACCTCGGCGGGGTCGAACCGGGCAGAGACGAAGAGGGTGCCGCCCTTGAGCACGACCGGCACGAAGAACGCGGCGCCGGCGTGGGAGAGCGGGGTGCACATCAGGAACCGCGGCTGCTCTGGCCACTCCCACTCCGCCATCTGGATCTGGCTCATCGTGTTCATGGCCTGGACCGTGCCGATCACCCCCTTGGGCTTGCCCGTCGTGCCGCCGGTGTAGACGAGCGACACGATGTGGTCGGGCGGAAGCACCTTCGCCGCCAGCGGGACCGGGTCGAACGTCGCCGCGACCGCCGTGATGTCGGTGCCGACCTCGGCGAGCGACTCGGGCACCGGCCCGATCGTCAGCACCTGCTTCAGCCCCGGGCACTTCTCGAGCAGCTCCCCGGCCCGCTCGGCGAAGTAGGGGTCGATGATCAGCGTGCTGATCCCGGCATCGTTGATGACGTAGGCGTGGTCGTCGGCCGAGCCCAGTGGGTGCAGCGAGGTGCGCTGGTAGCCCTGGGTCTGCCCGGCGCCGAGGATGAACAGCACCTCCGGCCGGTTCAGGGCCAGCAGCGCTCCCGCCGTACCGGTGCCGGCGCCCAGGGACTCGAACGCCTGGACGTACTGGCTGATCCGCGCGGCGACCTCGCCGCCGGTCAGGGTGACCTCGCCGAGATGGATCACCGGCCGGTTCCGGTGGCGCTTGAGGGCGGCCACCATCAGGTGCCCGTTGTGGATGCCGGTCCGCAGGGTGTCGTCCATCGCCGTCCTTCGGTGGTTGCGTGGCGCGCGAGACACGAGCGCGCGTACCGAAGATAGAACGTGTTCTACTACTGCGGCAACCCGCTACTCGACGGGGACGGCCAGTGGACGGACCCCGCCGAGCCGGCGCTGGTAGCGGACCTGGTCGTGATGGGCCTCGAGCAACTGCCACAGCACCTGGTGCGCCGCCCACGGGAGCGGCTCGTCGCCGTCGTACCAGCTCTCGCCGAAGCTGACCCACACCGGCGTCCAGCCGGCGGCGACGTCCCAGGCGCCGCGCTTGGCCATCAGCATCGTTCGCCGGACCTGGAACGCCGTGCGCGGCCCGTCGGTGCAGATCGGGGCCGTCGCGATCGGCCAGACGCGGAGGTCGAGCTCCATCAGCTCCAGCTCGACGTCCGCGAGCGCGCCCGGATCCACCAGGACGGTCGCGACGTTCTCGTGCCGAGGACGCATGTCGAAACGGTAGACGGTGGCAGCGAGGCGCGGAACCGGTTCGGCAGACTCAGGCGAGCAGCTCGGCGACCTGCCGGACCTCCGCGTCACTGCGGCAGCTGAGCAGGAGCGTGGTCACCCCGGTCTCCTCCCACTGCGCGACCCGCTCCTTGACCTCGGCGGCGGTGCCGATGATGTGCATGTCGTCGACGAGCTCGTCGGGGATCAGCGCGGTGGCCTTGTCCTTCTCCCCGCCCAGGTAGAGCTCCTGGACCTCGTCGGCGAGCTCCCCGTAGCCCATCCGCTCGAACACCTGCTTGTGGAAGTTCTGCTCCTTGGCGCCCATGCCACCCATGTAGAGGGACACGAAGGGCTTCATCGCGTCGACGACCCGCTGCCTCTCCTCGGCGTCCGCGACGACCTGCAGGTGGCAGGTCGCGGCGATCTCGAACTGCTCGCGCGTACGACGCGCGCCGGGCCTGGCGAAGCCCTCGTCGAGCCACGGCTGGTACATGCCGGCGCTCTTGGGGGTGTAGAAGATCGGGATCCACCCGTCGGCGATCTCCGCGGTCTGGGCCACGTTCTTGGGCCCCTCGGCGCCCAGCCAGATCGGCAGGTCCGACCGGAACGGGTGCACGATCGGCTTCAGCGACTTGCCCAGCCCGACCGAGCCGGGGCCCCGGTAGGGCAGCGGGTGGTGCGGGCCGTCGTTGGTGACCGGCTCCTCGCGAGCGAGCACCTTCCTGATGATCGAGACCACCTCGCGCGTGCGGGCCAGCGGCTTGGAGAACGGCTGGCCGTACCAGCCCTCCACGACCTGCGGGCCGCTCACCCCCATGCCGAGGATCACCCGGCCGTTCGTCAGATGGTCGAGGGTCAGCGCGTGCATCGCGATCGAGGTCGGGGTGCGGCCGGACATCTGCACGATCGAAGTGCCGAGACGGACCCGGGAGGTCTCGCGGCCCCACCAGGCGAGCGGCGTGAACGCGTCGCTCCCCCATGCCTCGGCCGTGAAGATCGCGTCGAAGCCGGCGTCCTCCGCCGCGGCGACCAGCTCCCCGACGCCCTGCGGAGGCTGCGCGCCCCAGTAGCCCAGCTGAAGACCCAGTTTCATGGTCCGAATCATGCACCCCGTTGCGAACCATTTCTAGAACGTGTTTCACTTTCGCCATGAGTCGCACCCTGTCGGCACCGGTCACGGTCGCCTTCGACTACACCCGATCCGTCGGCCCGGTGCTGGGCCGCTTCCTCACCGGGCTGCGCGATGGCCACTTCATCGGCGCACGTCTGAGCGACGGCCGTGTCGTCGTACCGCCTCCGGAGTTCGACCCGGTCACCCATCAGGCGACCGCCGACTTCGTCGACCTGCCGGAGACCGGGACCGTCACCTCGTGGACCTGGGTGAGCGAGCCGGTCGCGGGCCAGCCCTTCGACCGCCCCTTCGCCTTCGCCCTGGTGACGCTCGACGGCGCGACCTCACCGATCCTGCACGCCGTCGACGTGACCAGCGCGGCCGAGGTCAGCACCGGCATGCGGGTCCGCGCCCGGTGGGCGGCGGAGCGCACCGGCGCGATCACCGACGTGGTCTTCGTCCCGGATGCCCTCGGGGTGCCCACGTCGGAGGTCGAGGCGGCCGCGCAGCCGGCACGCAGCCTCGAGCAGCTCACCGGCATCGTGACGCCGGTCAGCCTCGACTACACCTACGCCGCCTCCCCCGAGGAGTCCGCCTTCTTCCAGGGACTCTCGGAGGGCCGGATCCTCGGCCAGCGGTGCCCGGCGTGCGAGAAGGTCTACGTGCCGCCGCGGCCGGCCTGCCCGGTCGACGGCGTGCCGACGGTGGAGGAGATCGAGCTCCCGGACGTCGGCACCGTCACCACCTTCTGCATCGTCAACGTCCCGTTCCTCGGCCAGAAGATCACGCCGCCGTACGTCTCGGCGTACATCCTGCTCGACGGCGCGGACATCGCCCTGCAGCACCTGATCCTCGAGATCCCGGTCGAGGAGGTCCGGATGGGGCTGCGCGTGAAGGCGGTCTGGAAGCCCCGCGAGGAGTGGGGCACCACCATCGAGAACATCAGCCACTTCGCGCCGACCGGCGAGCCGGACGCGGACTTCGACACCTACAAGCACCACCTCTGACGTGGCGAGCCCCAGCCCAAGCAGCAGAAGGACACACAGACATGCGTGATGTTGCCGTCGTCGGGTTCGCCCAGCGACAGATGCAGGACTTCGACGGATCTCCCACCTGTGCCGAGCTCCTGATCCCGATCTTCGCGGAGTGCTACGAGCAGACCGGGTGGACGAAGAAGGACGTCGGGTTCTGGTGCTCGGGGTCCTCGGACTACCTCGCCGGGCGGTCGTTCTCCTTCGTGAGCGCGATCGACGCCATCGGCGTGCTCCCCCCGGTCAACGAGTCCCACGTCGAGATGGACGCGGCCTGGGCGCTCTACGAGGCGTGGATCAAGATCCAGACCGGCGAGGTCGACACCGCCCTCGTGTTCGGCTTCGGCAAGGCGTCGGCGGGCGTGCTCCGGCGCACTCTCGCCCTCCAGCTCGACCCGTACACGCTGACGCCACTGTGGCCTGACACCGTCTCGATCGCCGCGCTGCAGGCGCGACTGGGCATCGACGCCGGGCTCTGGGACGAGGCCGCGATGGCGGAGGTCGTCAACCGGTCGTTGTCGGACGCGGAGAAGAACGAGTACGCCGTGCGCGCGGGCGGGTCGAGCGTCGAGGACCTCCTCGCGCGGCCGATGTACGCGGATCCGCTGCGCAAGCACGACGCCGCTCCGGTGACCGACGGCGCTGCGGCGCTCGTGCTCGCCGCGGGCGACAGAGCACGGGAGGTGCGCGAGCGCCCCGCCTGGATCACCGGCCTCGCACACCACACCGACGGGCTGCACTTCGGCACGCGCGACCTGACCCGCTCGGAGTCGGCCGCACGCGCGGTCGCGGCCGCCGGCGGTGTCGACGGCGTGGACGTCGCGGAGCTGCACGCTCCGTTCAGCCACCAGGAGCTCATCCTCCGCGCCGAGCTGGGCCTCGACGCCGGCGTACGGATCAACCCGTCCGGCGGCCCCCTGGCCGGCAACCCGATGTTCACCGGCGGCGCGATCCGGATCGGCGAGGCGGCCCGCCGGATCTGGGACGGCACCGCGGACAAGGCGCTCGGCCATGCGACCAGCGGTCCCGCGCTCCAGCAGAACCTGGTGTGCGTGATGGAGACCACCTCGGAAGGGACGGGGAACTGATGGGCAAGATGCCGGCCGCCGTGATCGGCGTGGGCCAGACCCACCACCGGGCGAAACGTGAGGACGTCTCGATGGCGGGCCTGTGCCGGGAGGCGATGGACCGGGCGCTCGAGGACGCCGGGATGACGCTCGAGGAGATCGACGCGATCGTCGTCGGCAAGGCGCCCGACCTGTTCGAGGGCGTGATGATGCCCGAGCTGTACCTCGCCGAGGCGCTCGGCGCGGCAGGCAAGCCGCTGCTGCGGGTGCACACCGCCGGCTCGGTCGGCGGCTCGACCGCGATCGTCGCGTCCTCCCTGGTCCAGGCGGGTGTGCACAAGCGGGTGCTCACGGTGGCCTTCGAGAAGCAGTCGGAGTCCAACGCGATGTGGGCCCTGTCGGTGCCTGTGCCGTTCGTGATGCCGGTGCACGCCGGCGCCGGCGGCTACTTCGCGCCGCACGTGCGCTCCTACATCCGCCGATCGGGGGCGCCCACGCACGTGGGCGCCATCGTCGCCGCGAAGGACCGCACCAACGCGCTGAAGAACCCCTACGCGCACCTGCGCGAGGAGAAGACCGTCGAGATGGTTCTCGCCTCCCAGATGCTGTGGGACCCGATCCGCTACGAGGAGACCTGTCCGTCCTCGGACGGCGCCTGCGCCCTGGTGATCGTGGACGAGGATGTCGCGAAGTCGTCGCCGAACCCGGCGTGGATCCACGGCACGGTCATGCGCTCGGAGCCCACCACGGCCGCCGAGCGCGACCAGGTGAACCCTCAGGCGGGCCGCGAGGCGGCGGCAGCGCTGTGGAAGCAGGCCGGGATCACCAGCCCGATCGACGAGATCGACGCCGCGGAGATCTACGTGCCGTTCTCGTGGTTCGAGCCGATGTGGCTGGAGAACCTCGGCTTCGCCGCCGAGGGCGACGGCTGGAAGCTGACCGAGGCGGGCGAGACGGCGATGGACGGCCGGATCCCGGTGAACTGCTCGGGCGGAGTGCTGTCATCGAACCCGATCGGCGCCTCCGGCATGCTCCGCTTCGGCGAGGCCGCGCTCCAGGTGCGCGGGGCGGCCGGCGAGCACCAGGTCGACGGCGCGCGGCGGGCGCTCGGTCACGCGTACGGCGGCGGGTCGCAGTTCTTCGCCATGTGGGTGGTCGGCGCGGAGAAGCCGACCAGCTAGGGGCGGCCGCCGGCTCACGAGGGTCGATGACGGCGCCGTACGCTTGCCCTGTGATCGAGCTCCGCACCCCGACCCAGATCGAGCAGATGCGTCCCGCCGGACGCTTCGTCGCCTCGGTGATCAAGGCCCTCGCCGAGAAGGCCGACGTCGGGGTCAACCTGCTCGAGCTGGACGAGCTGGCACACCGGATGATCAAGGACGCGGGCGCCGAGTCCTGCTACATCGACTACCACCCGTCGTTCGGCGCGAGCCCGTTCGGCAAGGTGCTCTGCACGTCGGTGAACGATGCCGTGCTGCACGGGCTCCCCCACGACTACGTGCTGCAGGACGGCGACCTGCTGTCGGTGGACTTCGCCGCGTCCGTGGACGGGTGGGTTGCGGACTCCGCGCTGTCGGTGATCGTCGGTACGCCGAACGAGCGGGACCAGCGGCTGATCGACGTCGCCCAGCGCGCGCTGGACGCCGGCATCGACGCGGCCCGGGCCGGCAACCGGCTGGGCGACATCTCCTTCGCCATCGGCTCGGTCGCGCACGGCGAGGGCCTCAAGGTGAACCTCCAGTTCGGCGGCCACGGCGTGGGCCGCACGATGCACGGCGAGCCGCATGTCCCCAACGACGGGCGTCCCGGCCGCGGCCTCAAGCTGCGGCCCGGCCTGGTGATCGCGATCGAGCCGTGGTTCCTGCACACCACCGACGAGATCGTCTTCGACCCCGACGGCTGGACGATCCGCAGTGCTGATGGCTCCCGCGGCGCGCACGTCGAGCACACCATCGCGATCACCGAGGGCGCTCCGGTCGTCCTGACCGCACGCCACTGAGCCGACCTCGCGGACCGACGCCTTCCACACCGTGGCCAAGGGAGGCGTGCGCGGCAAGTACGTCATCCAGCCGTGACCGCCGGCTACGTGTCCCACGCGCGCTCGGGACCACGACGTCCGGCGCGGAGCCGCGGTCAGACAGTGGCCAGTGTCTCGAGCAGGCCCTGACCGTGGCGCCAGGGGCCCAGCCCGCTTGCTGAGTTGACATGTCCGACCTCGCCCACCATGTGCCACTCCGATCCCCAACGGCCGGCCAGGTGTTCCGCGGCGTCGAGATCGCAGTAGGGATCGTCCGCGCTGGCCACGACGATGCTCGGGCAACTCAGCGTGCCGGGTTCGACGCCCAGGAAGGTGGGCGCAGCAGTGCGCGGAAAGGCGCCGCCTCGCGGGTCGGGCGGGGCCACCAGGAACGCGCCCTTGACCTGCGCGCCCGGATTGCGGCGCAACCAGGCCGCCCCGGCCCAACAGCCCAGGCTGTGGGCCACCAGCACCACGTCGCGGTCCCGCGCGGAGGCAACGTCGAACGCGGTCTGCACGGAGTCGATCCAGTCCGCCAGGTCAGGTTCGGACCAGGATCGCGGCGCGATCCGCACGCCGAGAGCGCCCCAGCCGTTCTCCCACAGCGTCTGCCAGTGCTGCTCATCTGACCCGTCGATTCCCGGGATGACGACGTAGGACACCATGCTCCACCATCCAGATCACTTGTGGCCCGGACGATCACGCCGGGCAGGTAGGTCGAAGTGTGATGGAATCCCATGCCGCGGACGGGCGCAGCAAGTGATCTCAAGGAAAGTGGGAGAGAAGTCGATGGAAGCACTCGATCGGATCGACCGGAACATCCTCGAACTTCTTCAACACGAAGGGCGACTGACGGGGGCCGAGGTGGGACGCAGGGTGGGACTCTCCCAGCCCGCCGCAAGCGCCCGGATCCAGCGCCTCGAGAAGGCAGGCGTCATCACCGGCTACCGTGCGGTCGTGGACCCTTCGGCACTGGGGCTCAACATCCACGCCGTCATCCGACTGCGCACGACCCACGCCCAGCTGACGCCCGCACTGGAACTGGCGGCCCAGACGAAGGAAGTCGTATCCACGCTCAGGGTCACCGGCGAGGACTGCCTGATCTTCGACACCCACTGCTCCGACGCAGCACGGCTCGAAGAAGTCGTCGACTCCATCGCGCGCTTCGGTCCCGTCACGACTGCCCTGGTGCTGCGCACCTACTCGCAGAAGCCGATCACGGGTGGCCCAGGGAGCGCGTCCGCTTCCGCCCGACCAGGGTGACGGTGACGATCTTGCGACGCCTGTCCTCGGCGGCGCGATGCGCGGTGACCGCAGCATGCGGCAAGGCCATGTCGAGATCCCGGCCCTGGCTCCGTCCGAGCATCGAATCGGCAAACCACCCGCTGGAGGGAAGAGCACATGTCACACGTACAACGTTTCGACCACATCGGCATCACCGTCGGGGACCTCGACTCCGCGACGGCGTTCTTCGTCGGCCTGGGTCTCGAGGTCGAGGGCACCGGATACGTGGAGGGCGAGTTCGTGGAGACCGTGTGCGGCCTCCCGGGTGCGCGTTGTGAGATCGCGATGCTGCGGCCGCCCGACGGAGGGGCCCGCTTGGAGCTCGCGAGCTTCGTCACGCCCGACCACGTCCCCGGATCACCCGGAGCGATGGCCAACGAGCTCGGCCTGCGCAACGTGTCCTTCGAGGTCGCCGACCTTGAGGCGGCGGTGGATGCGGTGGCTGCGGACGGGTACGGGCTCGTTGGCGGCATCGGCGAGTACGAGAACAGTGTGCGGATGGCCTACGTGCGGGGTCCGGAGGGAATCATCGTCTCCCTGTTCGAGCGGGTCGGATGACGCGCGCCCTGCGCGGGCGTGCCATTCCGCCGCTGCGCCGGACCTAGCTGCCCACGCTCGACGCGTGTGCCAGGGCCGATGGCGTCAGGCGGCCGACGATGGCCGGCGCCTCCCGCACAAGCGACTCGTCGTCGATGGCGTGCACCATGAACAGCGCATAGTCGACGCGGCGGGTCAGGTTGCTGGCGAGCACGGGGTCGCCGACATGGCGGCTCCAGACCGGGAGACCCTGGCTCTCGCCCTCCTCCAGGTCGCTCCCCCGGACCACGGTCCAGCGTCGGTCGCTCGCGAAGATGCGGTTGGTCGCCTCCACTTGGTCGTCGATATCGACCATTCGGGTCAGCCGGGCGAGCCAGGTCGCGACGGCGACGAAGACCTTGAAGCGGCGCGAGTAGACGTCCTTGCCGTCCCGGGTGATGTGCCAACCGCAGGAGAAGACGAGCCGGGCGTCGAGTGGCGACAGATCCAGGACAGCCTGGGCGGTGCCCGACGCGTAGGTGGTGCATTCCCCACGGCACCAGCACGGTGAGGACGGCGTCGCAGTCGACGACGGCACGCTCGACGACCGCGCGGTCGTCGGTCATGCCCGGGACCACCGTGATCAGGCCCTCGAACCGTGCGAGCTTGTCGACGCTCTTCTCGCGACAGACCCCGACGACGTCGTAGCCGCGGTCCAAGCAGTGCTGGACCATGTAGCGCCCCAGCTTGCCCGATGCTCCGATGATGCAGACCTTCGTCACGGCTCCTCGGGAAACGCGTTGATCCGCCGCGATCCGCGTGCTCCGAGATCTTCTTTCCGCCGCCTGCGGGGCGCCCCGATCGTCACGATGAGCGAGCACTGCTCAGGAGACCCGCTAGGCCGAGTTGAGCACCGCGTAACCGACGAACAGAGCACATCCGCAGACCACGGCAAGGGTTCATCCGGCGGCGACGGCCACGGCTACCACCCACCGGCGCGAAGCCACGCCGGAGACGCCGCCGACGAGCGTCGTGCACAGCAGGCTCACCGCTAACCACTGTCCGAAGTCGGTGTTCGACCAAGCGCCGCCTTCGGGCGACTCGTCGTTGACCAGAAGCCATGCGAGGAGAGATCCGAGCGCCTGCGCGACGAACGCCGCAGGCATTAGCTTCGGAGTAGCGGAAGTCTGCGGACGCCCGATCCTGCGGACTTCTGCACACCTGTCCGCCCCGGGAGTGGTGATACCGGCGCCGTGAGTTCGGTGGCGACCTATGCGCCGAACGACCTTCTGATGTTGTCGCCGGGGTACCGCCACAGGTAGTAGCGCCATTCAGGGTGCTCCTTGTGACAGCGGAGGCACGCCTTGTAGCGCCCGCCGTCTTCGGTGTGGAACATGTGCCAGTCGTGGTGGAGGTTGAGTCGGCAGGTGGCTGGGCGTGCGGTGATCTGCTCGGACCGGTCGATGTCGCACGCGAGCACCCTACGAAGCCGCGGGGCGCTCGCGACGACCCCGAAGACATACCTCGCCGCCTGCCACCGGGTCATCGCATACAGCTCTGCCAGGAACTCCTGTTCGTAGCGTTCGCGGATCGGCCCCGCGGGAAGTCCGCGCGCGGCGAGGGCTGCCCCCTTGCTGGCCCACCACGGCGGTTTGCGCATCAGTGCTCCTCCCTCAGGGGCCGGAGCGGGAACGCACCGAGTCGAGTCGGACGGTAGGCCCGCGCGAGGGCGTCTCGCGCCTGCTCCGCACCGGCTCGGGTGACCCGGTAGAAGCGTCTCGCCGGCCGGCCCTCGGTACGGGGGTCGATGTCCTCCCACCGGGACTCCAGCCACCCCACGCTCTCCAAACGAGCCAGGATCGGATGCACAGTGCCGGTGGGCAGTCCGGCGGTCTCGGCGATCTGCATTCCGTACAGCTCCACTGCGCTGTCGTCGAGCAGTGCCCGCAGCACCCGCTGGGTGGGAAGGGTCATCCGAGGGTTGGCCATACTCGTACTCTAGTTAGCCCCATGCTAGAGATCAAGCGAGGGCCGGTTGAAGCACCCCACGGGCCGAAGGCGCGATCGGCCGGTGCTGGGCTCCTCAGCGGGTCGCGGAGTGTCAGGGCTCGCCGGTCAGCCCGGCGGGCCACGCCGCGTCCTACTGCGGCTTGGCGTAGGCCGCAACGCCGGTGTCATAGAGCACGCAGGGTTCGTCGCCGACGACCCAGGCGTCGTGTCCGGGCTCGATGAGAACGACATCGCCCGGGCCGACCGTCCCCTCGGCGCCGTCGTCCATACGAACGGTCATGCGGCCCGAGACACAGATTCCGGTGTGCCGGGTCTGGCATGAATCTGTCCCGGCGATCGGCTTGACGTCCTCCGACCAGCGCCAGCCCGGCTCGAATGTTCCCCTGCCGAGCGTGAAGTCGCCCAGGGTGACGACATCCATATGCCCGTGGTCACGGAAAGGCCTTGTCTCGTGGGGTGTGTCGATGTTCTGTGAGTCCAGCGACGGCATGATTCCTCCAGTTGTGTAGGGCGGCCCCCGAGCGCAACCTCCGGCGTCAAACAATGTAGGCCCGCTGCGCCTCCCACGGACCTGTTCTGCCAAGGAGAGCCGCCGCCCGAGCCTCGAAGGCCCATGCTCGTCGAGCAGTTCGAACGCCCGGGCCTCACCGCGTGCCCCTGAACTGGCGCGTCCTTCCGCCGCCAACCGGACGCACGCAGCTGACGACGGCGCCGATCAGCCCTTCCTGTGGATCGCGTCAACCAGTACCGTGACCTGCATGGGCGCCATTCGAGGATTGTTGGCCGGACTGGCAGTGCTGGCCGTCGTGGGTGGTTCGGCACCGGCCTTCGCCGATGATGCCGATGTGAACCTGGCTGCCGGTCTCAACGGACAGCGAGAGCGCCCGAACGCGGGCGATCCGAACGGCAGCGGCATCGCGCATATCACCGTCGACCCGGCGACCGGACTCATCTGCTACGAGCTGACCGTCCGGAACATCGACCCGGCCACGGCGGCCCACATCCACAGGGGCTCCCGCGATGTGGCCGGCCCAGTCGTGCAGGGTCTGGCGCCGCCCACCGACGGGACCTCCTCCGGCTGCGTCACGAATTCAGTCGTTGCTGCCGCCCTCGCCGAGGACCCGGCCGGCTACTACGTCAACGTGCACAACCCTGCGTATCCCGCCGGTGCGGTGCGCGGGCAGCTCGCAGGCGGCTGACCAGCCGCACCTCGTCCGCGGGGATGCGTCGCGTCGTCCAGCTGACCAGGTCGCGCGGCTGCCGTTGACGGTCAATGGGTACCGAGAGCCCATGTCCGTGCATCCCGAGGCGTCGCGCCCCCCATTGATGCCCTCGAGGGCGTCCGGCCTGCTGTACGGGCTCGGTCTCGGCGGGTTCCTCGACGGCATCGTGCTCCACCAGATCCTCCAGTGGCACCACATGGTGAGCCATGTCGAGGACTACCCGACGAACACCGTGGCAGGACTCGAGGTGAACACCCTGGCCGACGGCTTCTTCCACCTGGCCTCGTGGCTGTTCGTCGTGGCCGCCTCCGTCGCCGCCATCAAGTCGTGGCGCGATGACCGCCTGGCTCCGAGCTGGACGTTCCACGTCGGTCTGGTCCTCGCCGGGTGGGGCATCTTCAACGTGGTCGAAGGTGTCGTCGACCATCACATCCTGGGCCTCCACCACGTCCGCGACGACGTGGGATCGCCGTTGGCGTGGGACATCGGCTTCCTGATGTTCGGCGCACTGCTGATCCTGGGCGGGTGGATGCTGCACAGACGCGGCATCGCCGCGATGGAGAACCGGGAGGCGGGCATCGCGACTTCCTGGTAGATCAGAGGCATGGATCTCGTGGACGTGCTGCACGTTCTCGACGCCGTGCACTCGACCGGATGTCGGTTCTGGCTGGAGGGAGGATGGGGCGTCGACGCGTTGGTCGGCCGGCAGACCCGGCCGCACCGGGACGTCGATATCGACTTCGACGCGGACTACGAGACCGACGTACTCGATGTCCTCGCCGACGCGGGCTACACCATCGAGACCGACTGGCGGCCGAACCGGGTGGAGCTGTCGGCGCCGGGGGCCCGATGGGTCGACCTGCATCCGCTGGTCATCGACCACACCGGCGACGCTAGGCAAGCCGCCCTCGGCGGAGGCTGGCACACCTTCGACAGGTCCTTCTTCACGACGGGAGTCCTGGGCGGGGTGACCGTTCCCTGCGTCTCGGCGGAAGCGCAGCGCCTCTTCCACTCCGGCTACGAGCTGCGCGCTGTCGACCATCTCGACCTCGCTCAGCTCGATCGCTGTGAGACGAGGAGTTCACCTCTCCGCGGTCGGCCCGTTCACCCTGAGGGCGGGCTGCGGCCTCGATAGCGTGCGGGCATGCCGCTCTCGCCCGAGGACTTCTATGCCCACGCCCTTGCCGCTGCCGACGACCAGCAGCGACTGCCGCTGGCGCGCATGACCGGCTGGGACATCACCCCGTTCGAACCCGATGGCCTCCGGGTCTCGCGACTTCGACCGCCGGTGATCCCAGAGCCGCCGCGCCACGGCGAGGATCCCGCGGACTGCGAGTCGTGCGATCGCCGCGACGAGGGTCTGTGGCTGGACGACCGCTGGCGCCTGACCAAGGTCACCGGCGTGGGGGTGCCGCTTGCCCTCATGCTGCATCCCCGTGACCACCACGACCTCCACGACCTCACCGATGAGCTCGCGGCGGAGCTGGGCGTACTGAGCACCCATCTCGTGCGGCATGTCGAGGCCCTCCCGCACATCAGCCGGTGCCACCTGTACCGGATCGGCGACGGCGGGGCCTACCTCCACGTCTGGTTCTTCGCTCGACCCGAGGGACAGTCCCAGCTCTTCGGGTCGTGGCTGGTGGTCTGGGACGACCTCCTGCCCCAGTACCCCACCGCTCCCGCCCGCGAGGACGCCGCAGCAGTGGCAGACGCTCTGGTCGCCTCCTACGGCGGCCAGCTGGGTCCAGCGGCCCGCTGACCGCCGCCAGCGCCGCTGGCGAGGGAGATGCGCGCGATCCGCCGACCTTCTAGCGTGGAGCCATGGCATGGCTGCACGCCGTGATTGACGTCCCGAGTCACCAGCACACCGTCACCGCCGGATTCTGGGAGAGGACGCTCGGGTGGCAGGTCGGTACCTCGTGGTCCGGCCATCCCGAGCTGAGGAGTTTCGAGCCGCCGGCCGGCACGGCGTACGTCCATCTCCAGGAGATCGACGGCCCGCCCCGAGTGCACCTGGACGTCGAGGCCGAGGACGTTCGTACGACCGCCGGCCGCGCTGTCGAGCTGGGCGCGCTGCACGTGGGCGAGCAGGACCGCTGGGTGACGTTGCGCTCGCCGGGTGGGCTCCCCTTCTGCGTGGTCGCGGCTGCGGAGCGCGAGCTGCCCGAGCCCGTGACGTGGCCCGACGGACACCGGAGCCGGATGGTCCAGGTCTGCATCGACTCGCCCACCGCCGTCCACGACGACGAGGTGGCGTTCTGGCGGGCGTTGCTTCCCGGCGGATGGGCGAGCTCGGAGGCCCCCGAGTTCGCCGGCAGGTGGCACACGGACGGATCCCCGCTCCAACTGCTGTTCCAGCGGCTCGACGAGCGGTACGGCTCGGTCCGGGCCCACCTCGACCACGCCGCCGACGACCGTGCCGCGGAGGTCCGCCGGCTCCTGGCGCTCGGCGCCGATGACATCGCGCGGGGCCGTGGCTGGCACGTCCTGCGCGACCCGGCCGGACTACTGTTCTGCGTCACCCGGAACTCCCCGGCGAGCACCCGAACCCGCGACGTGACCTGAGGGCCCCCGAGACGGATCTGCGCCTAGGTCGTTGGAGCGCCGAACCACGTCGTCAGCGCCTCCCGCAGTCCGGACGAGGCGGCCTCGTCGGGTTCGTCGACCGTGGCCGCCCACGCGATGCAGGCATCCGGCCGGATCAGGAGCGCATCGGCCGGTCGCTCGTCGATCGCCGCGCCGAGGACGGCGACGCGGCCAGCCCAGGCATCCGCAAGCTCGCGCAGGTGCCCCCTGTCAGCGAGGTCGAGGAGCACCGGGTGGCCGCCACGCAGCAGCCCCGCGAACCGAGGATCCTCATGATCGACGCGCAGGGCTCGGTCGGTCGCGAACGAACCGACGAGGGGATGCGCGTCGGACGTCGAGGACCCCACGTCGGTGCCGGCCATCAGCGCCCCGAGGCGCCGGAGCGGCTGCTCGTCGGCGGTCAGCTCGAGGAAGAGCGCCCGGAGGGCGTCGCCGCCCGGACCGTGCCCGCGGCGCAGAGCCACCTGAGCACGCGTGTGGAGCAGAGTGCGCTCGGCGGCGGCCCGGCGCTCGTCGGAGTACGTATCGAGCAGACCGGGCGGCGCCCAGCCCTGGACGCTTCCGGCGACCTTCCATGCCAGGTTGGCGGCATCGAGCATGCCCGCGTTGATCGCGACCCCGCCCGCGGGGAACAGGTGGGCTGCATCGCCCGCCAGGAAGACGCGTCCGACGCGGTACGTGTCCGCCTGCTTCGCCGAGTACCCGAACCGCGTCATCCGGAGCGGCGCGCCCAAGGGCAGGTCGATGCCCAGCACCCGGGTCACGCTCGCGCTCAGCTCCGCGACGGTCATGGGCACGTCGTCGCCGTACTCCGTCTCCTCCACCTCGGCGGTGTAGACGCCCATCGTGTCGCCCATGCCCGAGCAGGCGAACACGCCGCGTTCGGTCGCGGTGTAGCCGAACGGGATCCTGCCGGTTCCGGCGATCTCGAGGCCTCCGTCGTCGAGCACCGTCACCGCGTCAGGCACGGTGAGCGAGGCCAGCCGTTCGACCTCAGGAAAGGACGTACCTGGGAAGGGGATACCGGCGAGCTCCCGGATCCGACTGCGGCCGCCGTCGCAGCCGACCAGGAACCTCGCAGACACCGCATCCGGTCCGTCCGGACCGCGAAGCTCCACCGTCACCGCGTCCTCGTCCTGACGCAGGCCGACTGCCTCGTGTCCACGGCGTACCTCGACACCACGCTCGATCGCACGTTCGGCGAGGAGGCCTTCGAGCTGCGGCTGCGGGAGCAGCATCGCGCCCATCGGAGGATCCTCGAGCCGGGTGAAGTCAAGGTGCAGGCCTCCGAACGGGAACCGCGCCGGCGGCGCGGGACCAGTGCTCGCCTCGCGGAAACCCGCCAACTCCCCGCGATAGTGCAACAGCTGCAGGATCTGCCCCGCCAGCCCGCCCGCCTTCGCCGTCCCGGACGGCTCCGGCCGCCGTTCCAGCACCATCGTTCGCACTCCCGACTGGCCGAGCTCACCGGCCAGCATGAGCCCGGTCGGCCCGGCGCCCACCACGACCACGTCCACGTCCGTCAACTGCTGTCCCCCGTAGCGCTCGATCCGGTCCGACCTCGGGCGCCGATTGTGCGGGAGGACAGGGGTCTTGCCGCAAGACCCCCAGTGCCGTATACGTTGGCAACGGAGGGGCATCCTTCGCAGCTGCGCACGAGTCTCCGACCGGATCGGCGCCGACCGACTGGCCGGAGCGTTCGGCCTATGCCACTCCCCTCGTCTCCGGCGGGCCCGCCAGGAGCCGGTAGCGCAGCAGCATCGCCCCTCCGGGATATGACCTGGGTGGTTCGACCTGCTGGAACCGGCTGGCGACTGTGCCGTCGGGAAAGAGCTTCTTGCCCTGACCGATCACGATCGGATACACCCACAGGTTCAGCTGGTCGACGAGGGACTCGCGGAGCAGGGTCTGCAATAGATCGGCGCTGCCCCATGTATGGATCTGCTCGTGTCGCTCACGAAGGCCACGAACCTCGGTTCCGACGTCGGTGATCTGGATGCTCGTGTCCCACGACAGTGTCGGCGTGCCGCGAGACGCGACGTACTTGGGGACCCTGTCGAAAGCCTGCCCGATCTCGTCGGACCTGCCCGGCCAGTAGCTCCGGAAGATGTCGTACGTCGTGCGGCCCAGGAGCAGCGCGTCCGAGGCCTGCACGTCCGCGACGATCCGGGCGCCGGACTCGGCGTCCCCGAACGGGGTCTCCCAGCCGGCGTACTCGAAGCCCGCGTCCGGCTCGGTCGGGCCACCGTTGGCCTGGATCACGCCGTCGAGCGTGACGTGCATGTTGACATGTAGCTCACCCACCGGCGTCCTCCTCCTCCCTTGTGTGGTCCCGTCTGGGATCACACCAGGGTCGACTCCCGCTGGCTGGCGGTCTCATCGCTCGCGCTGGGTCCGTGCTGCGTACGCAGCGGCCTCGGCGCGGGAACGCAGCGCGAGCTTGGTGAGAATGCTGCTCACATGATGAGCCACGGTCCTGCGACTGAGGAACAGCCGCTCCGCGATCTCCGGGTTGGTCAGCCCGTCGGCGACCAGGGCAAGGACGTCCTGCTCGCGCCGGGTGAGCACGCCGGGATCGCGGGGCGCGGGCCTGGGAGTCACCCCGAGCGCGCGGAGCAGCGCTGCCGCCGCGGCCGCCTGGTCCGCCGCCCCCAGGCGCCTCAACTCGTCCAGCGCTCCCGCGGCGTGGCCGGCAGCAGCCTCAGGATCCAGGGCTGCGATCGTCCTGGCCAGGTCCAGTCGGGTCCGTGCGGCCTCGAACGGCAGGTCGTGTCGCTCGAATGCGGCGAGGGCATCGGCAAGCTCTCGCACCGCGCTCGTCACGTCACCCGCGGACGCCGCGACCAGCCCAGTGGCGCGTGCCAGATGGGCGCTACCGCGGGGCAACGCCGTCCGCGGCAGGTCACCTCGACGGCCGATGAGGACTGCCTTGGCGCCGGTCACGTCGCCGGCGGCCAGACACGCCTCGCTGAGGATGGCGACGAGCAGGTCGCCTCTCGGGTCGTTCGCGTCGAGCAGGGCCAGTGCCGCGCGCAGCAGCGCCCCGGCCTCGTCCGGACGGTTCTCGGCCAGACGCACCTCCGCGGCGACGAGGGCGGCATCCGGGACGCTCGTGTCGAGCCCCTCGACCAGCTCGGCGGCCTCGGTCATCCGGCCCTGCCGGAGCCGAAGGGCAGCCAGCGCGGTTCTCGCCTCGACCAGGGGCTGATGCCCAACGTCCTCCGACATCGACAGTGCCCGCCGAAGCTCGGGCTCCGCGAGTCCCCACCGCCCCGCGGCGACCAGGACCGAGCCGTAGTGGGCTCGGCACCGCGCCTGGAGGAACGGGCAGCCGTAGGTCTGCGTGAACTCCTCCGCCGCCCGGCACCACTGCGTCGCCCGTCGCAGGTCGTCGACCAGGCTGCACGCGGCGAGCATGGTGCAGCTCGACCAGACCACCACCTCCAGCCGACCGTCGTAGCCCCCGAGCGTGGTCGCCATCGCCTCGTCCAGGAGCGCCATGCCGTCCACCACCTCCCCGGCGGCCACCAGCAGCAGCCCCAGGTCAGCCAGCGCCATCGCGTAGAGCCCGTCATCGGACGCTTCGAGCGCCAGCCGGCGCGCCTCCTCGAGCCGCTGGCGCTGCTCCCGGAGGTCGGTCGACAGGTACGCCCCGATCAGCACCAGCCAGCCCCGGACATCCGGGGTCGTGGTGTGCTCGGCTGCCCGGGCGGCGCGAGCGAACCATCCCCGGGCCGCCGCGTCGTTCTCGAGGTTCGTCAGGTGCCAGACGCAGAGGTCGAGGGCGACCATCGCTGCCTCGTCGTCCCGTCCGGCCTGGCGCAGCAGCGTGAACGCCCGTCCCCGATGGCGGATCGCCGAGCGGACGTCGCCCAGCCACCAGCACGCCCGGCCGAGGCCGTCGAGCGCATCGGCGGACTCGTCCACGGCAGCCGACGCCGCGAAGGCCGCTCGGGCCTCGTCCCAGTGGCCGACCTCGGCGGCAGCCCGCCCCGACGCGAGGTGGTCGATCGTCGCCATCCGTCCATGATCGCCACGGAATCGCGTCGGTGGATAGGTCAGGTGACCGATGTCCCGATCGCGCGCCCGGTCGACCCTGGAGAGGTTCCCCAATCCAGGAGGCAGACGATGACCGAGACCTTCCAGATCACCCGCGAGCAGGCGCAGACCTACGACGACCAGTTCGTACCGGCCCTGTTCGCGCAGTGGGCGCCGCAGTTGGTGGACTGCGCTCGGGTGCGCCCCGGCCAGTCCGTGCTCGACGTGGCCTGCGGCACCGGGGTGGTGGCCAAGGCGGCCCGCGCCGTCGTCGGGTCAGCCGGCCGCGTCGTGGGGGCCGACCTCAACCCGGCGATGCTCGAGGTCGCACGCGACGCCAGGCCCGACCTCGAGTGGGCGCAGGGCGACGCCGAGGACCTCCCGTTCGCGGACGCCGAATTCGACGTCGCGCTCTGCCAGTCCGGCCTCTTCTTCTTCGCTGACCCGGGCCGGGCCGTGGCCGAGATGGCGCGCGTGGTCGCCCCCGGTGGGCTGGTCGGGCTGCAGACCTACGCCTCCCTCGCCGAGCAGCCCGCCTATGGTCCGTTCGTCGATCTGATCGCCCGACACACCGGCCCCGAGGCCCGAGCGCTGCTCGGCACGTACTGGTCCCACGGCGACCTGGACGACCTGCTCCGGCTCACCTCGGCTGCCGGACTCTCGCTGGTGGAGTCGCGTTCGAGCCTCGGCGTCGCGGTCTTCCCGACCGCGGGCGCAGTCGCCGACACCGAGATCCAGGCCACCCCCCTGGCCGATCGGATCACGCCCGAGACGCATGCGCTGATCGTCGCCGACACCGAGAAGCTCCTCGGCCAGTACGCCGACGAGTCCGGCCGGGTGCAGGTCCCGATCCGGGCCACGCTGGTCGCGGCACGCAAGCAGTAGAGCAAGACCCGGACATGTCCGCGCGGCACCGGAGATGGGTAGCCGAAGCCGTTGCCTGGGCCCAGGTCGAGGGTGAGAATCAGGTGGTGGGTGGTGACCCGGTTCCGACCTATTGTCCGCTGTGCGTCTCGCGCTGCGGAGCGCGCGCCGAGGTGCACGACGGAACCTTCCTGGCGCTGCTTCCGGACCCGTCCCACCCGACCGGCAAGGCCCTCTGCTTGAAGGGCAAGGCGGCGCCGGAGATCGTCTACCACCCGAAGCGGCTCCTGCACCCGCTCAGACGAACGACGCCCAAGGATGCCGCTGACCCCGGGTGGGAACGGGTCACCTGGGACGAGGCACTGGACACCGTCGCCGAGCGACTCAGAACGGCAGCATCGGTCGACGGGCCCCAGTCGGTCGGGTTCAGCTCGAGCTCGCCCTCGACCTCGGCGATCAGCGACGCCGTCGACTGGATCCAGCGGCTCATCCGTGCGTTCGGCAGCCCGAACTACTGCAACTACATGGAGCTGTGCGGGTGGGGCCGGTACCTGGCCCCCCTCTACACGTACGGCGCCTCGGTGCCCGGCGTGTACCTACCCGACCTCGACAACGCGGGGTGCATCCTGTTCTGGGGGTACAACCCGTCGGTGGCCCGGCTCGCGCACGCGACCAGCACCGTCGCTGCAGTGGCGCGCGGCGCGAAGCTGGTCGTGGTCGACCCACGCAAGGCAGGACTCGCCGCCAGGGCGCATCACTGGTTGCGGGTGAGGCCCGGCACCGACGCCGCGCTCGCCCTGTCCCTGGCGCACGTGATGATCGAGAACGGCTGGTACGACGCCGACTTCGTCCGCGACTGGACCAATGCGACCGACGAGGTCGACGGCGAGAGCGTCTGGAACCTCCTCGCGGCGCACTGCGCGCAGTTCCCGCCTGACGTGGCCGAGAGGATCACCGGGGTGCCCGCGACCACGATCGTCGACACCGCACGGACGCTCTGGGAGGCCCGGCCGGTCGCGTTCTACACCTGGAGCGGGCTGGAGCAGCACAGCGGTACGACGCAGGCCGTCCGCGCCATCGACGTCCTCTACGCCCTGACCGGCAGCCTGGACGTCCCCGGTGGGAACGTGCTGTTCGAAGCAGTGCCGTCGAACCCGGTCGACGGCATGGAGTTCCTGTCCGACACGCGCCCGCCCGCGGTCGGGGTCGACCATCGGCCGCTCGGACCGGCCCGGTTCGAGTTCGTCACCGGTGAGGACTTCTACACCGCAGCCCTCGACGGGCGGATCAAGGCGCTGGTGAGTTTCGGGGGCAACATGGTGATGGCCCACGCCGACACCGCTCGCGGTCGCGAGGCGCTGCGCGGTCTGGACTTCTTCGTCCAGGCCGACCTGTTCATGACCCCCTCGGCCGAGCTCGCCGACATCGTGCTGCCCGTCGCCACGCCCTTCGAGTCCGAGGCCCTCAAGATCGGCTTCGAGTACAGCCAGGAGGCACAGTCGCTCGTCCAGCTGCGACAACCGTTGGTCCCGCCGCGTGGCGAGGCCCGCTCGGACCTGCAGATCGTCTTCGACCTCGCGACGCGACTCGGCCTCGGGGCGCACTTCTGGGACGGCGACATCGAGGCCGCCTTCCGCCACCAGCTGGCGCCGAGCGGGATCACCCTGGAGGACCTGCGTGCTCATCCCGAGGGGGTCCGAGTGCCGCTGACCACCCGCTACCGCAAGTACGCCGAGACCGGGTTCGCCACGCCCTCGCGGAAGGTGGAGCTCTACTCGACCACGCTGGCCGCCCACGGCTATCCACCGCTGCCGACCTTCGAGGAGCCACTCACCAGTCCCCGGTCCCGGCCCGACCTCGCCGTCAGGTACCCGCTCGTACTCAGCTGCGCGAAGTCGCTGTTCTTCTGCGAGACCCAACACCGCCAGGTCGCCGCCCTCCGCAAGAGCGCCCCCGACCCCCAGGTCGAGATGCACCCCAGCACCGCCGCCGACCGCGGCATCGCCGCCGGGGACTGGGTCTCCATCGATACCCCGCACGGGAGCGTCCGGGCCCGCGCGAAGCTCAGCGCCAGCCTCGACCCGCAGGTCGTCTTCGGCCAGCACGGCTGGTGGGAGGCCTGCGACGAGCTGGGACTGCCCGGCTACCCGCCGTACGGGCCGGACAGTGCGAACCTCAACCTGGTGCTGCGCCAGACGCCGAGCGATCCGATCAGCGGCAGCTCACCCATGCGAGCGTCCGTCTGCGAGGTCTCGCTGCTCAGCGCAGCGGCCCACGGGGCTTGAATCGACCCTGGAGGGCGAACGGCTCCCGACGAGACGTGATGCGGGCGGCGGCGTCTACTGCTCGGGAAGGTCGTCGCCGTCCCGCTGCTGCTCCCCCCGACGCGTCCGCTCGCGGACCCGACGGCCGACCACGCGGGTGAAGGCCACGCTGGCGACCACGCCGGCGATCACCGCTCCCGCCGCGACCGCACCCATCAACGCTGGGTCCTCCGAGCTCTTCGGGACGACACCACTCAGGTAGAGCACCAACCCGAGGGTCAGGAGTAGGAAGCCGACCCGCTTCTCAGCGAGCAGCTGGGCATGTGTGGAGAGCGCGTCGGGCTCCCCCAGCGCCGCACCCTCCTCGCCGATCTCCTCGCGCAGCTCGACGATCGACTCCGCGTTGTGGGCATGCGCGAGGACGCCGGCACCGACCAGGTCCAGGGCCACGCCGCTGACGAGAAGCACCTCGACGACCACCGACACGAGCGCCCTCCCCCTGTCGGCGCGATCCAGGGGGACAGTCTGTCAGCCTGATCCGCGCCTCGTGGCCGTTCAGGTACGACGCCGGCGACTGCTCCCCGAGCGTCGTCAGCCGATCGCGGGCGACGGATCGGGCTCCGGCTGCGCGGCAGACAGGCGGGCGAGAACTGCCCTGATGAGGACGGCGGTGTCGGCCTCATCGTGTCCGAAGCTACGGAGATAGGCCGTCATCCCGTGGCGGGCGATCTCCAGCTCAGCGTCTGTGAGATGGATGGTGTACATGCCCCCAGCGTAGGTCGGCCGCAGGCAAGAGGTTGTCGTACGCAAGCATCGTTGTCGGCCACGCCGATCTTCGCTAGACCTGAGTCCTACGAGGCGCCCGGAGGAACTCCCTCACGCAGCCGAGTCCCTCCGAGCGCCTCGTCACACCGCTGCAGTTGCCCTTCCGTGGGTATGGCGCCTTCGAGTTAACCGGAGTAAGCAGGAAGCTACCGGCGGTACCGACCGGGCACCGCCCTGTCGCAGAGAGGAGTGGGCCGTGTACGCACGTTCCACCACGTTCCACGGGAGGCCCGAGAACATCGACGCGGGCATCAAGTTCGTCAAGGACGAGGTCGCGCCCATGCTCGAACAGATCGAGGGCTGTCGCGGCCTCTCGCTTCTGATCGACCGCGACACAGGGCGCTGCATCGCCACAACCTCCTGGGAGAGCGAGGAGACCATGCACGCCAGCGAGGACCGGCTCCGCCCGATGCGCGATCGCGGGCGGGACATCCTCGGCGCCACCATGCAGGTCGACGAGTGGGAGATCGTCGCCATGCACCGCACCCAGCACGGCGAGTGCTGCCGAGTCAGCTGGCTACAGGGAGACCTCGACGCCCTGACCGAGACGTTCCGGGTGGGCATCCTTCCCCAGCTCGACCAGACGGCTGGGTTCTGCGGCACCAGCCTGTTGGCCAACCGGTCCACCGGCCTGGCCTGCGCCACCACGGTCTGGGAGTCCCGCGAGGCGATGGAGGCGAGCCGCCCGGCGGCTGCCGAGATGCGCAGCCGCGCCGCGAGCGACGCCAACGGCGAGATCCTGGACGTGGTCGAGTTCGACCTCGCCTACGCACACCTGCACGTCCCCGAGATGGCCTGAGGACCATCTGACCACCTGGTTCGACCGAGCTCGCCCTGATCCGAGCTCGGCCGAACGGATGGTCGCCTCCGAGACCGGATCGCCGTCACCGTACGGTGGACGTCGTGAAGGCGCTCCTCCTCGAGAACATCCATCCGGCCGCGGTCGAGGTCCTGGAAGGTCGCGGCTACCACGTGGACATCCGTCCTGGCTCGATGTCCGAGGACGAGCTGATCGCCTCGCTCACCGACATCAGGCTCCTGGGCATCCGGTCCAACACCACCGTGACGAGACGGGTCCTGGACGAAGCGCCACAGCTCGTGGCCATCGGCTGCTTCTGCATCGGCACCAACCAGGTCGACCTGGCCGCGTCCACCGAGCGGGGCATCGGTGTGTTCAACGCCCCCTACTCCAACACCAGAAGCGTGGTGGAGCTCGTGATCGGCGAGATCATCGCGCTCGCGCGGCGACTTCCCGAGAAGACCCAGCGCATGCACGACGGCGTGTGGGACAAGTCGGCCCGGGGCAGCCACGAGGTGCGGGGCCGGACCCTGGGGATCGTGGGCTACGGCAACATCGGCACCCAGCTCTCGACCGTCGCCGAAGCGCTCGGGATGCGCGTCGTCTTCTACGACAAGGCCGACCGGCCGGCCCACGGCAACGCTCGCCGGACCGGCTCGCTGGCGGAGCTCCTCGAAGTCGCCGACGTCGTCAGCCTTCACGTCGACGGACGATCCGGCAATGCAGGGTTCTTCGGCGCATCCGAGTTCGCCGCCATGAAGCCCCGCGCACTCTTCATCAACGCGTCACGAGGCATGGTCGTGGACTACGACTCCCTGCGCGACCACGTCCTGTCGGGACACATCGCCGGAGCAGCCGTGGACGTCTTCCCGGCCGAGCCCAAGGCCCAGGGCGACCCGTTCGACTCCGTGCTGCGCGGCCTCGACAACGTCATCCTGACCCCCCACATCGGTGGCTCCACGCAGGAGGCGCAGCAGGAGATCGGCTGGTTCGTGGCCGAGAAGCTCGTCCGTTTCGCGCTGGAGGGCAGTACCGCATTGTCGGTCAACCTGCCACCGGTCCTCCCGCCCGCGCTCGTCCCTGGACGCAGACTGGGACTCCTCCATCACAACGTCGCCGGCGTGCTGGCCGAGCTCAACGCGACGTTCGCCGCGGCGGGCGACAACGTCATCGACCAGCACCTCTCGACCAGGGACGGCCTCGGCTATGTCGTCACCGACGCGTCCGAACCGCTCTCTGCCGAGTCCATCGAGCGCCTTCGGCGCTCCGAGTACTGCCTGTGGGCGCGTACCTGGTAGGAACCGTGGACGATCCCGCCCACTGGTGACAGCCTGAGCCGGTGAGCGACTGGTTCCTACCCACCGCGGAGCGCCCGTGGACCTCGGGGAACCTGGTGACGCCGCGCGTGCACGGAGCCGACTACTTCGCCCGGCTGCTCGAGGTGATCGGTGCGACCCGCACCGGCGACCGGATCTTCCTGACCGACTGGCGCGGGGACTCCGACGAACGGATGACGCCGGCCGGTCCGACCGTCGGCGAACTCCTCTCGTCGGCAGGGGGACGCGGCGTCGAGGTGCGCGCCCTGTTGTGGCGATCGCACCCCGGCACCCTCAACGCGGAGGAGAACGACCACCTCGGGGCTGTCATCAACACCACCGGCGGGCAAGCGCTCCTCGACGAGCGGATCCGCCGCGGTGGCTCACACCATCAGAAGCTCCTGGTCGTACGACGCAAGGGGATGCCCCACGAAGACGTCGCCTTCGTCGGGGGCATCGACCTCTGCCACGGTCGGCGGGACGACTCCACCCACCTCGGGGACCTGCAGGCGCCGCCACTGGACAAGCGGTACGGGCCGACCCCGCCGTGGCACGACGCCATGGCGGAGATCCGCGGGCCTGCGGTGGCCCACGTGCTCGACACGTTCGCCGAGCGCTGGGACGACCCGACACCGCTCGATCACCGCAATCCGTACCGGGCGGTCCTCCACCGGCTGGCGCGGATGCCACGTCACCCCGAGGAGCTGCCCGAGCGCTGGGACCCGCCTCCGGCCGCGGGCCCGCACGCGGTGCAGATCCTGCGTACCTACCCGGCCAAACGGCCGCCGTACCCCTTCGCGCCCGACGGGGAGCGCACCATCGCGAGGGCCTACTCGCGGGCGTTCGAGCGGGCGCGGCGGCTGGTCTACGTCGAGGACCAGTACTTCTGGTCCGACGTCGTGGCCACGGCACTGGCGGACGCACTGCGACGCGAACCCGAGCTGCGGGTGATCGCGGTCGTCCCGCGCTACCCGGAGGAGGACAACCGCGTCAGCGGGCCCCCGATGGTCTACGGCCAGCGGCTGGCGTGGGAGCGGCTTCGGGAGGCGGGCGGTGACCGGTTCGCGATGTACGACCTCGAGAACGCCGCCGGGACACCGATCTACGTGCACGCCAAGGTGTGCGTCGTCGATGACCAGTGGATGACCATCGGCTCGGACAACCTGAACCTGCGCTCGTGGACCCATGACTCCGAGCTCACGTGCGCGGTCGTCGATCCCGACGGGGTGCTCCCCCGCAGCACCCGGACCACCCTGTGGGCCGAGCACCTCGGCCTGTCGCCGGACGACCCGCGGCTGCTCGACCTGGACGACCCCCAGCGGCTGTGGGCCACGCGGGCAGGCGCACCGGGAAGCCGCATCCGTCAGCACGTGCCCCCGGCCCAGTCGGCGCGAACCCGGCGCTGGGCCGGGGTCGCGTACCGCGCGCTCTACGATCCGGACGGCCGGCCACGGAGGCTGCGCGGCACTGACCGCTTCTGAGCCCGGCCGCGCCGGACCGCCGCGGAGCACCGACCGGCTCAGGCAGTGCCACGCATCTTCGCGAGCCGAGCACGCAACGCCGGCGCCCGGTCCGCGTTCGCACGCAGCTCGACGTACGTGTCGCCGTAGGCCCAGAGCAGAGCATCGTCGAGGCGTCGCACGGCACCCGGCGGGTAGCGGTAGTCCATCCGTTCGGCGAGCGTCGCCGCGTCCACGGAGCGGAGCGTCGCGCCGAGCTCGGCCAGCGAGGAGATGCCCAGCTCCAGGACCAGCCGAGAGATCCACACGTAGTGCTCGGTCCGTGACCAGCCGGCGTCGGCGTACTGCCCGGCGAGGAAGGCGGCCAGCTCGCGCGGGCTCAGTCGCGGGTCGTCGTCCCCGGCCTCGCGGCTGGGGTCGGAGGTCCCTTCCCGGAGCCGGTCCCTGATGGTGGAGAACTCGCGATCCGCGAGCTCGAGCAGCCCGGCGGCGAGCGTGAACCGGCGGTCGAACTCGGGCACGTGCTCGTCCGGGATGGATCCCTTGTAGCGGATGTCGTGCTCGAACTCGGCCCAGGCGTGCTGCAGCACGGTACGGATCTGCACCTGCGCCTGCCGCCCGCGCAGTACCTCGTCGGCTGGGTCGCGCTCGTGCGCAGGGTCGAGTCCGATGAGCAGGTGACGGCTGGCGTAGCCGAATCGTCCTTCGCTCGCCGTCTCGCGGCCCAGGTCGCGGTCGTCGTGGACGACCACCTGGTCGCTCAGGAGGTCGGCGACCGCCTGCACGTCGCTGTGCACGTAGGTGATCACCCGGAGCCCGATCTGGTCGGTGATCTCGCGGAGCGGGTCGGTGAACACCGGCCGGCCGTCGACGGTACGGGCCGCCTTCGCTGCGAACGACGCCACGGACTTCGCGCGCCCGGTGACGCTCAGGTAGTTGATGCCCGCATCGTCCAGGATCGAGGTCACCAGGCGCACGAACTGGGCGGCGGCCAGGCGCAGCTCAGGCTGCTGCTCGGCGTACTCGCGGACGGTGGAGCCGTGGTCCCGGACGACCGGCGCGGTCCGTGGACCACGCGGCGTCGGCAGCAGGTCGTCCGGCAGCGTCGGGGTGATGATGTAGCCGGTCTCGAGGTCGCCGTACGTCGTGACCTGCTCGGGCCTCCGGGTCGCGAACAGCGCGATGTAGGCGCACATCACCGCATCGACCTGGTCCTCGACGACGCGAAGCTCGCTCTTGCGTCGCGAGCTCTCCACCGCGGTCCTCAGCTCGCTCCACGCCGACCTGTTCGGATCGGACCGATCGCCCTGCACGAGGAGGGGTGGGTCGGCGGTGGCCAGGCCCTCGATCAGGCCGAGCAGCCTGAGCAGCTCGCCTCGGAGCTGCTCGAGGTCGCGGCCGGGCTTGTCCTTGTACTTCAGAATCCGCCCCAGGCGGAACAGGGCGACCATCGCGGGGTGCGGGTACACCTCGATCGCGCGACGGGGACGGCCTGAGCGCGGGTTGATGTCCAGCCCGAGGCGGGCCGCGATCCGCGCGCCACGTGGCTGCTCCCGCAACTCCGCCTTGGCGGTGTTCGAGGGGTGCGCGCCGGCGTCGAAGCGGGCGAAGTCCTGGTTGAGCAGGCCCTCCGCCGGCCGGTTGCCGGTCGGGTTGGTGACGATCAGCGGCGCGTCGATCGCGACCAGACACTCGGCCTCGACGTACGGCGCCAGAAGGCCCACGATCTCCTCGTCGGTGTTCACGGCCGAGACATGGAGCAGCTGCCCGTCGCGGTCCAGGACGGCGACGCCCGTGGGTCTGCGGTCGCCCCAGGCGAGATCGACTCCGACGAAGTGCATGACCGCAGCCTGCCCTATGCCACCGGCGACCCGCTGAACGTCAGCTCGCGCGCTTCCCGGTCGGGTTCGGGGACGCGAGAAGCATCATCCCGCGGTCGGCCCGAGCGACTCCGTCGATGCGACGCGCTCGGGCGAGGTGGCGAGGTCGTGGAGGAGTGCGTCGACGGTGGTGCGAAGGTCGCTGTGGGTCGTCGCGCCCGTGCGGGCGGCCTCGACGAGGCGCTCCGCGAGGTCACGCACCTTCACGTTCTTGTTGCGCGACCACCAGTTGAGCATGGCAAACGCCTGGTCCGCGTCGACCCCGTAGGCGAGCATCAGGCTGCCCTTCGCCTGCTCGATGGTCGCCCGGTTCGCGGCGGAGGCTGTGATCGCCTCACGGACGAGCTCCTCGCTCTCCTCCCGGAAGTCCTCGGTCAGGTCGATGAAGTACCCGTCGACCGCCGTGATCGGGCCGTCCTCGCAGACCCCTCCCTCGCACACCACGACGACCTTGCGCTCGACCCCGTCGGCGGCCAGCACGCGGTACGAGACGCTCAGCGCCTCGCCCGTGGCCGCCGCGTGCGCGAAGGCGGCCGCCACGCGATCGCGGTCCTCGGGGTGCTTGCACTGCAGCATGTAGTCGGTCGTGGGCCGCACGGATCCGACGGCGAGGCCGTAGATCCGGAAGACCTCGTCGTCCCACTCCCAGACGCCCTGCGGGATGTCGTAGGAGAACCGGCCGATCCGCGGCTGGCCCGCCGTCGGCTTGCCCGGTCGCTCCTTCTCAGCGGCTGACACTGCGACTCCGGCTTCCCGGTTCCTGGGCGGCGCGGATCAACGACCGCGCCACCTCCGTCAGAGGCTGTCCGGTCTCCTTCTCCAACTCCAACAGCTGCCGGTAGGCATCACCCAGGTCCAGCGCCCGCTGCTCGGCGAGGACGCCCTTCGCCTGCTCGATGACGGCTCGGCCCGCCAGCGCGTTCTCGAGTCGCTCGCGTGCCGCTCCGGGGCTGACCGGGTCTGAGTTGATGATGAACAGGGTCAGGATGTCGCCGTACACCTGGGCCTCGACCTCCAGCTCCCGCACCTCGCCGGGCAGGCCGGTCCAGAACAGGTTGAGCCCGCCGAGCGTGGTACCCCGCCAGCGCAGCGGCGCGGCGATGATGTCGGTGTAGCCCGCGGCCTCCATCAGCTCGGCGAGCGGCCGCCAGCGCTCCGTCACCTCCGCGAGACCGAAGCTCACCGATGCCTCCTGGCGCATGCATTCCTGGCACGGTCCCTCGCCGCTGAGGGCCTGGTAGGTCTCGAGCGCGGCGGCGACGTGGGAGGTCGCCGACAGCAGCTCGAGCTCTCCCGCGCGATTGGTGACCAGGAGGCCCGCTGCCGCCGCACCGAGGTGGTCAGCAGCCTCGGAGACGGTCTGGACGAGCCTTCCCGTCAGGTCGTAGTCCTGGACGAGGGCGGCGGAGGAGCCGGCGAAGCTGTCGTGCGAGGGCGTGCGCGTCATGAGCTGTACCACCAATCAGTGGACGGAAACTTGATGCGGCGCCCGACAACCGCCGTTGCGACGTTGGAGAGCGTGGTCTGCTGTCCGTAGGCGTGGGCCCTGAGGAGGGCCAACGCGTCCTCGGGGCTGATGTGCAGCTGGGCCACCACCATGCCGGTCGCCTGATGGATCTGCGCGCGGGAGGCCCAGGGGCCGGAGGTCACCTCGTCGGAGGCGTCGGTGTCGGTGATCAGCGCGGCACCGACGACGTTGGCGAGGAACTGGAGCTCCTTGCGCTCCAACGCGAGCGGATGGTCGGTTCTCGGGCTCTGGTAGAGCGTGATCACCCCGAAGGCGTGGCGGTCGGGATGCATCGGGACGGCGAGGATCTGCGCGCTGTCGACGACGTCCTGCGCCGCGTCGACGAAGATCGGCCAGCGCGGCGATGCCGGGGCCGGCACGACGCAGCTCTCGATCTGCCCCGACGCCGAGGCGGTGTGGCCCGGTCCCTCGCCGAGCACGTCCTGCAGGTCCTCGAGTCGGTGGGCGACCTGGTTGGTCGTGCACAGGGTCACCCGGTTGGCCGTCTCGTAGTGGACGGTGATCGCGGCACCGTCGGCGCCGGCGAGCTCGCGATAGGAGTCGCACAGGCGGCCGCTCAGCGGCTCTTCCCGGTCCCGCACCGACAGTGCACCGGTGAGCCGATTGAGCAGCTCCCCCATCTGACCCACTGTTCCGCCCTGCCTCCTCGGACGCCTCAGCTCGGCGCACGCCGGCACAGCCTCGATCCTAGTACCAGCCTGCTAGACCCGCGTGCGGGAGCGCTCGCGCCGATGCGCGGCCGACCGGCGAGGTCAGCCGCGCACCGGCGGGCGGTCAGGCGCGGTAGAGGCGGGGGGACAAGCGGAGCGCCGACCCGGTGCCGACGCGAAGGCCGTCATCGACGTGCGCGGCGTCCGCCCCCACGGACTGGACACCGACGCCCGCCCGCACCCAGCGCGGGCGCCCGAGGCAGGAGCGCGGGACCGAGACGATCACCGTCGCCCGCGCCCGATCGATCGACCAGTCGATGCCCCGACAGCGGATCTCCTTCTCCCCCTGATCGAGGAACAGGCCGTTGTGGCGGAGACCGTCGGCCCGGAAGCGCACCAGCCAGAACTGGTTCCGCGGCGTGCGGATGGCGTGCACCAGACCGTGGTTGGCGCCGAACGTCTCCCGCATCGTGTACCGGATCCGCACGCGGGTGCTGGAGTGGGTGATCCGGACCCGCCGGATATCGCCCCTCTCGACCTCCGGCGCCGGTGTCTCGGCGCCCTCGTCGTCGAAGGCCACCACGTCGCGGGCGGGGTCGGTGTGCGTCCAGGAGTCGGCATGGGCGACACCTGGAGCGAGGATCAGCGTGGTGATGGCGGCGACGGTCGCGACGGCGTGTCGTGCCGTACGGCGCAGACGACGATGGGAAATGAGGGGGGTCATGCCGGGACCCTTTCATATGCGAGCAGGCCCGCACAGAGCACCCCGCCCGAAATGGCGAAGCCTCACCCGTAGCGGACCTGGAGGTCCTTGATCCCGTTGATCCACCCGTGCCGCAGCCGCTTCGGCTGGTCCAGCTTGGTGATCCCGGGGGCGTGGTCGGCCAGCGCGTTGAAGATCATCCAGATCTCCTGGCGCGCCAGGTTGGCGCCGAGGCAGTAGTGCGCCCCATGCCCGCCGAAGGCGACGTGCGGGTTGGGGTCGCGGGTGATGTCGAGGCGGAACGGGTCCTCGAACACATCCTCGTCGAAGTTCGCGGAGGCGTAGAACATGCCGACCCGCTGGCCCCGCCGCACGGGCACTCCCCCGACCTCCACGTCGTTCAGCGCCGTCCGCTGGAACACCGTCACGGGGGTCGCCCATCGCACGACCTCGTCCACCATGGTCTCCGGTCGCTCGTCGAGCCACAGCCGCCACTGCTCGGGATTGTCCAAGAGGGCGTTCATGCCGTGGCTGATCGCGTTCCGCGTCGTCTCGTTGCCGGCGACGGCGAGCATGATCACGAAGTAGCCGAACTCGTCGTCGGTCAGGCCGCGGCCGTCCTTGTCGGCGTTGATCAGCTTGGTGATGATGTCGTCTCGCGGGTTCGCCTGCCGGTCGGCGGCCATGCCCATCGCGTACATCAGCACCTCCGCGGCGGCCTCTTGGCCGTCCACGCCTGCGTAGTCGGGATCCTCGTGCGCCAGCATCGAGTTCGACCAGTGGAACAGCTTCTTCCGGTCCTCCTGCGGGACGCCGAGCAGGTCGGCGATCGCCTGCAGGGGCAGCTCGGCGGCCACCTCCTCGACGAAGTTGCCGGTGCCGCGCTCAACGGCCTCCTTGACGATGCGTACGGCGCGCTCGCGCATGATGTCCTCGAGCTGCTGGATCGCCCGGGGCGTGAAGCCGCGGGAGACGATGTGCCGCATCGCCGTGTGGTCCGGCGGGTCCTGGTTGAGGATCATCACCCGCTGGAGCTCGATATCGTCACGGGTCATGCCCGCGGCGAACCGGATGATGGCGCCGTTCTCGGCCGAGGAGAAGTCCTTGCTGTTCTTGGAGACGGCGGCGACCTCGGCATGCTTGGTGAGCGCCCAGTAGCCGCTGCCCGACTCCGGTGCGAAGCCGTCGTACGAGCCGGGCTGCTGCTCGATCCAGGTCACCGGCGCGCTCTGCCTGAGCGCACGGAACTGCTCGTGCGGCAGTGCCGACCAGTTGACGTCGGGGTCGGTGAAGTCGAAGCCAGGGGGCAGTGCGACGGTCAACGCGGTCTCCTTGTCGGGGACAGGCCGGCTACTTGTAGCTGACCTGCAGCTCCTTGATGGCGTTCAGCCAGCCCGACCGCAGTCGACGCGGCTCGCCGGCTTGGCTGATGTCCGGCGCGATGTCGGCCAGTGCGTCGAAGATCAGCTTGATCTCCATCCGCGCGAGGTTCGCGCCGATGCAGTAGTGGGCGCCGTGTCCGCCGAAGGCCACGTGCGGGTTCGGGTCGCGGAGGACGTCGAACCTGAACGGGTCCTCGAAGACCGCCTCGTCGAAGTTCGCCGAGGCGTAGAAGAGACCGACCCGGTCACCCTTCGCGATCGGCTGGCCGGCGAGCTGGGTGTCCTGCCTGGCGGTGCGCTGGAAGACCGTGATCGGGGTCGCCCAACGGATCACCTCGTCGATCATCGTGTCCGGCCGCTCCGCCTTCCACAGCTCCCACTGGTCGGGGTGCTGGAAGAACGCGTGCATCCCGTGGCTGATCGCGTTGCGGGTCGTCTCGTTGCCGGCCACGGTCAGCAGGATCACGAAGAAGCCGAACTCATCGTTGGTGAGGGCTCCGTGGGCGTCGTCCTCGCCGGCGTGGATCAGCTTGGTGACGATGTCGTCCTGAGGGTTCGCGCGCCGGTCGTTGGCCAGCGCGTCGAAGTACGCGAGGATCTCCATGGACGCGATCGCCGGGTCGATCTCGAAGTCCGGGTCGTCGTAGGCCATCATCTGGTTGGACCATTCGAAGAGCTTCTTGCGGTCCTCCTGGGGCACGCCGAGGAAGTCCGCGATCGCCTGGAGCGGAAGCTCCGCGGCCAGGTCCTCGACGAAGTCGCCCGAGCCCTTGGCCACCGCCTCCTCGACGATCCGGTGGGAGCGCTCCTGGAGGTCCTCCTTGAGTCCTGCGATCGCGCGCGGGGTGAAACCACGGGAGACGATGCCCCGCATCTTGGTGTGGTCGGGTGGGTCGTGGTGGATCAGCATCGCGCGCTGGACCTCGACCTGGTCGCGCGTCATGTCCGGCGCGAATCGGATGATCACGCCGTTCTCGGCCGTCGACCAGTTCTCGTTGTCCTTCGAGACGTCGCGGACCTCCTGGTGCCGCGTGCACGCCCAGTAGCCCGAGCCGAAGAAGCCGGCGCGCGCCTCCGGCACCTGCTCGACCCAGTGGATCGGCTCGGTCGCGCGGAGCGCACGGAACTCATCGTGCGGCAGCGCAATCGCGTTGATGTCGGGGTCCGTCGGGTCCCAGCCCTGCGGGATGAGGCGGTCGGTCACGCATCGAACCTTTCGGTGGGCGGCACTGCAACACGTTCTAGTTGGCCACACTACAAAGCATCGCCCTCTGGCGAAAGGGTTTCGTGGCCAGAACAGGAACGTGTTCTAGTTCGGTGGTAGATTGCGGCCATGGGAACCCCAGTCATCGTGGAAGCCGTCCGCACTCCCCTCGGCAAGCGGAAGGGCTGGCTGGCGGGCCTGCACCCGGCCCAGGCCCTCGGCTTCGTCCAGGCCGAGGTGCTGCGGCGTGCGGGCGTCGATCCAGCGCTCGTCGAGCAGGTGGTCGGCGGCTGCGTCACGCAGGCCGGCGAGCAGTCCAACGACATGGTGCGCCGCGCCTGGCTCCACGCAGGCCTGCCGCAGGCCACCGCGGGCACGGCGATCGACGCACAGTGCGGCTCCGGCCAGCAGGCCGCGCACCTGGTCAACGACATGGTCTCCGCGGGAACCATCGACGTCGGGATCGCCTGCGGCGTCGAGATGATGTCCCGGGTCCCGCTGGGCGGCAACGTGCCACCGGGACTGGGTGACCCGCGGCCCGACGACTGGTCGATCGACATGCCGAACCAGTTCGAGGCTGCCGACCGGATCGCGAGGAACCGAGGGCTCTCCCGCGCCGACCTCGAGGAGCTCGGCCTCCTCTCGCAGGCGCGGGCCAAGGTGGCGGTCGAGGAGGGCCGCTTCAAGCGCGAGATCGCGCCCATCCAGGCACCGCTGCTCGACGACCAGGGCAAGCCGACCGGAGAGACCCGCCTGGTCGACACCGACCAGGGCCTGCGAGACACGACCCGCGAGGGCCTGTCCGGCCTGAAGCCGGTCCTCGACGGGGGCGTGCACACGGCAGGCACGTCCTCGCAGATCTCCGACGGAGCCGCCGCCGTACTGATCATGGACGAGGACAGGGCCAGAGCACTCGGCCTGAGGCCGCGGGCACGGATCGTGTCGCACTGTCTCGTGGGCTCCGACCCCTACTTCCACCTCGACGGGCCGATCGACGCCACCCAGCGGATCCTGGACCGGACGGGCATGACCATCGGCGACTTCGACCTGTTCGAGGTCAACGAGGCGTTCGCGGCCGTGGTCCTGTCCTGGGCCGGGCAGCACCGGGTCGACCTGGACAAGGTCAACGTCAACGGGGGCGCGATCGCGCTCGGCCACCCCGTCGGCGCGACCGGCGTGCGCCTGATCACCACCGCGCTCCACGAGCTGGAGCGCCGTGACCAGACCACCGCCCTGATCTCGATGTGCGCCGGCGGCGCGATGGCGACCGGAACGGTGATCGAGCGCATCTGACGCTCCTACCGCAGCCCCAACGCGAATGGTCGCGATCCGAGGGATCGCGACCATTGCGTTGACCATGCCTCAGCGGTAGGAGACCGGCATCTCCTTCACGCCGTTGATCCACGCGCTGCGCAGCTTCACCGGCTCGCCGAGGAGGCTGATCTTCGCGTCCCGGTCCGCGAGGGCGTTGAAGATCAGCTTCACCTCGAGCCGGGCGAGGTTGGCACCGATGCAGTAGTGCGCACCGTGCCCGCCGAACGCCTGGTGCGGGTTCTCCTCGCGCATGATGTCGAAGGTGAACGGGTCCTCGAACACGTCCTCGTCGAAGTTGGCGCTGGCGTAGAGCAGGCCCACCCGCTGGCCGGCCTTCACCAGCTGGCCGCCGACCTCGACGTCGTTGATCGCGGTGCGCTGGAAGACGGTCACCGGGGTGGCCCAGCGGATGATCTCGTCGACCGCGGTGTCGGGGCGCTCCGCCTTGAAGAGCTCCCACTGGTCCGGATTGTCGATGAACGCCTTCATCCCGTGCGTGATCGCGTTGCGCGTGGTCTCGTTGCCGGCGACCGCGAGCAGGATCATGAAGAACCCGAACTCGTCGTCGGTCAGACCGTTCCCGTCGACGTCCGCCGTCACCAGCTTCGTGATGATGTCGTCCTGCGGGTTCCGTCGACGCTCGTCGGCGAGCGCCATCGAGTACGCGAGGATCTCCATGAAGGCGGTCATCTGGTCGCCGCCGAGCTCGGGGTCGTCGTACGACAGCATCTGGTTGGACCAGTCGAAGAGCTTGCCCCGGTCCTCCTGCGGCACGCCGAGCAGGTCGGCGATCGCCTGCAGCGGGAGCTCCGCGGCGATGTCGGTGACGAAGTCGCCGCTCTCCTTGGCGAGCGCGTCGTCCACGATCCTCTCCGCACGAGCCTTGAGCTCGTCGTGCAGCGAGGCCACCCCGCGCGGCGTGAAGGCCCGCGAGATGATCTGCCGCAGCTTGGTGTGCTCGGGCGAGTCGTGGTTGATCAGCAGGAACCGGGTCTGCTCCAGCTCCTCACGGGTCATGTCGGGCGCGAAGCGGATGATCACGCCGTTCTCGTAGGTCGAGAAGTCCGCCTGGTTCTTGGAGACCGCAGCGACCTCGGCGTGCTTGCTCAGCGCCCAGAAGCCGGTGTCGAGGAAGCCCGCTCGCGCGCTCGGATCCGGCTGCTCGATCCAGGTCACCGGCGCGGTCCTGCGCAGCGCGAGGAGCTCCTCGTGCGGCATCCGCTCCCGCAGGAGGTCCGGATCGGTGGGATCGAAACCGGCCAGCTCGACGTCGGCGTCGACAACAGTCATGCGAAGGACCTCTCGGGTGCGGCGTCACGGACTTCACCGTGACGCTACACACATTCCGAATAAAACGAAAGCCTTTCGTAACGTGTCTCAGACGCCCACGCCATAGACGGGCTCCGGCCTCGGCGCCTGAGCCAGCAGCTTCCGCAGGGCGGGACCCACCTCGACGGCCGCCCACCGCGTGCCGTTGTCCTGGGACGGGCCGTGGGCCCAGCCGTTCTCGACGGTGATCGTGCTGCCGTCGATCTCGATCACCCGGCCCGTGACGTCGCCCGCGTCCTCGGAGGCCAGCCAGGCGACCACCGGTGAGTTGTCCTCGGGCAAGGCCATCGCCGAGGTGTCGAAGGCACCTTCGGTCATCCGCGTCTTCGCAACGGGGGCGATCGCGTTGACCGTCACGCCGTACCGGCCCAGCTCAGCCGCGGCGACGAGCGTCAGCCCGGCGATACCCGCCTTGGCAGCCGAGTAGGTGCCCTGCCCGATCGAGCCCTGGAGGCCCGCACCCGATGACGTGTTGATGACCCGGGCCGCGCGCTGCCTGCCCTCCTTGGCCTCCGTGCGCCAGTACGCCCCGGCGTGCCGCAGCGGCGCGAAGTGGCCCTTCAGGTGCACGCGGATGACCGAGTCCCACTCCTCCTCGGAGGTGTTGACGAGCATCCGGTCACGCACGAAGCCGGCGTTGTTCACGAGGATGTCGAGCCCGCCGAACGTGTCGATGGCCTGCCGCACCATCGCCTCCGCAGCGGCGAAGTCCGCGACGTCGGCATCGTTGGTCACCGCCTCGCCGCCCATCGCCCGGATCTCGGCGACGACCTCCTCGGCCGGCGTCTCCCCCGTGCCCTCCCCGGCCAGCGAGACGCCGTAGTCGTTGACCACGACCTTCGCCCCCTGCCGCGCGAGCTCCAGCGCGTGGGCGCGTCCGATGCCTCGTCCGGCGCCGGTCACGATCGCGACACGGCCCTCCAGCAGCTTGCTCACTCGGGCTCTCCTTGCTGATGTGCGTTCTGGATGATCTGGGCGTTCTGGGCGATGTACAGGAAGACCGGCTGCTCGCCGCCGCCGTGGCAGGCGACCCGAGCACCCGAGACGTACGACGACAGGTCGCTCGCCAGGAAGGCAGCGAGCCGGCCGATCTCCGCGACGTCGGCCATCCGGCCGAGCGGGATGGTGCGCTCGATCTCGGCGACGGTCGCGTCGCCGCCGTAGTGATCCGCCGTGTCGCTCGTCCGCACCAGGCCGACGTCGATGGCGTTGACGCGGACCCGCGGTCCCCACTCCTGCGCCAGCGAGGTGGTCAGCGCGTCGAGGCCGGCCTTCGCGGCGCCGTAGGCCGCCGTGCCCGGCGAGGGCCGCGTTGCCGAGACCGAGGAGATGTTGACGATCGAGCCGCCGCTCGACTGCTGCTGCATCTGCCGGTTCGCCGCCTGGCTGACCAGCAGAGTGGACATCAGGTTGAGGCCGACGATCTTGTCGTGAAAGCGCGGCGAGGCCTCCGCCGCCATGGCGTACGGCGCTCCGCCGGCGTTGTTGACGACGACATCGAGCGCGCCGTGCGCGGCGACGATGTCCGCGACCAGCGCCTCCACCGACGCGGGCTCCCGCACGTCGCAGGTGCGGTGCGTGGCGCCTGCAGGTGGCTCTGCCTCACTGCGTCCACAGGTGACCACGGTCGCGCCCGCCTCGAGCAGCACCTCCGCGATCCCGCGCCCGATGCCCCGAGCGCCACCCGTGACGAGGGCGACCCGCCCGGACAGATCGAGTGCCAGCACCATGGCCCACACCCTACCAAGCAAATGCTTGGTAGGCTTCGAGACGCCGCCACCGAAGGCAGACGCCGCCGCGACACCCCGGCGGCTCCTCAACCACCGAAGGAGTGCGATGACAGTCACCAGCGAGCTGCGCAGCGACGGCATCCGCGTCGTGACGATGAACGCTCCCCCGGTCAACGCGCTCACCGTCCAGGGTTGGTTCGACGTGGCCGCGGCGCTCGACGAGGCCAGCAGGGACATGGCGACCCACGTGGTGGTCCTGCGCGCAGAGGGCAAGGGCTTCAACGCGGGCGTCGACATCAAGGAGATGCAGCGCACGAGCGGCTTCGAGGCGCTGATCGGCGCCAATCGAGGCTGCTTCGCCGCGTTCAAGGCGGTCTACGAGTGCGCGGTCCCGGTGGTGGCGGCCGTCAACGGCTTCTGCGTCGGCGGCGGGGTGGGCCTGGTCGGCAACGCCGACTGCATCGTGGCGAGCGACGACGCGTACTTCGGCGTCCCCGAGGTCAACCAGGGCGCCCTCGGCGCAGCGACCCACATGGCACGCCTGGTCCCCCAGCACATGATGCGGATGCTGTACTTCACCGCGCGGACGATCAAGGCTGCCGACCTGGTGCAGTTCGGCTCGGTGCTCGAGGTGGTCCCCCGCGACCGGCTCGACGCGGCCGCGCTCAACGTCGCCGGCGAGATCGCCGCCAAGGACACCCGGGTGATCCGCGCCGCGAAGGAGGCGCTCAACGGGATCGACCCGATCGATGTCAACAAGTCCTACCGGTTCGAGCAGGGCTTCACCTTCGAGCTCAACCTCGCCGGCGTCAGCGATGAGCTCCGTGACGAGTTCGCCGGGACCAGCAAGGCAACCGACAAGAGTGGGGGCAGCAAGTGAGCCGCAAGCCGCGCGACAAGCGGATGTCGATCGACGACGTGATCGGCAGCCTGGAGAGCGGGATGACCATCGGCATCGGCGGCTGGGGTCCCCGGCGGAAGCCGATGGCCCTGGTCCGGGCGCTGTACAACTCCGACCTCACGGACCTGACCATCGTCAGCTGGGGCGGCGCCGATGTCGGCCTGCTCGCGCGGGCCGGCAAGATCCGCAAGCTCGTCTACGCGTTCGTGTCGCTGGACTCCGTCCCGCTCGAGCCGAACTTCCAGCGGGCGCGGCAGACCAAGGCCGTCCCCGAGGTGGTCGAGCTCGACGAGGGCATGTTCCAGACCGGGCTGCGCGCGGCGGCACAGCGACTCCCCTTCCTGCCGATGCGCGCGGGGCTCGGCTCGGACGTCCTGGTCAACAACCCCTGGATCCGAACGGTCACCAGTCCGTACCCGGACCCGGACGGCGTGCGGGAGGACCTCGTCGCGGTGCCTGCACTCAACCTGGACGTGGCGCTGGTGCACCTCAACCGTGCGGACATGCACGGCAACGCCGCGTACCTCGGACCGGACCCGTACTTCGACGACCTGTTCGCGATGGCCGCCCAGCGGACCTACGTCAGCGTCGAGCAGGTCCTCGACACTGCCGGCCTGACGGTGGACACGCCCGTCCAGCGCCTCCTGCTGAGCCGGATGATGGTCGAGGGCGTGGTCGAGACGCCCAACGGAGCGCACTTCACGACCTGTACGCCCGACTACGAGCGCGACGAGCGGTTCCAGAGGGAGTACGCCGCGGCCGCCGGCGGCTCCGACGAGGACTGGCAGGCGTTCCACGACCGCTTCCTCGCCGGCGACGAGGCGTCGTACCAGGCAGCCGTGAAGGCATTCCACGAGGAGAGCGACCGATGACCGACTGGACCCGCGCGGACGTCTGCGCTGCCGCGATCGCCGACGCGTTCAGCCAGGACGGCGAGATCTTCGCCAGCCCGATGGGGCTGCTGCCGACTCTCGGCGTCCGGCTCGCGAAGCTGACGTCCAACCCCGACCTGGTGATCAGCGACGGAGAGTCGCTCTTCCTCGGCGGCGTGCCACCACTGGGGGGCACGGACGTGGTCGAGGGCTGGATCCCGTTCCGGCGGGTCTTCGACGTGGTGGCCTACGGCAAGCGCCACGTGATGATGGGCGCGACCCAGGTCGACCGCCACGGCAACCAGAACATCTCCGCGATCGGCGACTTCGCGCAGCCGAAGCGCCAGCTGCTCGGCTCCCGCGGCGCGCCGGGCAACACCGTCAACAACCGCACGTCCTACTGGGTGCCGAAGCACTCGCCCCGGGTCTTCGTCGAGCAGGTCGACATCGTCTCCGGCGTCGGTCCGGCACGGGCGAAGGCCGCCGGCCCGGCGGCGGCACGCTTCAACGACGTCCATCGGATCGTCACCAACCTGGCGGTCCTCGACGTCCGGGGGCCGGCGGACACCGTGCGGCTGCTGAGCGTCCACCCCGGCGTGACGGTCGACGAGGTGGTCGACGCGACCGGCTTCGACCTCGCCGTCCCGGCCGACGTGCCGAGCACCCGCGCCCCGTCGTACGAGGAGCTGATCCTCATCCGCGAGATGCTCGACCCCAAGGGGCTGCGCTTCCGCGAGGTGCCCGACGCCGCAGAGGCGGCGCAGCGGTGATCGAGCAGCTGCTCCGCACCCCGTTCACCGACCTCGTCAAGGTGCCGCACCCGGTCGTGCAGACCGGCATGGGCTGGGTCTCCGGGCCGCGCCTGGTCTCCGGCACCGCGAACGCCGGCGGCCTCGGCATCCTGGCGTCGGCGACGATGACGCTGGAGGAGCTGGAGAAGGCGATCGTCGAGACGAAGAGCCGCACCGACAAGCCGTTCGGCGTGAACCTCCGCGCCGACGCCACCGACGCGCCCACGCGGTGCCGGCTGCTCATCGAGTACGACGTCAAGGTGGCCTCGTTCGCGCTCGCACCCAAGCCGGAGCTGATCGCGACGCTCAAGGAGCACGACATCGTCGTGATGCCCTCGGTCGGCGCGGCCAAGCACGCGAAGAAGGTCGCCTCGTGGGGCGCCGACGCGGTGATGGTGCAGGGCGGCGAGGGCGGGGGCCACACCGGTCCGATCCCGACCACGCTGCTGCTGCCGACCGTCCTCGACGCCGTGGACATCCCGGTCATCGCTGCCGGCGGGTTCTTCGACGGGCGAGGGCTCGCGGCCGCGATCTCCTATGGCGCCGCCGGCATCGGCATGGGCACCCGGTTCCTGCTGACCAGGGACAGCGCGGTCCCCGACGCGGTCAAGCAGCTCTACCTCGACCGCGGCCTCACCGACACCGTGGTGACCGCGAAGGTCGACGGGATGCCGCACCGGATGCTGCGCACCGACCTGGTCGAGCAGCTCGAGGAGTCCAGCCTCGTGCGGCGGATGGGACCGACCCTGCGCCGTACCCTGGAGTTCAAGCGGACCTCCGGCATGTCCTGGGTCGAGCTGCTCAGGGACGGCCGCGAGATGAGGAGGCAGCAGGGCCGCACGCTCGGCCAGATGGCGCTCGCCGCCAACACCCCCACGATGCTGCGCGCCGGACTCGTCGAGGGCGACACCTCGGCCGGCGTGCTCGCCAGCGGTCAGGTCGTCGGTGTGATCGACGACCTGCCGACGTGTGAGGAGCTGATCGACCGAGTCGTCACGCGGGCCGCGGAGGAGCTGCGCCGGGCGGGGTCGTACCTGGTCTGAGCATGCCGGCGCCCCGGTGCAGAGCGCCTGGAGAGAACTGATGCTCCTCCCGGCCGTCACGTCGCCGCGGTCACCAGCTGGTGCGCGCTGCTCCCGTGAGCGAAGCGGCCTGCGTTCTACGATGCGGGCGTGGAGCATCGCGTTTTCTCATACGGCACCCTGCGCCAGGCCGACGTTCAGCAGGCCGTGTACGGACGGGCGGTTCCGACGGTCGCCGACACTCTTCCCGGGTTTCGACTCGACTGGATCACGATCACCGATCCGGTGGTGATTGCGGCGAGTGGATCGGATCGCCACCCCATCCTCCGCCGTGGCCCTGCGACGGGCTCGGTGGACGGCTCCTACCTGACGCTCAACGCCGACGAGCTCGCAGCGACCGACGACTACGAGGTCGACGACTACGTCCGGGTTGAAGTGACGCTCGGCAGTGGGGCGACCGCATGGGTCTACGTCGCTGCGGCGGACGCGAGCTGAGCTGCGGGCGGTTCTGACCTCCACTGTCGGAGGGTGCGGCTAGGGTCTCTCAGGTGACCAGCCGATGAGCAAGCCATGAGCAAGATGGACGCCCTGCGCGCGATGCGCGAGGCGCGCTACGCGCAGGACCAGGCCCGCGCCGCCCAGCGCAGCGCCCCGCCGAGGGTGAGGCCGCAGCCGACGCCGAGGCCGGCCGAGGCGTCGACGCCACCGGCCCACGACGCCGAAGCGCAGCCCGACGACGAGCTCTGCGGCCACCGGAACATGAGCGGCCGCACCTGCACCCGCGAGCGCGGGCACGCCGCGAAGAGTCACCGCTACTCCTGACCTGGGTGATCCGCACGGCGCGAGCGGATCAGTGGGCGCCCAGCTCGACCACCAGCACCCCGGTCGCGATGAGGGTGATGCCGGCGACCATCAGTGGCGTCAGCGGCTCCTTGAAGAGGACCCGCGACGCGATGGACGTGAGCGCCACTCCGACGGCTGCCCAGATGCCGTAGGCGACCCCCAGAGCCAGTCCTTCGTCGAGCGCAAGGGCCAGCGCGGCGAAGGCCGCGACGTAGCCGACGGCGACAGCGGTGTACCAGGCTCGTCGGCCGGTCGCGGCCATGCGGAGCGAGAGAGTGCCGAGCACCTCGAACAGGATCGCTCCGGCGAGGAGCAGCCACTGCATCAGATCGCTCCGCTCTCGATCCGGGCGCGCGCGCCCTCGGCGCCGATCTCGACCATCAGCACACCCCCGATGATCATGGCCAGCCCGACCCCCATGACGGCAGTGAGCGGCTCGCCGTAGATGGCGGCGGACAGGACGGCGGTGCTGGCCACGCCCAGGGCCGCCCAGATGCCGTAGGCGACACCGAGACCCATGCCGCGCCGGAGGACCGCCGCGAGCAGGACGAACGACGCCAGGTAGCCGACGGCAACCACCGCGTAGAGGACGGGTCGGTCGAGCGCCGCCTTCAGCGAGAGCGTGGCCGTGACCTCGCTGGCGATCGCACAGCCGAGCAGCAGCCACTTCGTCATGCCTGGACCCCGTCGAGCAGCTCGAGGACGGCGGCGAGCAGCGCAGCCCGGTCGCGGGCGGGAACCGGAAGGATCCCGGTGACGTCGGCGAACCAGCAGCCGTCCGCCACGAGCCGGACGGCGGTGAGGCGAGCCCGATCGGTCTCGGGCACGGAGGCGGGGATCTCCAGCCAGGGGCGCAGGCGCTCGGACCATCGCTGCGTCATCCGCTGGCGCAGTCGCGGGTCGGTGAGCATGAGGAGATCCGCGGCATCGTGCTCGTAGTCGACCGCCCATCGCGCATAGGCGGCCAGGCGCTCCCTGACCGAGGTCCGGTCAGCGGGCTCCGGAACCAACTGCTCGAGCTCACGCTCGCAGTCGTCGAGTCGGTGCTCGACGAGTGCGCTCATCAGCGCTTCCTTCGTCGCGAAGTGGTACATCAGGCCGGGCTTGGTCACACCGGCCGCCCTGGCCACCGAGTCGAGGGAGATCGCACCGCCGTCGCGGAGGAAGCCCAACCCGGCGTCGAGGATCGCGGTCCTCTGGGAGGGGCGGTGCGCAGCGGGCATGAGAGTTACTTTACCAGATGGTCAAGTAACAAGGATCGGTCCTCGAATGCGTAGCCTTCACCGGTGACCAGGACTGCCACGTACCCGCACCATCCCGCCGAACCCTCAGTGATGACGGCTCTCCGGTCGCCGCGGCAACTGCGCATCGAGGTGTTGGCCGGGCTCGTGGTCGCGCTCGCCCTGATCCCCGAGGCGATCTCGTTCTCGATCATCGCCGGTGTCGACCCCCGCGTCGGCCTGTTCGCGTCGTTCACCATGGCGGTCGCGATCTCGTTCCTCGGCGGCCGGCCCGCCATGATCTCCGCAGCGACGGGCGCGATCGCCCTGGTCATCGCCCCGGTGATGCGCGACTACGGCTACGACTACCTGATCGCCACCGTGCTCCTCGGCGGCGCCATCCAGGTCGCGCTCGCCCTGGCCGGTGTGGCGAGGCTGATGCGGTTCATCCCGCGCTCGGTGATGGTCGGCTTCGTCAACGCGCTGGCGATCCTGATCTTCGAGGCCCAGCTCGACCACATGATCGACGTGCCCTGGCTTGTCTACGTGATGATCGCCGTCGGCCTCGCCGTGATCGTCGGGTTCCCGCGCGTCACCAAGGTGATACCGGCTCCCCTGGTCGCGATCGTCGCCCTCACCGCGTTCACGATCATCGGCGCCATCAACGTGCCCGACGTCGGGGACGAGGGCGACCTGCCCGACAGCCTCCCCACCCTCTTCCTCCCCGATGTGCCGCTGACGCTGGACACCCTGGAGATCATCGCGCCCTACGCGCTCGCCATGGCGCTCGTCGGCATCCTGGAGTCCCTGCTGACCGCGAAGCTGGTCGACGACATCACCGACACCCACTCCGACAAGACCCGCGAGGCGTGGGGTCAGGGCGGGGCCAACCTCATCACGGGGTTCTTCGGCGGGATGGGTGGCTGCGCCATGATCGGCCAGACCATGATCAACGTGAAGGTGTCCGGGGCGCGCACTCGGATCTCCACGTTCCTGGCCGGCGTCTTCCTGCTGATCCTGGTCGTCGGCTTCGGCGACGTCGTCGCGCTGATCCCGATGGCGGCACTCGTCGCGGTGATGATCATGGTCTCGGTCGGCACCTTCGACTGGCACTCGGTCCGGCCAGCCACCCTGCGCCGGATGCCCAAGTCGGAGACCACCGTCATGCTCTCCACCGTCATCGTCACCGTCCTCAGCCACAACCTCGCGATCGGCGTGGCCGTCGGCGTCCTGGTCGCGATGACCCTGTTCGCGCGCCGCGTCGCCCACGTGACCGCCACCGACCGCGAGCTCGTCGAGGACGAGCACGGCAACGTCACCGCCGTCTACCGGGTCACCGGCGAGCTCTTCTTCGCGTCCAGCAACGACCTCTACACGCAGTTCGAGTACGCCGACGACCCGGACCGGGTCGTCATCGACCTGTCGGCGTCCCACATCTGGGACGCATCCACCGTCGCGTCGCTCGATGCCATCACCACCAAGTACGAGCGCAAGGGCAAGGCGGTCGAGATCGTCGGCCTCAACGAGGCGAGCGCCGACCGGCACGGGCGACTCACCGGGCAGCTGCCCGCCCACTGACCGCGGCGAACGCTCATCCGTCGTCGCACCCCGACACGGCTACAGCGCGCGCTGGTAGGAGTACTCGCGGCCCATGACCCGGTAGCCCAGGAGCTCGTTGACGCCGATCATGTGGTCGTTGGACTCGGCGTTCCAGGTGTCGACGGTCTCTACCTGTGGCTCGGCCTCGCGGATCCAGCGCATCGTCGCGACCTTGAGCAGCAGGCCGAGCCGGTGCCCACGGTGGACGCGCATCACCGAGGTGTCGTGCTGCTCCCCCCACGTGGGCTCGTCAGCCGACACCACCACCACGGTCTGCGCGGCAAGCGACGCACTCGGGACATGCCGCGCCACCATCCGATACAGCCGCTCGTCGCGTCCCGCGACGGCGGTCTCGTACGCCGCCATCCGCTCCGCGGTGAAGACCTCGTCCTCAATGTCGAGGTCGTCGTGCGGGGCATCGTTGATCGCCGACGCCATCTCGGCGAGCTCGTCGAGCCGCTCGGCCGGCGTCGCCCCGCGCCAGCGCTCCAGCTCGTAGTCGGTCGCGTGGGCGACCGCCTCGTCGTACCGCCGGTCGAGCTCCGCCCAGTCGACGTCCGCCAGGAACTGGCGCCGGTTGATCGCCGCCAGCTTGCGCTCGAAGCCGTGGCGCTTGGCGAACGCCGCCGCGGCGTCGGCCTCCCACCCCCCGATGCCGACGCTGGTCCTGCCGCGTCGGCCTGCCTCGTCGAGCAGCACCTCCAGGATCGCGCTGCCGTGCCCGTGGCGCCGATGCTCCGGATGCACCTGCACGCCCAGCCAGGCGAGGTGGAGGTTGTCCCGCTCACTGGTGGCGACGGTGCCTGCACCGACGACTCGGCCGTCTCGGCGGGCGAGATAGGGGGTCGAGGGCTCGCCGTCCCAGCCATGCCGGAACTGCGCGGCCGCCAGCTTCGCGGTGACCGGGCGCTGCCATGGGGCGTCGTGGCGCGCGACCGCGTTCGCCAGGTCGGCCCAGGCCTCGAGCTCGGCCGCGTCGTCGGGACCGAAGGGGGCGATGTCCATACCACCAGCATGGGGTGACCCGACGAGGGGTTCCACTGGATATTGTGACCGCGTGAGCCAGCAGCCGCCGTCGGGATCCCAGAGCGGTTCTCCCACCACGACGCGCCGGCACCTGATGGACCCCACCGCACCGCGGCGGCCACCCGCTCCCGAGGACCATGCCCGACTGCAGCGAGTGCAGCGCCGGGTGGTCTCGGTCCTGGTGATCACCACCGTCCTGCACCTGGTGGCCGGGCTCGTCATCGCCGCCGAGCACGTCCCCGAGGACCGGATCGACGCGAAGGTCGCCCTGAACCTGATCGCCGCCGCCTTCATGGTCGGCGGCATCGCAGGCACGCTCGCGATCAACGGGCGCACGCTCCGCTCTCCCTGGCTACTACTCGGGCTGGTCCCCGGGGTCGTGGGGATCTGGTGGACCTGCTTGTGATCGGGTCGCTCAGATGAGGCGGCGCCGTGCCGACAGGTCGTACATGCGTGCGACTTTGCGGCCCCGCGGGACCGGGTCCCACCCTCACCCCGAGGTGATGCAGACCGTCGAGCTGACCGTACGTCGCACTGTGGGTCGCTCGCTCGTTTTCCAGACGAAGGTCCTCGAGGTCGACGCGAACCGGGACGATCCGACGATCGTGGTCGCCTGCCCCGAGGGCCTGGATCCCCTGGAGCACCACTTCGACGCGTCGATCGCCTGGACCTCTGCGCTCGGACGGATGGAATACGCCGTGACGACCCGACCGGAGCGACGTGGCAGGGGCCGGGTCTGGCTGCTCACCTTGACCGGACCTTTGACCGGCGTCCAGAAGCGTGAGTACTTCCGCGCCGACGTGTCCATACCGGTCGTGGTGAGCTGGACCGACGGACCACCCGCCGTCTCAGCCTCGACCAACGGCACCGAGCCGCAGACCCACCGCCTGGCCGGCGTCGTGCTCGACCTGAGCGAAGGAGGGGTGCTCGCCTCCGTGTCCGGCGTCCCGCCCCCTGTCGGCACCCAGGTCCAGTCCGTGCTGCGTATCGACGACGACGAGATCGTCCATGCCGCGACCGTCGTGCGGCACGTCAGCCTCGCCGGCGGCACCGGCGTGGCTCTCGCGTTCGCCGACCCGTCGCTGCACGGCGATCGCCTGCGTCAGGTCGCGTTCGAGGCGGAACGCAAGCGACGCAGGGGGGACTGAGCCGCAGCTCAGCCCAGGCGCTCGATGATGGTGACGTTCGCCTGCCCGCCGCCCTCGCACATGGTCTGCAAGCCGTAGCGGCCGCCGGTGCGCTCGAGCTCGTTGAGCATGGTCGTCATCAGGCGGGTCCCGGTGGCTCCGATGGGATGGCCCAGTGCGATGCCGCCGCCGTTGACGTTGACCTTGTCGTGCGGTGCTCCGGTCTCCTTCATCCATGCCAGGACGACCGACGCGAACGCCTCATTGCACTCGAACAGGTCGATGTCGTCGATCGACATCCCTGACTTCTCCAGCGCCGCCCTGGTCGCGCCGATCGGGCCCGTGAGCATCCAGACCGGGTCGTCCCCGCGCACGGAGAGATGTACGACGCGGGCGCGAGGCGTCAGCCCGTGCCTCTCCACAGCGGCCTCCGAGGCGATCAGCATCGCCGACGATGCATCGCAGATCTGTGACGCCACCGCGGCGGTGATCCGACCGCCTGGAGCGAGCGGTTCGAGGCCGGCCATCTTCTCCAGCGAGGTCTCCCGCGGGCACTGGTCGGTGTCGACGACCGTGCCGTCCTCGAGGGTCAGGGGCGCGATCTCGTTGGCGAACCGACCCTCGGCGATCGCTGCGCGTGCGCGCTCGTGAGAGGCGAGCGCGAAGGCCTCCATCTCCTCACGCGAGATCTCCCACTTCTCCGCGATCATCTCGGCCGAGCGGAACTGGCTCACCTCCTGGTCGCCGTAGCGCTTCAGCCAGCCCGGAGACTCGGCGAAGGGAGTGGAGAAGCCGTACTGCTGGCCGACGAGCATCGCGGCCGAGATCGGGATCGCGGACATGTTCTGCACGCCGCCGGCCACCACGAGGTCCTGCGTCCCCGACATGACGCCCTGCGCGGCGAAGTGCACCGCCTGCTGCGAGGAACCGCACTGGCGGTCGATGGTCACCCCGGGCACGTGATCCGGCAGGCCCGCCGCCAGCCAGGCCGTGCGAGCCACGTCGCCGGCCTGCGAACCGATGGTGTCGCAGCAGCCGAGGATGACGTCATCGACCGCCCCGGGGTCCACGCCGGTCCGCTCCACCAGGGCAGCGAGGGTGTGGGCGCCGAGGTCGGCGGAGTGCACCCCTGCGAGCGCGCCACCGCGCTTGCCCACCGCGGTTCGCACGGCGTCGACGATGTAGGCGGGGGTCGTGGCCATGTCATCTCCTCCTGGAGGGCTGAGCGATCCCGTCCAGCAGGATCCGTACGTACTGGTCGGCGACGTCGCTGTGGGTGAGCCCGCGTCCGGGTCGGTACCACCGCACGGCGACCCACACGGTGTCGCGGATGAAGCGGTAGGTCAGGGTCACGTCGAGATCGGGACGCAGCACGCCCGTGCGCATGCCCTCCTCGATGAGGGTCACCCAGACCTGCCGGGACTGTGTGTTGCGGTCCGCGAGGTAGCCGAACCGCGAGAAGCTGCCGAGGTGGTCGGCATCGTTCTGGAAGATCGCCACCTCGTGCGGGTGCTTGTCGATCGCCTCGAACGACACCCGCACGGCCCGCTCGAGCTTGGCGCGGGCGTCCTCGGAGCTCGCGAGGATCTCGTCGTACTGGCCGAACAGCTCGTTCTGGAAGGTGGACAGGATCTCGTCCACCATCGACTCCTTGGAGTCGAAGTGGTGGTACAGGCTCCCGGACAGGATTCCGGCCGCGTCGGCGATGTCACGGACGGTGGTGTTGCGGAACCCCTTCTCCGCGAACAGCCGCGCCGCGATGGCGAGCAGCTCCTCGCGCCGGCTCGGCACTGCGGTGCTCACGGTCGCTCCACCGCTCCGGGGCTCAGGCATGCTGGCTGCTCACCGAGATGACCTCGCCGGTCAGGTACGACGCGTAGTCGCTGGCCAGGAACACCATCACGTTCGCCACCTCCCACGGCGCCGCGGCCCGCCCGAATGCCTCGCGCTGCTTGAGCTCCACGAGCAGCTCGGGCGAGGTGACCTTCTCCAGGAACGGGTGCATCGCCAGGCTCGGCGACACCGCGTTGACCCGGATGCCGTGCGGCGCCAGGTCCAGCGCCGCACAGCGCGTCAGCGCCATCACGCCGGCCTTCGCGGCCGCGTAATGCGCCTGGCCCTCCTGGGCCCGCCAGCCGATGACCGAGGCGTTGTTGACGATGACACCCTTCCTGCCCGCCGCCACGAACCGCTGGCCGACCGCACGGGTCGCGCGGAACGTGCCGGTCAGCGTGATGTCGAGGACCCTGCTCCACTCGTCGTCGGTCATGTCGAGGATGCTCGCAGTGCCGCCCAGGCCGGCGTTGTTGACCATCACGTCCACGCCGCCGAACTCCTCGGCCGCGTCGAGGACCGCGGCGATCTGGTCCTCCTGGGTCACGTCGCAGACCAGCTGCCGGACGCGATCGGCGCCGAAGTCGGCGGAGAGCGCCTCCTCCGCCTCCTTCAGCCGACGCTCGTGGGTGTCGCTGAAGACCACGGCCTTCGCGCCCTCCTCGAGGGCCCGCCGTACGACGGCGGCGCCGATGCCGGCTCCGGCCGCCGCCGTCACCACGACGACCTTCCCGGCGAGGAGGTCGTGGCCGGGCACGTAGTCGGGCGTGGGCTGCTCTGCGCGGGTTGCTGTCATCAGGACCCCTTGGGTTCGCGAGGAAGGCCGAGCACACGCTCGGCGAGGATGTTCTTCTGGATCTCGTCGCTGCCGCCGTAGATGGTGTCGGCCCGGGAGAACAGGAAGAGCCGCTGGTGCTCGTCCAGGTCATATCCGCCGGACGACGCCACCTGGTCGTCGGATCGCCGAGCCAGGAGCCCCGAGGGACCGGCCACGTCCATCGCGACCTCGCCCAGGGTGCGGTGCCAGTTGGCCCAGGCGAGCTTGAAGATCGAGTCCGCGCCCGCGACCTGGGGCGTCCTGTCTCCGGGACCGCTCTCGACGAGGGCCAGGGACCGCAGGGCGAAGCTCCTGATCACGGTCAGCTCGGTCTTCAGCCGGGCGAGCCGGTCCCGGACGATCGGGTCGTCGAACGCGCCGTTGTCCTTGGCCCGGGCGACCACGCTGTCGAGCTCACGCGCGAACCCGACGGTCTGCCCCAGCGTCGACACGCCACGCTCGAAGCCCAGCAGGCCCATCGCCACGCTCCAGCCCTGGCCCGGCTCGCCGACGACCATGTCGGCCGCGGTCCGAGCCCCGCTGAAGAAGACCTCGTTGAACTCCGACCCGCCGGTCAGCTGCTCGATCGGCCGGACCTCCACGCCGTCCTGCCTCAGCGGGACCAGGAGGAACGACAGGCCCCGGTGGCGGGTCGACCCGGCTTCGGTGCGGGCGACGACGAAGCACCAGTCGGCCAGGTGGGCCAGCGAGGTCCACACCTTCTGGCCGTCGATCACCCATCCGTCGCCGTCGATCCGGGCCTTCGTCTGCACGTTGGCGAGGTCGGAACCGGCTCCCGGCTCCGAGTAGCCCTGCGCCCACAGCTCCTGTACCGCGACGATCTGCGGCAAGAAGCGCTCCCGCTGGGCCGGGGTGCCGAACGCGATCAGCGTCGGCCCGAGCAGCTGCTCACCGAGGTGGTTGACGCCCGCCGGCGCTTCGGCGCGGGCGTACTCCTCGTGGAAGATGACCTGCTGCCACAGGGACAGCCCGCGGCCGCCGTACTCCCTCGGCCAGCCGAGTGCTGTCCAGCCGTGCTGGGCCAGCAGCCGGTTCCAGGCCAGCCGCTCGTCGTGCGCCTCGTGCTCCCGACCGGGTCCACCGAGCCCGCGCAGGGCGGCCCACTCACCGGTGAGATGGTCGCCGAGCCACTCCCGGATCTCCGCACGGAACGCGCGATCCTCCGCGCTCTCGGTCAGGTCCACGACGACAGTCTACCAAGCAAATGCTTGGTAGGTCAGCCTAGGCCTTGTGCGGGACCTGACTGACCGTGCCACCGTCGATCACGAACTCCGAGCCCGTGGCGTACGACGACTCCTCGCTGGCCAGGAACAGCACGAAGGCGGCCACCTCCTCGGGCCGGCCGGGACGGCCGAGCGGGATCGGGATCATGTCGTCGGGAACCCCCTCGGTGAGAGCGGTGCGGATCAGACCGGGATGGATGGAGTTCACGCGGATCCCGTGCGGAGCGAGCTCCATCGCCACCGACTTGGTCAATCCCCGCAGACCCCACTTCGTGGCGACGTAGCCGTGAACCCAGGGCGTTCCCCGCAGCCCCTCGATCGAGGAGGTGTTGATGATGGAGCCGCCTCCGGCCGCGATCATCGCGTCGGCCGAGGCGCGCATCCCGAGGAACGGGCCGGTGAGGTTCACATCGAGGATCTCCTGCCACCGGTCCATCCTGAAGCTCTGCAGCTGCCCGCCGTTGACGATGCCGGCGTTGTTGACCAGGACGTCGAGCCTGCCGAACCCTTCGGTCGCGCCGCGGACCGCCGCGGTCCAGTCCTCCTCGACCGTGACGTCGAGGTGGACGTAGCGCGCCGGGGGGCCGAGCTCGTCGGCGAGCGCGCTGCCCTCCTCGTCGAGCAGGTCACCGATGACGACCTTGGCACCCTCCGCGACCAGCAACCGTGCGCTGGCTGCGCCGATCCCCCGCGCGCCGCCGCTCACCAGTGCGACCCTGCCGTCCACGCGACCCATCGACCCTGCTCCCCTGCTCTCAGCGCGACGCCCCTGTCGCCGACCGACCCGAGGCGTGGCCAGCCTGCCACACCAAGCAAATGCTTGGTAGGGTCTGGGGACAGGCACTCGGCGAACGTGGAGGAGCGATGGCGGACACGATCCCCACAGCGCTGCGGGCGGCAGCGCAGCAGTACGGCGACAAGCCTGCCTACGTCGAGGGCGACCGCGTGGTCAGCTTCGCCGGCCTGCTCGAGGCGGTGCGGGAGACCGCCCGCGGCTACATGGCCGCCGGGCTCGGGCCAGGAGACCGGCTGGCGCTCTGGGCGCCGAACAGCATCGACTGGGTGGTGGCCGCGCTGGCCGCGACCTACGCCGGCGGCACCCTGGTCCCGCTGAACTCGCGCTACACCGGCCACGAGGCCGCCGACATCGTCGACCGCTCCGGCGCCACGCTGGTGGTCCTCGCCGACGGGTTCCTCGGGCGTTCGCAGGCCAGTGAGCTGCGCGCGGCCTCGCCGCTCGACAACGTGCGCGAGGTGGTCGACATCGCCGACCTGCCCGCGCTCGCCGTACGCGGCGCCGCCGTCGACGCCGGCGAGGTCGAGGCCCGCGCCGACGGCGTCTCGCCCGACGACGTCGCCGACATCCTCTTCACCTCCGGCACCACCGGGCGCCCCAAGGGAGCGATGACCGCCCACCGCCAGACCGTCAACGTGTCGAGGATCTGGGGCGAGATCGGTGGGGTGACCGCGGAGGACCGCTACCTGGTGATCAGCCCCTTCTTCCACTCGTTCGGCTACAAGGTGGGCATCATCACCGGCCTCACGACCGGCACCACGCTCTTCCCGATGGCCACGTTCGACGTCGACCAGGCGTTCGACCTGATCGAGAGGGAGCGGATCAGCGTGCTCCCGGGCGCGCCGACGATCTATCAGTCGCTGCTGACCGCGCCGACGCGTGCCGACCGTGACCTGTCCAGCCTCCGACTGGCGGTGACCGGCGCGGCCGTCGTACCCGTGGTGCTCGTCGAGCAGATGCTGGCCCCGGACGGGCTGGACTTCGACACCGTGGTCACCGCCTTCGGCATGACCGAGGCCGTGGTCGTGACCATGGCCCGTCACGGCGACCCGCCCGAGCTGATCGCAAGCACCTGCGGGCGCGCGATCCCCGGCATGGAGACCCGGATCCTCCGCCCGGCCGGGCGGAGGTCGGACCAGGACGGCCCGGGCGAGCTGCTCGTGCGCGGTGACTTCGTGATGCTCGGCTACCTCGACGACCCCGCCGCGACGGCTGAGGCGATCGACGAGGACGGATGGCTGCACACCGGCGACGTCGGGACTCTCGACGAGCAGGGGAACCTGCGGATCACCGACCGGCTCAAGGACATGTACATCTCGGGCGGCTTCAACGTCTACCCCGCCGAGGTGGAGCAGGCGCTGCTGCGGATGGACGGTGTCGACGACGTCGCCGTGATCGGCGTGCCCGACGACCGGATGGGCGAGGTCGGCAGAGCGTTCGTGGTGGGTGCTGCCGGACCCGACGACGTGATCGCGTTCGCCAGGGAGCGACTGGCCAACTTCAAGGTGCCGCGGTCGGTGGCGAAGGTCGACGCGCTCCCCCGCAACCTCGGGGGCAAGGTGCTCAAGGACCAGCTGCGAGCCGTGGCTGAGGTGCGAGTCCCGAAGCCCCCCAAGGAGATCTGATGGACCTGACCCTGTCCGAGTCGGAGCTCGCCCTCCAGGCCGAGGCCCGCGCATGGCTGGCGGCCAATGTGCCGGCCGAGCCGCTGCAGTCCATGGACACCGAGGCCGGCTGGGCACTTCACCAGGAGTGGGAGGCCCGGCTCGCGGCTGACCGGTGGTCGGTGGTGTCGTGGCCCAGGGAGTACCACGGCCGCGAGGCATCGCTCGTCGAGTGGGTGATCTTCGAGGAGGAGTACTACCGCGCCGGGGCCCCGGGCCGGGTCTCGCAGAACGGGATCTTCCTGCTCGCGCCGATCATCTTCGAGCACGGGACGAAGGAGCAGCAGGACCGCTTCCTGCCGACGATGGCGACCGGCGAGCGGATCTGGGCCCAGTGCTGGAGCGAGCCGGAGGCGGGCTCGGACCTCGCGTCCCTGAAGTCGACCGCCCGCCGCGACGAGGAGCGCGGCGGCTGGGTCCTCAACGGCCAGAAGACCTGGTCGTCCCGCGCGGCCCTCGCCCATTGGGGCTTCGGCCTGTTCCGCTCCGATCCGGAGCAGGTGCGCCACCACGGCCTGACCTACTTCCTGTTCCCGCTGGACGCCGACGGCGTCACCGTCCGGCCGATCGCCCAGCTCGACGGCGAGGCCGGCTTCGCCGAGGTCTTCTTCGACGACGTGTTCGTGCCCGACGCCGATGTCCTGGGCGCACCGGGCGACGGCTGGCGGGTCGCGATGAGCACGGCGGGCAACGAGCGCGGTCTCTCGCTGCGCTCCCCCGGCAGGTTCACCGCTGCCGCGGACCGGCTGCTCGCCCTGTACGCCGATCGCCCGGACCCGCGCCTGGCAGACCGGGTGGTCGATGCCTGGATCAAGGCCGAGGCCTACCGGCTCTACACCTGGGGCACCGTCACCAAGCTGGCGAGCGGTGGCGACATCGGCGCGGCCGGATCGGTCAACAAGGTCTGGTGGAGCGAGCTGGACGTCGACCTCCACGAGGCTGCGCTCGACCTCCTGGGCCCGGAGGCCGAGCTCGGGTCGTCCTGGCTCGACGGCTACACCTTCGCCCTGTCCGGACCGATCTACGCGGGCACGAACGAGATCCAGCGCAACATCATCGCGGAGCGGATCCTCGGTCTGCCCCGCGAGGCGAGGGGAGCCCGGTGAACGCCGCACACGAACGGCCCGCGCGACCGCTGCCGGGCGGACCGAGCCGAGCGCACGGACACAGCGAGGCGAGGGGAGCCCGGTGAACGCCGCACACGAACGGCCCGCGCGACCGCTGCCGGGCGGACCGAGCCGAGCGCACCAACACAGCGAGGCGAAGGGAGCCCACACGTGAGGTTCGAGCTCACCGCCGACCAGCGGGACTTCGCCCGCTCGCTGGACGCGCTGGTCACCGCCAGTGATCCGGTCGGCATCGCCCGGGCGTGGGCGGACGGGGACACCGGCCCCGGTCTCAAGCTGTGGCAGCGGATCGCCGAGCAGGGCGTGCCCGCCCTCCTCGTGCCCGAGGAGTACGGCGGGATGGGCGCCACGCCGGTCGAGATGGTGATCGCCTTCGAGGCGCTCGGGCGTCACGCGGTGACCGGACCCTGGGTGGAGACGGCCGCCTACCTGCCGGCCGCGCTGGCGGACGAGGCGGCGCTCGGCGCGATCGCCGAGGGCGCGGTGGCG
>NZ_SSXI01000194.1 GCF_004803405.1 Nocardioides sp. | reverse complement strand
AGCGATCTGCCACCAGCCGGCACAGATCGCCGACCGCCGGGCTGAGCACCGGCTCGGGGCTGACCAGCCGGCGCAGCGGGGTCAGTCGGCCCTGGTGCTCGCTCGCTGCCGCCCGCTCGACGACGTAGCCGTCGACGTCCTGGCCGGCGAACCGCACCTTGACCCGCGCGCCCGGCACCGCACCGTCGGCCATGGCGACCGGCACGGCGTAGTCGAAGACCCGGTCGAGGTGGGCGAGCGGAAGGTCCAGCACCACCCTCGCCACCGGGTCGACGTCGGCGACCTGGGCCTCCGCGGCCTTGCGAGCGCGGGTCGCCGCAGCCTTGGCCCGGCCCTCGGCGACCTTGTCGCGCACCAGGCCGGGCAGCTCCAGGGCCGGCTCGTCGGAGGGCGTCATGGCGAGAGTTCTACCAGTGACCCCAGTCGGCTCGAACGGGCGAGGCCCGCCGTCCACAGGGGACGGCGGGCCTCACTCAGGCGATCCGGGCTCAGACGCCCGCGGCGGCCTTCAGGGCGTCGGCGCGGTCGGTCCTCTCCCAGGTGAACTCGGGGAGCTCACGACCGAAGTGGCCGTAGGCAGCGGTCTTCGCGTAGATCGGGCGCAGCAGGTCGAGGTCACGGACGATCGCGGCCGGGCGGAGGTCGAACACCTCGAGCACGGCGGCCTGGATCTTCTCGTCCGGGACGACGCCGGTGCCGAAGGTCTCGATGAAGACGCCCACGGGGGCCGCCTTGCCGATCGCGTAGGCGACCTGCGCCTCGCAGCGGCGGGCGAGCCCCGCGGCGACGACGGTCTTCGCGACCCAGCGCATGGCGTAGGCGGCCGAGCGGTCCACCTTCGACGGGTCCTTGCCGGAGAACGCACCGCCACCGTGGCGAGCCATGCCCCCGTAGGTGTCGACGATGATCTTGCGACCGGTCAGGCCGGCGTCACCCATCGGACCGCCGATGACGAAGCGACCGGTCGGGTTGACCAGCAGGCGATAGCCCTCCGAGGGGATGTCGAACATGGCCAGGACCGGGTCGATGACGTTGACCTGGATGTCCTTCTCGAGCTGGTCGAGGGACACCTCCTCGGCATGCTGGGTCGACAGCACCACGGTGTCGACGCGCACGGGACGGTTGTCCTCGTCGTACTCGATGGTGACCTGCGTCTTGCCGTCGGGGCGAAGGTACGGGAGCGTGCCGTCCTTGCGCACCGCGGAGAGCCTCTCCGAGAGGGTCTGCGCGATCTTGATCGGCAGCGGGAAGAGCTGCGGGGTGTCGTCGCAGGCGTAGCCGAACATCAGGCCCTGGTCGCCCGCGCCCTGCTTGTCGAGCACGTCGGCCGAGGACTCCACCCGCTCCTCGAACGCGTCGTCGACGCCCTGGGCGATGTCAGGGGACTGCGCGCCGATGGCCACCTGGACACCGCACGAGTTGCCGTCGAAGCCCTTCTCCGAGGAGTCGTAGCCGATCTCGAGGATCTTGGCGCGGACGAGCTGGGCGACCGGCGCGTACGCCTCGGTGGTCACCTCGCCGGCCACGACGACCAGACCGGTCGTCAGCAGCGTCTCGACAGCGACCCGGCTCGTGGGGTCGTGCTCAAGCAGGTAGTCGAGGACGGTGTCGCTGATCTGGTCGGCGATCTTGTCGGGGTGACCCTCGGTCACGGACTCCGACGTGAAGAGACGTCCGGTCATAGTTGTGCGAGCTCCTGGTTGTCGTGCCGAGCAGTTCCCCCGTGCAGGCCCGGTCGATGCGAAGTGAGGGGTGCGTTGTCATACCAACGATACGGATGAGCGGGGGCGAGGTTCCCATGTCTCACTGCTGAAGCACCATCCGAGAGACCACCTGGTCCCAGATCAGATGCGCCAACGCGCTCTTGGAGCCGTGCGGAACCTCGAGGGCCGAACCGTCGGCACCAAGGATAACGGCCTCGTTGTCCGTACTCCCAAAGACGGCTCCACCGCTCACGTCGTTGACGACGAGCAGGTCGCAGCCCTTGCGGGCGAGCTTGGCGCGCGCCAGGTCGATCACCGAGCCCGTCGCGTCGCCGGTCTCGGCTGCGAAGCCCACGATGACGGCCCCCGGGTGCGGCCGCTGCGTCGAGAGCTCCCTGAGGATGTCGGGGTTCTGCTGCAGGGTGATCGTCGGCGCCGATCCGTCGTCGGACTTCTTGATCTTGACGTCGGACTCGGTGAGCGGCCGGAAGTCGGCGGGCGCGGCCGCCATCACCACGGCGTCCGCGGCCGCAGCGGCGGAGAGTACGGCGTCGCGCAGCTCGGCCGTCGACTCGACCCGGACCACCTTCACCCCGGCCGGGTCGGGCAGCGTGACGTTGGCCGCGACGAGGGTGACCT
>NZ_SSXI01000096.1 GCF_004803405.1 Nocardioides sp. | reverse complement strand
TGGTCCGCGAGCACGCCGCCGCCGAGGTCCTCGTGGCCGCCACCAAGTCCAGCGACGTCGACGTGGTCACCGCCGCTGACCGAGCCGTCGAGGAGCTGATCCGGACCCGGATCGGTGAGACCCGCCCGGACGACGCGTTCCTCGGCGAGGAGGGCGACGACGTCGCGGGCACGTCCGGCGTCCGCTGGATCGTCGACCCGATCGACGGCACCGTGAACTTCCTCTACGGCATACCGGAGTACGCCGTCTCCGTCGCCGCGGAGGTCGCCGGCGAGATCGTCGCCGGCGTCGTGGTCGACGTCGCGAAGAGCGTCGTGTACGCCGGCCACCTCGACCCCGGCGCCGGCCCGACCGGGGGAGTGGCGACGCGGAACGGGGTACCGATCGTCGTACGAGCCCCGGCGCCGCTGGGCCAGCGCCTGATCGCCACCGGCTTCAACTACACCCGCGAGGTGCGGACCGTGCAGGCCGCGGCTGCGGCCCGGCTGCTGCCGGAGGTGCGCGACATCCGCCGCGGCGGGTCCTGCGCCCTGGATCTCTGCAAGGTCGCCCAGGGCGCCCTCGACGGGTACGTCGAGGAGGGCGTGCACCTGTGGGACCACGCCGCCGGGGGCCTCATCGCACGGCTCGCCGGGGCGCGCACCCTGGTCACCGTGGGTGCGGCCGGGACGGAGGCGATGGTCTGTGGCCCGGCGAACGGCTTCGAGGAGCTGCTCGAAGCCGTACGATGCGCAGGGTTCCTTCGGGAATAGGCGCGGTCCCGAGACCGTTCTGGCGACTCGCATCGACCCGGGTGTCGCAACCCGACAGCGGATGGTGCACAATCTGCCGCGCCGAGCAGGACAACCAGTGCCTGGGGCCGGCCAGCCGAAGGGGAGAGAGACACGTCATGGCGACCGACTACGACGCACCGCGCAAGAACGAGGACGAGCAGTCCGAGGAGAGCATCGAAGAGCTCAAGGCGCGCCGCCACGACAAGAACTCCGGCAAGGTCGACGAGGACGAGGCGGAGGCCGCCGAGTCCTTCGAGCTGCCCGGCGCGGACCTCTCGCACGAGGAGCTCGCGGTCGAGGTCAAGCCCAAGCAGGAGGACGAGTTCACCTGCATGAGCTGCTTCCTGGTCCACCACCGCAGCCAGCTCGCGGACCCGAAGAGAATGATCTGCAGGGACTGCGCCTGACGTTCGGCGCGAGCGCGTCTCCGCCATAGATGCAGGCAGCAGGCTGCCTGGCGATGCCTCCCGCCGCGCTGCCCCGCGCGGTCGAGGTTTGCTGAGCGCGAGGCTCGCTGGCGGCCAGACGGCGCCAGACAGCGCTGATCAGGCCTGCTGGTTGGGCTTCCGCATCGGCGGGGGCAGGTGGCCGGTGGAGCGGACGTAGTAGCTCGCCGCCCGGCGCTGTGCGAACATCCGCGCTAAGCCGATGAAGGTGCCGCTCACCGCGGCCCAGGCGACGGCCTCCCAGACGTCGACGTCCGGGTCAGCCGGGTTCTCCGGGGGCCTCTTGCCGGTGGCGATCTTCCACCCGCCGTCGAGGCCCTTCTTCGCGAGCGCGGCGGCACCGAGCGCTGCGAGGAGCGAGAACACCGACCAGACCTTGGAGCTGTCCTTTGCCATGCGCCGAGCCTACTGGTGGGCGCGGGCCGGCTGTGCGGCGCGCCCTACCGCGCGCGGGCGGCGTTGAGGGCTCCGGCCAGCGCCTCAGGGTGCCGCGAGCTCACCAGCCAGTACGGCGCCGGGTCGGCCGGGTCGGTGATCTGCACCTTGACCGCCCGCTTCAGGTACGGCCGGAGCAGCAGGTAGGCACGCGCGTCCGCCCCGGGGCCCGCCACCCGCCGGGCCTCCTCGGCGTCCAACGCCGCGACCTCGCCGACGAAGGAGGTCTCGATCCGGGCACGCCCGGCCCGGAACCAGCCGTCGGCGACGACGACCCGCGCGTCGCCGTACCAGAACAGGCAGACGGCGAGCAGGCCCATCGCGACCGCGGTCACCACCCAGGCCGCCGGGCCGGGAAGTGCCACGACCACAGCCAGCCAGAGGCTGGCGACGAGCATCGTGCCCTGGGCCCACCACCGCAGCGGCACCTTCAGCCGCTCGTAATAGTCGGGCCGCGGGTTCACGGGGAAGAGGATCCCATCCTCCCCGTCGGCCGCCGCATGCGGGGCCGCGAGCGCCGTGCGGCTAGTGTCCTGCGGCGTGAGTGACCTCGAGATCGCCGTCACGCAGCTCGATCGCCAGCTGCCGCTGCCGTCGTACGCCCATCCCGGCGATGCGGGCGCCGACCTGCTGACCACCGTCGACGTGACCCTGACGCCCGGCGAGCGCGCGCTGGTGCCCACGGGCATCGCGATCGCCCTGCCCGAGGGGTACGTCGCGCTCGTCCACCCACGCTCGGGTCTCGCGGCCAGGCACGGACTTTCCATCGTCAACACCCCGGGCACCATCGACGCGGGTTACCGTGGCGAGATCAAGGTGTTGCTAGTCAACCACGACCCCTCGGAGCCGATCGCGCTGCGCCGGGGCGACCGCATCGCGCAGCTGGTGGTCCAGCGGTTCGAGCGGGCCCGGTTCGTTGCGGTCGACGCCCTTCCCGAGAGTGCTCGTGGGAGCGGCGGCTACGGTTCTACTGGAGGGTTCGGTGCTTGAGGCCCACCGGCTGAAGCAGGATCCGACAAGGAGGAAACAGTGAGGTTGCGGCGCAAGCCTGCCGACACGGACGTCGACGATGCGACCACCGGGGAGACGACGGCAGCGGCCGGCGTGACCGCCGGCGGCCCGGCCGAGGAGACCGATGCCGCGCTGGCTGGTCCGTACGACGTCGACGAGCTCCCTGACGACGATGTGCCGCGCGTCGACCTCGGTGCGCTGCTGGTCGCGCCCACCGCCGACAAGGAGCTGCGAGTCCAGGTCGACGAGAAGTCCGGCGCCGTCCGCGCCGTACTCCTCGCCGCCGACGGCGGCGCCCTGGAGCTGCGTGCGTTCGCGGCGCCGCGCAACGGCGACCTCTGGAGCGAGATCCGGCCCCAGATCGCCGCCGACGCGGCGCGCCGGGGCGGCACCGCCACCGAGCGCGAGGGCCGGTTCGGCACCGAGCTGGTCTGCGAGGTGATGGTGACCCGTACCGACGGCGCCACCGGCACCCAGACCTCCCGCGTGATCGGGATCAACGGCCCACGCTGGCTGCTCCGGGCGACCTTCCTGGGCGACCCGGCCCGCAAGCCGGAGGCCGCCGAGGAGTGGGAGGAGGCGATCGCCAGGGTCGCGGTGCGCCGTGGTGCGCACGCCATGCCGGTCGGCGAGCAGCTCCCGCTGACCCTCCCCGAGGGCGCTCAGCCCAAGGCAGTCCCGGCGAGCTGAGCCGGTCATGACCACGAAGTCCCGCCTCAGGCGGACCATCAGCCGATGGGCGAACGCCGATGATCAGGAGGCGAGGGACCTGCGCCGTACCTTCTCGACCGAAGGCGTCCTGCGCGTCGGGGACGCGCCCGACCGTGAGCCGGTGCGGCTTCGAGGCACCCTGCGCACCGTGACCCTCCGTCCACGCGGTGGCGTGCCCGCCCTCGAGGCCGAGCTGTACGACGGCACCGGGACGGTCACCATCATCTGGCTCGGACGGCGCCGGATCGCCGGCATCGGTCCCGGCCGCTCGATGGAGGTCGCCGGACGGATCGGCCGCCTCCCCGACGGCTCCCGGATCATCTACAACCCGAAGTACGAGCTGCTGTGACCACCGACGACCGCTCCGAGCAGGTCCCCGGGCGGGCCCCGGACGAGGTCCCTGATGAGGTCCCGGACCGGGTCCCCGGCAAGGTCGGCATCGACACCGTCGAGGCGCTGGTACGACGCCAGCTGTCCTCCGCCCTGGGGGGCCGCCGCGGCATCCTCGAGGCCGCGATCCCCGGCATCGTCTTCACCGTGGTCTGGCTGACCACCAGGGAGCTCCAGTGGGCGCTGGTGGGCAGCCTGATGGTCGCCGGCCTCGCCCTGCTCGCCCGGGTGGTGCAGCGCAGCAGCGCCCAGTACGTCCTGAACGCCCTCTTCGGCATCGGCATCGGCTGGGTCTTCGTCCGGTGGGCGCAGAGCTCCGGAGGCTCCGAGACCGACCAGGCGCTGGCGTTCTTCCTGCCCGGCATCCTGATCAGCCTCGGCTACACCGTAGTGCTGGGCGGTTCGTGCCTCCTCGGCTGGCCGATGCTGGGGTTCATGCTCGGCAGTGTCACCGGCGACCCCACGGCGTGGCACCAGGACAAGCAGGTGGTGAGGCTCTGCAGCCGGCTGACCTGGGTGATGCTGCTGCCGGGGGCGATCGGGGTGCTGCTGCAGGGGCCGGTGTGGCTGCTCGGCCACAACGGCACGATCGACCCCGACCATGCCGTGGTGGCCATCCTGGTGCTCCGCAGCGGGCTCGGCTGGGCGCTCCGGATCGGATCCTGGTCGGCGATGGTGTGGCTGCTGGCCCGCAACGCGACGCCGATCGAGCGGGTCGAGCCCGCCCAGTCCTAGCGACTCAGTCCTTCTGGGGGTGCGCCGAGGGGGCGAGCAGCCGCTCCAGCGCGTCCTCGGCCTCGGCCGGCACCACGAACAGCAGCTCGTCGCCCGCCTCGACCGGCTGCTCCGGGGCCGGCACGTAGACCTGCCCGTCCCGGAGGATCGTGACCAGGGCGCAGTTCTCCGGCAGCGGGATCAGTCCCGACGCCTTCCCGACGTAGGGAGAGTCCGAGGGCAGCGTCATCTCGACGAGGTTCGCGTTGCCCTGGCGGAAGGTGAACAGGCGCACCAGGTCGCCGACCGTCACCGCCTCCTCGACCAGCGCGGACATGATGCGAGGTGTCGACACGTTGACGTCCACGCCCCACGCCTCGGTGAAGAGCCACTCGTTGTTGGGGTGGTTGACCCGCCCGACGGTCCGGGGCACCCCGAACTCGGTCTTCGCCAGCAGCGAGGTCACCAGGTTGGCCTTGTCGTCGCCGGTGGCGGCGATGACCACGTCGCACTTGTCCAGCCTGGCCTCCTCGAGTGAGGAGAGCTCGCAGGAGTCGGCGAGGAGCCACTCGGCGTCCGGCACCCGCTCCGGGCGGATCGCCGACGGCGACTTGTCGATGAGCAGCACCTCGTGCCCGTTGCCGATCAGCTCGCGGGCGATCGAGCGGCCGACGGCCCCCGCTCCGGCGATGGCGACTCTCATCCCTGCCTCATCCCCTCGTCCTCAGCCCTCGTGCTCGGGGCCGCGTGCGAACACGTCGTAGGTCTGCTGCGCGGTGTCCTCGCGCACCACCAGGTGCAGCATGTCGCCCTCCTGGATCACGCTGTCGCGGTCGGGCAGGACACCCTCCCCGAGCCGGTCGATCCACGCTACGCGGCACCGCCCCTGGCGCTGGAGCTGGCCGACGCGCGCACCCACCCAGACCTCGGGGGTCGGGATGTGGTCGACGCGGATCGTGCCCGAGGGATCGCGGAAGTCGGGCTCGGCTCCGGCCGGCAGGATCCGGCGCAGCACCTGGTCGGCGGTCCACTTCACGGTCGCCACCGTCGTGATCCCGAGCCGCTGGTAGACCTCGGCCCGGCCGGGGTCGTAGATCCGCGCCACGACCTGCTGGATGCCGAACGTCTCCCGCGCGACCCGCGCGGCGATGATGTTGGAGTTGTCGCCGCTCGACACCGCGGCGAACGCGTCGGCCCGGCGGATGCCGGCCTTCTCGAGGACCTCCTGGTCGAATCCGATGCCGGGGATCTTGTCGCCGTTGAAGCCCGGGCCCAGCCGCCGGAACGCGTCCGGCTCGCTGTCGATGATCGACACAGTGTGGTTGCGGTCCTCGAGGCTCCGCGCCAGCGTCGAGCCGACGCGGCCGCATCCCATGATCACGACGTGCACGGTGTGAACGCTATAGCAAGGTCCGTGCCCTAACGTTGTCGCTCGTGGGAGTCGGCGATGTTTCGAAGCGGATCCTGCTGGGCCGCAAGCTCCGCAGCGCGCAGCTAGGGGAGACCCTTCTCCCGAAACGCATCGCGTTCCCGGTGTTCGCCAGCGACGCGCTGTCGTCGGTGGCCTACGCCCCGGACGAGATCTTCATCATCCTGGCCCTCGCCGGCGTCGCTCTCTACTCCGCCTCGATCTGGGTCGCCCTGGCTGTCGCGGCGGTGATGCTGATCGTGGTGGCGTCGTACCGACAGAACGTCCACGCCTACCCCTCGGGCGGCGGCGACTACGAGATCGCGACCGTGAACCTGGGGCCCAAGGCCGGAGTGACGGTGGGCAGCGCGCTGATCGTCGACTACGTCCTGGTCGTCGCGGTGTCGCTGTCCTCGGCCGCCCAGTACGCCGCGTCGGCGGTGGACTACGTGGCCGACCATCGGGTGCTCGTGGCGGTCGGACTCGTCGTGCTGCTCGCGCTGATGAACCTGCGCGGGGTGCGTGAGTCGGGCACCTCGTTCGCCGTGCCGGCGTACGCGTTCATGACCGCCCTCGGCGGGATGTGCCTGTGGGGTCTCGTGCGGTACGCCGGGGGGACCCTGCCGGACGCCCAGAGCGCGGAGCTGGAGATCATCCCCGCGGCCAACTACGAGGGGACGCTCACCACGATCGCCCTCGTGTTCCTGGTGGCACGAGCATTCTCGTCCGGATGCGCGGCGCTCACCGGTGTGGAGGCCATCTCCAACGGCGTCCCCGCCTTCCGACGCCCCAAGAGCACGAACGCCGCGACCACGCTGATGCTGCTCGGGCTGATCGCCGTGACGCTGATGCTGAGCGTGGTCTCCCTCGCCAACGTGATGAACGTCAAGTACGTCGACCCGCACGACCTGGACCGGCTGGTGCGCCCCGACGGCACGCCCGTCGGCGAGGACTACCACCAGGACACCCTGATCGCGCAGATCGCGCACGGGGTCTTCGACAACTTCCCGCCGGGCTTCTACCTGGTCGTGATCGCCACCGGCGTGATCCTCGTGCTCGCGTCCAACACGGCGTTCAACGGCTTCCCGGTGCTCGGGTCGATCCTCGCCAGGGACGGGTTCCTGCCACGCCAGCTCGCCGTCCGCGGAGACCGCCTCGCCTACAGCAACGGCATCATGATCCTGGCCGGGATGGCCATCTCCCTGATCGTCGCCTTCGACGCCGAGGTGACGAAGCTGATCCAGCTCTACATCGTCGGCGTGTTCGTGTCCTTCACCCTCAGCCAGCTCGGGATGGTCAAGCACTGGACCCGGCACCTGAGGTCCGAGCGGGACCCGGCGGAGCGGCTCCGGATGCAGCGCTCCCGGCTGATCAACGGGGCGGGCTTCGCGATGACGGCGGCGGTCCTGGTGGTCGTGCTGGCGACGAAGTTCATCAGCGGCGCCTGGCTCACCCTGCTCGCGATGGGCTCGTTCATCGGGATCATGGTGGCGATCAAGCGCCACTACGAGAACGTCGCGCTCGAGCTCGCCGCGGACGAGCAGGACAAGGTGCTCCCGACCCGCGTGCACGCGATCGTCCTCGTCTCCAAGCTGCACAAGCCGACGCTGCGGGCGCTGGCGTTCGCCAAGGCGACCAGGCCGAACGCCCTCGAGGGCGTCTACGTGTCGGTCGACGAGAAGGAGACCGCGCGGCTGCTGGAGGAGTGGGACGAGCGCAACACCGGTGTGCCGCTCAAGGTGCTGCACTCGCCGTACCGGGAGGTGGTCAAGCCGATCGTCGAGTACGCCTCCGCCATCCGGCGGGCCAACCCGCGGGGGGTGGTCGCGGTGTACATCCCCGAGTACGTCGTCGGTCGCTGGTGGGAGCAGCTGCTCCACAACCAGACCGCCCTGCGGCTCAAGGGGCGGCTCCTGTTCACCCCCGGCGTCATGGTCACCTCCGTGCCCTTCCAGCTCCGGTCGTCCCAGATCGCGCGCGAGCGCGAGGAGCGCGAGGAGCGGCGGGTCCACCCGGGCGACCTGCGCTCGGGCCGGGTGGACGAGGACACCGGCCGGAGAATCCGGCGGTGACCCCGCCGCGCCGGTCTGGCGGTGCCGGACGCCGACACCGGGCACGCAAGGCCCG
>NZ_SSXI01000174.1:419-2393 GCF_004803405.1 Nocardioides sp. | reverse complement strand
AGCCGCCGCACGCGCCTACGCGCTGGCGCCCAACGCCGTGGCCGGTGAGCAGCGGGCGGAGCGCGTCGCCCGCCGCGCGCTGGCCGACCACGGCCTCACCGGAGTCCCGGTCAGCGTGACGATCTCCTGCACGCCGTACCCGAACGACTGCCACAGCGGCACGTCGGTGATCACGGTGCGCGTGGACTCAGCGGTCGAGCTGCCGGTGCTTCCCGTCGTCCTCGGCGGCGGTGCCCCGACCTTCCGGCTGAGCGCCGCCCACACCGTCCCGATCGGGCGCTACCAGGAGGTCGGCGCGCGATGAGGTCCCGACCGCAGCGGGGCAGCACGACGCCGCTGATCGTCGGCTTCACGGCCGTCGTCCTGCTGCTGGTCGCGGTCGTGATCGACGCGAGCGTCGCCTACCTCGAGCGGCAGCGGCTGGACGCGCTCGCCGACGGCGCCGCGCTCTACGGAGCCGACTTCGGGGCGCAGGGCTCCGAGGCGTACGACGGCGGGCTGGCCACCGGCGCCCTCGAGATCTCGCGGGCGGAGGCCGAGCGAGCGGTGCGGTCCTACCTGCGCCAGGTCGGCGCCCACGCCGACCACCCCGGCCTCCACGCGTCGGTCCGGGTCCGGGGCGACCGCGTGATCGTGGAGATCGCCGCGCCGGTGGACCTTCCGCTCACCGTTCCGGGTGCGCCGACCAGCCCGACGATCAGGTCGGTGGGCTCAGCGGTGGTCGATCCCGAGACGGAGTGACGCTCCGTCGCGGCGATCCAGGCGCGCACCGGGCGTTCGCCCCCGGCGGTCCGGACCGAGGGCACGAGGGTCTTGACATTCGACAGTCCTTGCGCTAAATGCCGGCGCAGCGTACGGTGAGGCCACCGGTGGGACGCGTTGAGGGACCCCGCTGATTATTTTCGGGAAGCAGCAGCCGCCGCGGGATTTCCGCCCTGGTTACGCCGCTTGATCGCAGCTTCCGGTTCCACATCGCACAGGCCGCGTCTGCGGCGCTGACATCCGAATGCGACCGAGAGCTGTCGACGGCAGGTTGCGGCACGAACCGCTCACCGCCAGGGATCGACTCCCCGAGGGCTCTTCTCATCTGTCGATGCAGATCGAAGGAATCCTGATGCTGCGCACTCTGCGCACCCTGCGCACCTGGCGTGCCGGTTCGGCCCGTGGCGGCGTGATCGCCATGGGCGCCGTCGTGGCCGTCACCGCCGTCCCCCTGACCGCGATCCTCCTGACTCTCGGCGGCAACCCGTCCGCCGCCGCTGCGACCGCGGTCAACCTGGGCACTGCCCAGAGCTTCGCGGTCCTGGGTGGCCAGGCCGTGACGAACACCGGCCCCACCGTGGCCTGGGGTGACCTGGGCGTGAGCCCGAAGCCCGACGTGAGCGGGTTCCCACCGGGAACGGTGCTGGGCACCATCCATCGGGCGGACGAGGTCGCGCAGCAGGCGCAGTCCGACCTGACCACCGCCTACGGCGTCCTCGCCGGTCAGCCGTCGGACCAGGCGATCTCCGCCGACCTGGCCGGCCGGAGGCTGACGACCGGCGTGTACACCTCCTCGAGCTCGATGGGCCTCAGCGGTGAGCTGACCCTGGACGCCCAGGGCGATCCGTCCGCGGTCTTCGTCTTCCAGGTCGGGTCCGCGCTCACCACCGGGCCCGGCAGTGCCGTGACGCTCGCGAACGGCGCGCAGGCCTGCAACGTCTTCTGGCAGGTCTCCAGCTCCGCCACGCTGGGCACCAACTCGACGCTTCGAGGCACGGTGGTCGCCCTGACCAGCATCACCGCGACCACCGGAGCCACCATCGAGGGACGACTCCTGGCGCGCAACGGGGCGGTGACCCTGGACGACAACCGGATCATCCGACCCGGATGCGCCACCGGGCCGACCACCACCGGTTCGGGCTCCGGGGGACCGACCACCCGCGACGTCGGTACGGACGGTCCGGGCGGTCCGACGACCGGCAGCGGCTCGGG
>NZ_SSXI01000174.1:0-397 GCF_004803405.1 Nocardioides sp. | reverse complement strand
CCAACCCCGACGCCGGCACGGAGTCGACCGGCCCCAACCCCCAGGACACCGGCACCGACGAGTCCCCGCTGGGCCCGCCGGAGCGGGACCGACCGCCGGACCAGGTCACCCCTCCGCCGACAGGCTTCCCCAACACCGGTGACGGTGGCTCCGTGATGGATCACCGCTCTCTGCTGCTGGGCGGCGGCAGCCTGGCGGTGGCCCTCGCCGGTGGACTCCTGATCTGGTGGCGTCGAGGGACCGTGACGGGCTAGCCCCTCATGGCCGCCCACTCACCGGCACACCGCGGTCGACGGCGCGACCGGGCCGGCTCGCCCGGTCCGCGTCGCCGCCGTCGACAGGCGGCCGTCCTGACGGCGCTGGTCGTGACCGGACTCGGCAGCGTCGGGCTGGGGCT
>NZ_SSXI01000203.1 GCF_004803405.1 Nocardioides sp. | reverse complement strand
CACCAGGGCCGCGAGCAGCGCGGTCAGCAGCACGAGCGGGGCGAGGACCGCCCGGAACGGCCGGGAGGTGCGACGGTGAGCGGGCATGACGACTCCTGCCGATTGAAACGATGCAACGGTCACGCTAGGAGCAGCGTGACTGCCGTCACAACCCTCTGGCCGGATCCGGCCACCGGGTCGCCTCAGATCAGGCCCACGCGGACGGCGTGCACGACGACCTCGATGGAGGAGTCGACGCCGAGCTCGTCCGCGATGGCGCGGAGGCGTCGACGCACCGTGCGCTCGGAGAGACCGACCCGGCGGCCGATCAGGTCGGTGGTCAGACCCGCCGCGAGCAGGGCCAGGATCTCCACGTCACGCGGCTGCGGCGTCCATGCGTCGTCGAGCGCGTGGCCCTGCCGTCGTTCGGCGACCACGCTCAGCCGCCCTGCTGCACCACGATCACGTGCAGCTGCCGGGGTCCGTGGACTCCCTCCACCCGGCTCAGCTCGATGTCGCTGGTCGCGCTCGGACCGCTGATCCAGGTCAGGGGGCGGGCGGGGTCGAGCAGCGCGATCGCGTCGCCGACGTCGGCGACCACCTGGTCGACCCGTACGACGCACACGTGGCGGTCCGGCACCAGGGTCAGCGCCCGGCGGCCCTGGTCGGGCTCGTGGTCCAGCACGATCGTGCCGGTCTCGGCGATGCCGACCCGGCACAGGGTGACCACGGCGTCGACCCGGTCGAGCTGGTCCGCGGTGAGGCCGTCGTCGACCACCGGGTCGACCAGCCGGACGCGGAGCTCCTCGGGGAGCCCGGGGGGCACCACGACCCGCGCTCCGGCCGGGACGGCGGCCGCAACCGCGTCGGCGACGCCGTCCGCGG
>NZ_SSXI01000082.1:327-5730 GCF_004803405.1 Nocardioides sp. | reverse complement strand
AGCTGGCCGACCCGCTGGTCGCGGTGGTGCCGCCCGAGACCGGCGCCGACGTCGCGGCCGAGCCGCTCCCCTACGGTCGGGTGCCTGGTGGCGAGCATGTCGCCGTGCTCGAGGGCATCGATGCCCGCGCCGCCGGCGACTGGGCGGAACGCACCGACGAAGTGGTGGTGACGCCGTGGCACGGCGTCCTGGTCCCGGAGGACGACGCATGATCGAACCGACCCTCGCCCCGCCGACCCGGCGGTTTCACTACGTGGCCGACGGACCGGCGATCTACGTCGACTCCTTCGCCACCATCCGCCGGGAGAGCGACCTCTCCCGGGTCCCGGCGTCGGCGGAGAAGGTCGCGGTCCGGATGATCCACGGGTCCGGGCAGGTCGACCTCGTCCACGACCTGGTGGTGCACCCCGACCTGGTGCCGGCCGCCCGTGCCGCGCTCGACGCCGGCGCGCCGATCCTCTGCGACGCGCGGATGGTCGCGATGGGCATCACCGCAGGGCGCCTGCCCGCCGCCAACCCGGTGCACTGCTTCCTCACCGACGAGCGGGTCCCCGACCTGGCGCGCTCCTGGTCGACCACCCGCACCGCCGCGGCGGTCTCCCTGTGGGAGCCGCTGCTCGAGGGCGCGATCGTCGCGATCGGCAACGCACCCACCGCCCTGTTCCACCTGCTCGAGATGCTCGCGGACGGAGCGCCCCGGCCGGCGGCGATCGTCGGCTGCCCGGTCGGCTTCATCGGCGCCGCCGAGTCGAAGGAGGCGCTGGCGACCTTCGCCGACGACTACGGCATCGACATCCCGTTCGTGACCGTGCGCGGACGCCGCGGCGGTTCGGCGATGGCGTCCTCGGCCGTCAACGCCCTCGCCCAGGAGGAGGAGTGATGGAGGCCGCCGTCGGTCGGTTCCTGGTCGTGGGCATCGGCCCGGGCGACCCCGAGCTGATCACCCGCAAGGCCGAGCGACTGGTCCGCGCCGCCGACGTCGTCGCCTACCACGCCGGCGTGCGCAAGCAGTCACACGCGCGGCGGATCGCCGCAGACCTGGTCCCGGCGACGGCGATCGAGGAGGAGCTCCGCTACCCGGTCACCACGGGCACCACCGACCACCCCGGCGGGTACGTCGGGGCGCTGGCCGACTTCTACGACGACTGCGAGGCCCGGCTGGCCGACCACCTCGCGGCCGGCCGCGACGTCGTACTGCTGGCGGAGGGCGATCCGCTCTTCTACGGGTCCTCGATGTACCTGCTCGACCGGTTCCGCGGCCGCTTCGAGACCGAGGTCGTGCCCGGTGTCCCCGCGTTCGCCGCCGCCACCGCCGCCCTCGCGGTGCCACTGGTGCGCCAGGCCGACGTGCTGACCGTGCTCTCCGGCACCCTTCCCGAGCCCGAGCTCGCGCGCCGCCTCGCCGACACCGACGCGGCGGTGATCATGAAGCTCGGACGCACCTTCCCGGCGGTGCGGTCAGCGCTCGAGCAGGCCGGCCGGCTGGAGGGCAGCTGGTACGTCGAGCGCGCCTCGCAGCCGGAGGAGCGGTGGCTCCCGGTCGCGGAGGTGGCGGCCGACTCGGTGCCCTACTTCTCCCTGATCGTGGTGCCGGGCGACACGGTCCGGAAACCGGACGCGAAGCGCCTCCGCTCGACTGCGACGGTGGAGGAGGCCGCCCAGGCACCGTCAGCAGACCAGCGCACCCGCGCCGCCGAGCTCACCGTCGTCGGCCTCGGCCCGGGGCCGGACCACTGGCTGACCCCGGAGGCCTCGACCGTGCTCGCGGAGGTCGACCACGTGGTCGGCTACGCGCCGTACGTCAACCGGGTGCCGCAGCGGGCCGGCCTCCAGCGCCACGCCTCGGGCAACACCGTCGAGGTGGACCGGGCGCGGCTCGCCCTCGACCTCGCGCTGTCCGGCGACCGGGTGGCGGTCGTCTCCGGCGGGGACGCCGGTGTCTTCGGGATGGCCTCGGCCGTGTTCGAGGCCGCCAGTGACGCCTCCCGCCCGGAGTACGCCGACGTACCGGTCCGGGTGCTGCCCGGGGTCAGCGCCGTGCAGGCGGTCGCCGCCCGGGCGGGCGCGCCCATCGGCGCCGACTTCGCCGTGGTCAGCCTCTCCGACCGGCTCAAGCCGTGGTCGGTCCTCGAGCGACGGCTGCGCGCGATCGCGGAGGCCGACCTGGTGCTGGGCATCTACAACCCCGCCTCGCGCAGCCGCCGCGACCAGCTGGTGCAGGCACAGAAGGTGCTCCTCGAGCACCGCTCCCCCGACACCGTGGTGGTCGTCGGTCGCGACGTCGGCCGGGCCGAGGAGTCGCTCACGGTGACCACGCTCGGCGAGCTCGACGCCGACGCCGTGGACATGAAGTGCCTGCTCATCGTCGGCGCCTCGTCGACCCGGGTGGAGCCCGACGGCACGGTCTGGACGCCCCGATGGGTGGAGTGACCGTCACCGTCGTCGGCATCGGCGCCGACGGGTGGGAGGGCCTGACTGGCTCGTCCCGCACGCTCGTCGAGGCCGCCGACGTGCTCCTCGGCGGCGAGCGTCACCTCGGGCTGGTGCCGGACGTCCCGGGCCAGGAACGGCGCCCGTGGCCGCGTCCGCTGTCGGACCTCCCCGACGTCCTCGGGAGGTACCACGACCGCCGGGTGGTCGCGCTCGCCTCGGGCGATCCGCTGGTCTCCGGCATCGGCACCACCCTGATCCGGGTTCTCGGCCGCGATGCCGTGACCGTGGTGCCTGCCGTGTCGTCCGTCGCGCTGGCGCGAGCACGGATGGGCTGGTCCGCCGAGGAGTCCGAGGTGGTGACCCTCGTCGGTCGCGATCCCGCCGCGATCCGCAGCCAGTGCGCCCCGGGGCGCAGGCTCCTCGTGCTCTCCTCGGACGAGACGACACCGGGCTTGGTTGCGGAGCACGTGCTGGCCGCGGGCTACGGCCTGAGCCTGATCACCGTCCTCGGCGACCTCGGCTCCGCGCAGGAGAGTCGTACGGAGTTCCGGGCCGGCGACGACGCGCGACCCGGGGCCCATCCCCGGCTGAACGTGCTCGCCGTCGAGGTCGCCGGTCCCGGCAACGGCACCGGATCGTGGACGGCCGGGCTGCCCGACGCGCACTTCGAGCACGACGGCCAGATCAGCAAGCGTGACGTGAGGGCCAGCGCCCTGTCCCGCCTCGCCCCGGCGCCCGGGGCGCTGCTCTGGGACGTCGGCGCCGGCGCCGGGTCGGTGGCGATCGAGTGGCTGCGTGCGCATCCGCTGACGTCCGCTGTCGCCGTGGAGGCGAACGCCGACCGTGCCGCCCGCATCCGTCGCAACGCCACCCACCTGGGTGTGCCACGGCTCGACGTCGTCGAGGGCCGGGCTCCCGACGCGCTGGCCGGCCTCTCGCAGCCCGACGCGATCTTCGTCGGCGGCGGCGCCACCGCCACCGGCCTGCTCGACCGGTGCCGGGAGGCGCTGCGACCCGGCGGGCGCCTGGTGGTGCACGGCGTGACCGTGGAGACCGAGCAGCTGCTGATCGCCGCGTTCCAGGAGCATTGGGGGGAGCTGACCCGGATCTCGGTCGAGCAGGTGACCGACCTGGGGACGCGCTTCCACGGCTGGACGCCGGCACGGGCCGTGGTGCAGTGGGCGTGGCAGAAGCCCCACCCAGGAACGGGGATCGCCGGATGAGCGTCCACTTCGTCGGGGCCGGTCCCGGCGCGGCCGACCTGATCACGCTGCGGGCCGCAGCACTCCTCGGAGCCGCCGACGTCGTCCTCTTTCCCGGCACCTACATCGACACCGACGTGCTCGGCCACTGCCGGGCCGACGCCCGGCTCGTCGACACCCAGGACCTGGACCTGGACCGGATCACCGCCGCGATGGTGGAGGCGCACGCCGCGGGTCGTGACGTCGTACGACTGACGTCCGGCGACCCGTCGCTGTACTCAGCCCTGCACGAGCAGACCCGGCGGCTCGACACGGCCGGTGTCCCGTGGGACGTGACACCCGGCGTGCCGGCGTACGCGGCCGCGGCCGCGATCGTGGGCCGGGAGCTGACCGTGCCGCTAGTCGCGCAGTCGGTGGTGCTCACCCGCACCCAGGCGCGCTCGACCGCGATGCCCGAGCGGGAGTCGCTCGCGGCGTTCGCCGCCACCGGCGCGACGCTGGTGCTCCACCTCGCGATCACGCGGACCCGCGCCCTGATGGCCCAGATCGAGCCGTTCTACGGCGCGGACTGCCCGGTCGCCGTCGTCGCCCGCGCCACCCAGCCCGGCGAGGTGGTGCTGCGCGGCACGGTCGGAGGCGCGGCCCCGATCGCCGACCTGGTCGAGTCCCAGGAGCTGCGGCAGGCGGCCGTGATCCTGGTCGGCCCGGCCCTGGCCGAGCGCGCTGACGCCGGCGAGTCCTGGCTGTACTCCACCGGAAGGAAACGATGACCCTCCCCCAGCCCCCGCACTTCCCGTTCAGCGCCGTGGTCGGCGCCGACGGACCGGACGGCCCCGACCCGATGCCGCTCGCGCTCATCCTGACCACCATCGCGCCGGAGGTGGGTGGCGTGCTGGTGCGCGGGGAGAAGGGCACCGCCAAGTCGACCATCGTCCGGGCGCTGGCCGCCGTCCTGCCGCCGGTCGGCGACGACCCGGTGCCGCTCGTGGAGCTCCCGATCGGCGCCACCGAGGACCGGGTCACCGGCTCGATCAACATCGAGAGCGCGCTCGCCGAGGGCAAGGCCGAGTACGAGCCCGGCCTGCTCGCGAAGGCACACCGCGGCATCCTCTACGTCGACGAGGTGAACCTGCTGCACGACCACCTGGTCGACCTGCTCCTCGACGCCGCCGCGATGGGCCGCGCGACCGTCGAGCGGGACGGCGTCTCGATCACCCACGACGCCCGGTTCGTGCTCGTGGGCACCATGAACCCCGAGGAGGGCGAGCTCCGCCCCCAGCTGCTCGACCGGTTCGGCCTCACCGTCGAGGTGGCCGCGCCACGCGACCCCGCGCTGCGCGCCGAGGTGGTGCGCCGTCGGATGGCGTACGACGCCGACCCGGCCGGGTTCTCCAGCCGGTATGCCGAGGCGGAGGAGGCACTCAGCTCGCGGATCGCGGAGGCCCAGCGGCTCATCGGCCTGGTCCGGCTGTCCGACACCGCACTGCTGAAGATCGCCGAGGTCTGCGCCGCGTTCGACGTCGACGGCCTGCGCGCCGACATCGTCACCGCCCGGACCGCCGTGGCGCACGCCGCCTGGTGCGGCCGCGACTCCGTGGAGCTCGCCGACATCCGCGTGGCTGCGACCCTCGCCCTCCCGCACCGACGCCGGCGCAAGCCGTTCGACGCCCCGGGGCTCGACGAGGACGTGCTCGACCAGATCCTCGGCGACGAGGAGCTGCCGCCGGACCCCGACGACGATCCCGAGCCGCCGACGAACGGACCGGAC
>NZ_SSXI01000082.1:0-306 GCF_004803405.1 Nocardioides sp. | reverse complement strand
GACGAGGGACCGGCGGACGGGCCGGACGAGGGACCGGCGGATGGGCCGGACGAGGGGCATGAGGGCGAGGGGACGTCCGCCGAATCGGCTGCGAGGGCGCCGGACACGCCTGAGGTCCCGGGCTCCGAGGGCTCCACCAGCACCACGTCCTCGGGCTCGACCTACCGCCCTCGACTGCTCACCGTCCGCGGCGTGGGCACCGGCACCGCGGGCCGACGCAGCCGTGCCCGGACCAGCAGCGGACGCCGGGTCGGCGCCACGGCGCCCACCGGACGAGGGGGCGCGATCCACCTGGTGGAGACCCTC
>NZ_SSXI01000056.1 GCF_004803405.1 Nocardioides sp. | reverse complement strand
TGGCGCGCACCGCCGTGGGTGACCCCCAGGCAGTGCTCGCCGCGGCCGACCCGGAATCCCCGGGCGGCGTCGCGCGCGCCGAGTTCGCCGCCGCCGTACGGTCCGAGATCGAGCGCCGCAAGCGCCGGCTCGGTGTCCTGTCCTACGACGACCTGCTGAGCCGGCTCGCCGAGGCGCTCGAGAGCGACGACTCCCCGGCGCGTGCGCGGATGCGACAGCGGTGGCGGATCGTGCTCGTCGACGAGTTCCAGGACACCGACCCGGTGCAGTGGGCCGTGCTCGACCGAGCGTTCACCGGTCACGCCACGATGGTGCTGATCGGGGACCCGAAGCAGGCGATCTACGGCTTCCGCGGCGGCGACGTGGTCACCTACCTGACCGCAGCGAGGGCCGCCACCACGCAGGCCACGCTCGCCACCAACCGGCGCAGCGACGAGCCCCTGGTCCGGAGCCTGCTGGTGCCGCTGAGCGGCGCCGCGCTGGGCGACCCGGAGATCGTCGTACGCCCGGTCGAGGCGCACCACCGCGGCAGTCGCCTGAAGGGGGCGCCCTCGGACGCGCCGTTCCGGGTCCGACGGGTGCCGCGAGACGCCGGCTTCGCCCTCAACAAGGGTGGTCTGGTCAACGCCCGGGATGCGCGCGCGTTCATCGCCGACGACTGCGCGGCCGACATCGCCCGGCTGCTCGGCTCGGGTGCCACCTGGTGCGGCGTGCGGCTCGAAGCCGGGCAGGTCGCGGTGATCGTGTCCATCCGCGACCACGGTCTGCTCGTGCAGCGTGCCCTCCAGGCCCGCGGGATCCCGGCGGTGATGGCCGGCGGCGGCGACGTGTTCCTCACCCCCGCCGGCGACGAGTGGCTCACCCTGCTCGCCGCGATGGAGGCGCCGCACCGCTCCGGCCTGGTCCGCGCGGCCGCCCTGACGTCCTTCTTCGGCCGCACCGCCGAGGAGCTCGACGCCGAGGGCGAGGCTCTCACCGGCCGGGTGGCCGACACGCTCCGCGGCTGGGCGCTCCTGCTCCGCGGTCGGGGCGTCGCCGCGCTGGTCGAGGCCGCGGAGGAGCGCGGCCTCACCCCGCGCCTCCTCGGCCGGGTCGACGGCGAACGGCTGCTGACCGACCTGCGGCACCTCGGCCAGCTGCTGCACGAGATCTCGGTGCGTGACGACCTGGGACTGACCGCGCTGCTCGAGTGGTTCCGCGACGAGCGACGGCGGGTCGGCGCCAGCGAGCGGCCGCGCCGGCTGGACTCCGACGCCGCCGCGGTGCAGATCGTCACGGTCCACGGCAGCAAGGGACTGGAGTACCCCGTCACCTACCTGCCGTTCGCCTACCAGCTCTACCAGTTCCCGGTCGACGTCGCGCGGTTCCACGACGAGCAGGGCCGGCGCACGCTGGACGTGAGTGGCGGGGGAGCCGGCTGGGACGGCAACGTCCGCCGCCACCAGGAGGAAGAGCTCGGCGAGGAGCTCCGCGACCTGTACGTCGCCCTGACCCGCGCGCAGTCGCAGGTCGTCACCTGGTGGGCGCCCACGACCAACACCACCACCGGCGGCCTGCACCGGCTGCTCTTCGGGCGACAGCCCGGCGTCGCCGAGGTGCCCGCGTCGATGGCGGTGCGCGACGACGAGTACGCCGCCCGCGTGCTCGGCCTCATCGAGGAGCTCGGAGGGCCCGCCGCGGAGGTCGCGGAGATCGCGGACGGCACCGCCACCGTCACCCCGGAGGAGGCGGAGTCGCTGGAGGTCCGCATCTTCGACCGGGTGGTCGACACCGAGTGGCGGCGGACGTCGTACTCCGGGCTGATCCGCGCGGAGGAGGAGGCCGGGGTCGGCTCCGAGCCCGAGGTGGTCGGGCGTGAGGACGAGCCCGACAGCACGGCGCCGGATCTGCCGGACCTGGTCGACCTCATGGCGATCGAGGCCGTCGCGGCCCGCGGCCCGGCCTCGCCCATGGCCGACCTGCCAGCCGGCGCGACCTTCGGCTCGCTCGTGCACGCGGTCCTCGAGCACACCGACCCCGACGCGCCCGACCTGGAGGCCGAGCTGCGCCGGCACGTCGCCGAGCAGCTGCGCTGGTGGTACGTCCCGGCGGAGCCGGCCGCGATCGCCGAGGCCCTGGTGCCGGTCCTGCACTCCCCGCTCGGCCCCCTCGCGCCGGGGCTGACGCTCGCCGAGATCCCCCTGCGTGACCGGCTGCGGGAGCTGGACTTCGAGCTGCCGCTCGCCGGAGGTGACTCGCGAAGGGGCGCAGTCGGCGCCGCGAAGGGGCGCGGTGTGCGCTCCGAGGGGGCAGGCGAAGCGCGGCTTCGCGACGTCGCCGCGCTGCTCCGGCACCACCTGCCCGCCGCTGACCCGCTGCTGCCGTACGCCGACCGGCTGGAGCAGCCGGCGCTCGGGGACCAGGCGCTGCGGGGCTATCTGTCGGGCTCGGTCGACGTCGTGCTGCGGGTTCCGGGCGACGTCGAAGACCGCTACCTGGTGGTGGACTACAAGACCAACCGGCTCGGCGCGCAGGGCGTGCCGTCGACGGCGGACGACTACGGACCCGCCGAGCTCGGCGAGGCGATGCTGCACTCGCACTACCCGCTCCAGGCACTGCTCTACTCGGTCGTGGTGCATCGCTACCTACGGTGGCGGCTGGCCGGCTACGACCCGGAGCGGCACCTCGGCGGTGTGCTCTACCTCTACCTGCGCGGGATGTGCGGACCGGACACCCCGGTGACCGGCGGGCATCCCGCCGGAGTGTTCTCCTGGCGGCCGCCGGCGGCGCTCGTGCTCGAGCTGTCCGACCTGCTCGACGGCGAGGTGGTGTCCCGATGATCGAGCTCTGGGAGTCCGACGGCCCGGCCGACGCGCGACTCGCCCGCGGGGCCGGTGGGATGCTCGCGGCGTTCAACGAGGCCGGGGTGCTGACGGCGGCCGACGTCCACGTGGCCACCCGCACCGCCGAGCTGGCCGGGGAGCCCGACGAGTCGGTCCGGCTGGCGGTCGCG
>NZ_SSXI01000037.1:425-21431 GCF_004803405.1 Nocardioides sp. | reverse complement strand
CTACGGCTCCAACTGGGGCCATTTCAGACTGGCACACTCAGAAGCGTCATCGCCTCGCGAAACAGGCCGCGCTTGTTGCCGAAGTGGTGGGCGATCAGGCGAATGTCCACTCCGGCGTCCTCGGCGATGCGCCGCACGGTGGCCCCGCGGTAACCGTGCTCGGCGAAGGCCTGTTTTGCGGCGGCAAGGATCTCCGACCTGGTGTCAGGACTTCCCGGGCGCCGACCCCGCGATTTATTCATCAGCATTGAATTATGCGTACGGCGACCGAAAGGGTCAACCAGGACGTCGGTGTCGAACCGGACGCCCTTACCACCAGGATCCGTCAGGAGGTTCGTGATGAATCGTCATCGCGCCGTATCAACCGTCGTCCGTCTCGGATCGGCGCCGGTGGTGTCGGCATGAGGTACTCGACGAGCGCCTCAGCTGCTGCCACGACCACGGGCGCATCCTCGCGAAGGGCGATGTGTCCGGTCTGCCGGGGAGTCGGCGAGATCGCCCTTGTCGGTTCAGGTCATCGAGTGGTCGACATCCCGTGGCGAGCGGGACTCTCGCCATGGCCCTGTCCCGGGTGCGTCGGTGCGGCTGGTGGTGCAACGACCGGAACCGGCGAGCTGCGCGCCACGTGCGACCACGGTGGTCAGCACCCTGGCGAAAGCAACCTGTCGCCGTTCCCGGGCTGAGGCTCAGCTGACGCGGAGGTGTCGCCCGCGATGCCTGACCCCAGGAACTGCTCCAGCAGCCTGAGCGCGTTCTGAGGCTGATCCATGGGGACGAGATGGCCGGCGCCGTCCACGAGGAGCTGCGTCAGTGTCCGTGCTCTGCGGAAGCGTCCCGCCAGCACCCCGTCAACCAGCCAGGGGATGCGGCTGGTGGAGAGGAACTCGTCGCGGAAGGACCAGTCCAGCGCGCAGATCCAGGCGTCTGTACCCATGAAGTTGCAATCCATGTCGAAGACGCCGTTGTAGATCAGGACCCGAAGCCGCTCAAAGAGCGCTGGATAGAGGCCCGCGACGGAGTCCTGCTCACCCTTCTCCAGCAGGAACCCGACCCGCTTGGAGGTGTCGGCCCATGCCGGCGCGGCAAGATCGACATGCAGTGCTTCCCGCACGTCCGGACGGTCCAGATACGTGCCGATGGGAGTGAAGTCGTAGTCGCCGATCATGCGGACGTCGTACACGTTGGCACCTCCGCTCACCGCGGTGATGTAGGCCTCGATCCGGTTGCAGATGCGGTCTGCCTGTCGCGACGCCGGGTGGTTCCTCTCGATGGCCGCCGCGCAGGCGCCGTAGAGCTCGTGGACGTGGGCGACCTGGCTGGTGTCGATCAATCCGTGGGCGTAGGCGTACGCGCCGTAGGTCCGCTGCTGCAGAACTGGGTCCACCCAGCCGTCCCCGACGCCGATGCCCTTGAGCTCGATGGGCGATCCACCGTCGTCGTTGCTCTGCAGGATCGCGTGCGCCAGCATCGGGATGTAGACCCCGGCGAACGACTCGCCGAAGAGGTACAGGTCCCGGCTGCGCAGATCCGGGAGCAGGTCGAAGAGCTGCTGGAGTGCGTAGAGCAGTTGGCGGGTGGCCTCCTCCTCGGTCCTCGCCCACGCCTCAGGGCTCTCGACCACCGACAGGCCGGTGCCGGCCGGCTGGTCGATCATCAGGTAGCCCGCCGCCGTGTTCCAGCCGAAGGGGTTGTCCGCGAGGGTCCCGTCAGGTCGTATCCGGTAGGGACCGTTCTCAGCGAACAGTCCTAGGAACGACGACGACCCGGGGCCCCCGTTGAGCCACAGCACGATCGGCGCATCCGGCTCTGCGTCGGCGTGTTCGATGAACCAGACGTACAGATGGGCGTCCTGGGCCTCCGAAACCGGGACGTACCCAGCGACCTGTCGGCCTCGAACGGGTCCATACCCCGGAAGATGCTCGACCGGCGCCACCGGCGGCGGTGCGATCACGGAGTGGCCCGCGCCGTCTCGCACAGGGAGTTCAGGCGCAGCTCCGCAACCGGCCACGCGTAGAAGCCCATCGACGACGCCGCGGTGTTGAACTCCAGCTCGGTGACGCCTCGCTTCTTCGCCTGAGCCTGTGCAGCGGCGTAGGTTGCCGCACCTAAGGCGTAGCACGGCGCGTAGCCGGGTGACGCCATGAACGTGAAGCACTCACCGTGAAGGAACTCCTCCGAGAGTCCGGTTGCGGTGGATGCCCAGGCTATGAAGTCGGTATAGGTCTGGTGACGGCCGTTGACCCGCACGTCGCAGAGAGCCCGTACGTATCGAACGAGTCGCCACAGGTAGGTCTCGAGCCGAGCGCACAGGACCGCCGCTTGCTGCTCGGCCAATGTGGCGCCGTAGAGCTGGAGGTAGGTCACCTGTGTCGGGTCGAGATCGGTGCGGCCGAGGAGCTGCTGTGCCGCGCTGTAGTACTCAAACTCCCGCCAGAACGCCATTCCCTCCGTGGTCGGCACCTCGAGGGCGGTGTTGACGTTGAGCAGCGGGCTGAGGGCGGTGTTCCGGGCCGAGAGCACGAAGTTGTAGCCGTGCGAGGCCTCGTGGACGAGGATGTTGATCATCGTCAGCAAGGAGGAGTTCTTCGCGCTGGTGAGATAGAGCTGCGAGTAGGCGCTCATGGGGTCGAGGTAGTCAACGGCGAAGTCCTCGCCACCTGTCACCAGGTTCACCAGATACGCCGGCGTAGCCGCGAACCGCACCGGGTCGGCCGCAGTATGACCGACGATGTAGGCAGCGCCGAACGCGTCGGTGACCTCCACCATCCGTGCGATGAGTGCGTCATCGAAGTCGACGGAGTACTGCGCCGAGACTGCGTCCCACACGTCCTGCAGTGACCCGGACCAACCTGCCGGGAAGAAGGGAAGCGCGGTCACCTCAGCCACGATGGACTCGACGATCGGCAGGTCCAGCTCCAGCCAAGCCGACGCCATCACCTCGATGTCGTGCGCGTCCTGTGTGAGCTGGAAGTAGCCGCGAAGGCACTCGGGATAGCCTGCTGCCGGGCGGGGACCGCGCGTTCGGTCGTCCTCCTGGAAGAGGGGCCAGTAGGTGGCGAAGTCAGCCGAATCCAGCCCGGGGACCGCGAACAACGCCTCGTAGGCGAGCAGCGCGTCAAGAATCGCCTGGCACTGTTGGCCGAGGTCGGGGCGAGCGACCAGCATCGCCTGAACCGTGCCACGCACGTAGTCGCAGGTGTCGAGGCACTCGCGGCGCACCAGGATGGTGAAGTCCTGCCCGAACCATCGCTGGGTCTCGTAGCGGATGGTGTCCGCCACCGCTGTCAGGTAGGTACCCACCCAGGAAGCTGCGGCATCCTGTTTGAGCAGGATGTAGAAGATGCCGTCGGAGGCGGCGTAGACCCCGCCCATGCCCGTGCCGGACGGACCGGCGCCGCTGGGACGCGGCAGGTCGAGCTGGGTCCGTAGGGAGCCCAGGATTCCGGCAGCGGTAGCCCCGCAGATCCGGATCGGCCAGCTCGTCCAGGCGTTCCGTGGCGGCGGTGAGCCGCTCCCGCAGCGCCTCCACTTCCGGCGCGGTGGACGGCGCTGTCACGGTCAGTCTGTCCAGGTGCCCGGCGGTGTAGCCGGCGATCGGATTGATGTCGGACCACAGCTCCACGATCGTGCTCGTGAGATCGCCCATCGGCCTAGGCCTCTCCCGGAACCACCCCGATGCCCCCGACGTCGGGCCTGAAGGGCGCGGGCGGGAGGGTTCCGAGTCCGACGCTCTTCTCCCACTGATCGATGCTCAGCTCGCACAGGTCTGCGGGCTGGCCCACGCCGGACACCGCGTCTTCCGCCAGCACGACGTACGGCGCGCAGGCCAGTGAGCAGCCCCACTCGTTGGGCCCGGTCCAGATGAACTTGCCGCCGATGAAGATCTCGACGTAGGTCACATCCTGGTCCTGCCCGCACAGCACCATGCTCTTGGACACGGCTCTGAGATGGCTCTGCAGCGCAGCCTTGGCCTCCTCGGGCGACCGCGAGACCCTGTCCTGGCCGCAGTCCTCAATGAAGAGGTTGGCTTGGGTCTCACGGTCGTGTGCGATCGCGATCCCGATTGCCGACCAGAAGTAGCTGCCGTTCTCGCCTCCCATGCCGCTTGCGTCCTTGTTGGCACAGATGACATGCGCTCCGGGCAACGGCGGGTAGCGACGAAGGTCGTTCTCGCCGCCGTCGGCTGGGTCCATGCGGCCGAAGAGTCGCTCGGCGGCGTCCAGCAACGGCGCCACCGGGTACACGGGGACGGGGCCCTGGGCGGGCAGCTTCTCGCCGGGCGGGTAGTGGGGCCCGGGGTAGGTCCACATCGGTTCCAGCGTGCCGTTCTGGATGTCGTCGGCGACCGCGAGGTGCAAGCCCCACAGAGCGCCGTTCACGCCGCAGAACGACGAGGCAGTGCCCATGTTGATCTGACCGATGTAGGCGTCGTCCTTCTCGCATCGGTCGTAGGACACGATGCCGCCTGCTCCCGGGTCGAGGCCCGTCATGTCAATCTTGTCGACCGACAGCTTCATCGTGGCGATGTAACCGCTCCCCGACGCACCTGGGTTCATGTACCCCATGCAGTTGCCGGGCATGTTGCCCACTGCCCCGTTCACTACGTCTTCAAGTGACATCCCACTGCTCATGACACGACTCCTGGTTGTCTGGGGCTGGAATCCGGTCCGGTGCTTCTCGACGAAGCCCTTGGCTTCCCGAACCCTCGAGTCGAGCCCGCGCCCGATAGTCCCGCTCTGTAGTACCGCGCCACGAAGCACGCGGTACTTCACCCGAAGGCGGAACGACCAGCAACTGGCGTCCGTCGTGTCCGTTGGAGGCTCCGTCATTTCCAACGGAGTGGTGCCGTCGTTTCAGTGGTGATTCGGCGGCCGGAGGAGCCCGGAAGGCGTGTGTGGCCAAGGGGGCTGCGACGTTCGGGTGCGATGCGGAGCACGTTTAGTTGTGGACTCGATCCTCAGCCGCCACGCAGTTCTTGTCAATCGTTGTCCCGGACGTGGGCAATAATTGTCACGACGAGGGCGCCGCGCCTCGGCGTACCACGACGGGCGTGGCGGTACCGGCCCGCGCTCGTGATGATCGCACCTTTCCGCGACTCCAAACCGCTGCTGGCGAAAGGGAATGACAGACAACCCACGCCACGTCGTTGGCCATTTGCTGCCCCTACTCCGCTTGGTGGTGTTACCAATCAGGCCTCACGTACTTGTCTGTACGTGTCTAGAAGAAGTGCCTACGAGGAGGAACATCATGAAGATCAGCACGTGCATCGTTGCCGCTATCGCCAGCCTCGCCATCGCTGCTGGGTCCGCGCCATCCGCTGCCGCAGCAGACGGAGACGACGGTGGCTCGGCCTCGGCCACCCACTGGTACTGCTGCTGAGTGCGTCGTCGTGAGGCGGCCCGGAACGCCTCACGACGAACGCTCGGCCGTCACCCGCGGGATGAGCGCCGGCGCCGCCTGAGTCCCTAGTCCGCTCGAGGCTGCGGCGCTCCGATACGCATCCATCGCGCCCTGCGTGTCGCCCGCCTCGGCCAGGAGTTCGGCGAGTTCGAACCAGAGTCGAGCAGCACCGCGATCTGATCCGGCCGCTGTCAGGGCTAGGACCGACTCCCGGTACCTCGCGCGCGCTTGTTCCGACTCCCCGCGCATCGCGGCGACCTTGCCTCGGATCGCCTCAGCACACGCCCGCAGTAGGGACGCCGACTCCGGGCTCAGGTCCTTCCCGAGGCGCGCCGCATCTGAAGCACCCTGGAGATCGCCCAAGAGCAGCAGCGCCCGCGCCCGGGTGACATGCACGCGAGCTGCCTCGGCCGCCGAGCCTCCCGATAGGACAAGTTCCTCCTCCGCACGGTCAAGGATCGACACCGCGGTTCGGGGATCAGGTGGGTCCATGGAGAGGTGGAGGTTGGCCATCTCGGCTCGAAGCTTCGCGAGGTTCCGGTTGTCATCGGCCTGCTCGAACAGCATGAGGGCTCGTTGGGCAAGCCGGAGCGCATCCGGCGTCGCCCCGTTCGCATCGGCCTCGAAGATGCTTGCGTTCCAGTACGCCGACGCCTTCGCCACGAGGGAACCCTGCCTCTCAGCGGCGTCGATCGCCCGCATGCAGATCCTCACGGCCTGACCCACGTCGCCCTTCTCGTGGTATGCAGCGGCAACCGTTACCGAGAGCTGAATCGCTTCCGTCAGGCCATCCAAGCCCAGTTCCTCAATGGTGGCCGAGGCTTTCTCACCAATTGCGATCGCTTCGAGCAGGTCACCGGTCTCCCGATAACACCTGCTCAACGCGATGAGGTCCTTGAGCCAACCGGCGTCCGATCTCGGCTTGTCGGTCAGGTCCTCCAAGAGGACGATGGCTTCGTCGAGTCGACCAATGCCCTCCAACGATCGCGCACGAACTCGCAACGCCGCGGTGGCCAACGCAACGTCATTGATCTCCTGTGATGCTTCGACGACCGCGTCCGCTAGGTCGAGAGCGCGCCCGGGCTGACCCGAAACCAGGTACAGCTCCGCATGGTCAAGCTGGAGTCGAAGCTCGTGGAGCTTGTCGGGCGCAGTACCGACGAGCGCCTCGAGTGTCGTACCCATTCGCTCCGCCATACGCGACAGCAAGCCCACTTCGGGGCGGCGTTGACCGTCCTCGATCCGCGACAGGTATGCGGCGGAAACCTCGTCACCCGCGACTTGCGGTTGCGTCATTCCGGCAGCCAGACGCGCGTTGCGAATGCGACGTCCGAGCTCGGCGGCGTCGATCGTGCGGCTGAGTTCGACGAGGCGTGGGTCCACGCCCCCATTGTGCCTGCAGCAAGCAGGAGGGGCACAGGTTTGCCGTGCCCTGCGCAGGTACTCCGTGTCGGCGTAAGGGCCGGTGTGTCCCGGTAGCAGCCCCGGTGGCGGTGGCGCTTGCCCCGCGTCTCGACGTACGACGTGAATGGTTTCCGATCTGCCCCACATTGGCCCGTCAGCGGCCGTTTCAACGAACGCTGATATCGATGTGAGTCGTGACGCGAAAAGCGAGAAACCCCCTGCTGACCTGCAGAAACGCCGGTCGGGAGGGGGTTTGGATTCGGTCGGGCTGACAGGATTTGAACCTGCGACCATGGCACCCGCGGGAGCATTCCCGGAATCATGCGAGGGAGACCCGTCGTGTCTCATCACGGCCGGGTGCCGAACCGGATCCCGGTCCGGCACCAGGTCGGTTCTGGCTGCCTTAGTGGCGGATGAAGACGCTGTCCCCATGGACGGGTTGTGTGAAGTCGATGCCTGCGTCCTGGAGGACCAGCAGGACCGATTCCTCGGCGTTCTTCGGCGGCATCCCGAGCAGGCAGTCGACAGTGAGCACACCGGTGTCGACTTGCGCCCCGTCGACGTAGAGGGCGATCTTCAGGCGTAGCTTGCCGCCCTCGGTGCCGGGTGGCAGGCCGCCGAATTTCTCGTCCTGTTCGGGGGTGGCGGGACCGTAGGACCGATAGCTGAGGACAGCCGTGGGCTGCCACCTGCCTTGGGCGAGCACGGTCCCCTCGGCGTTGCGGTGAGTGAACAGCCTGGGGACCTCACCAAAGGCCGCCGTGACGTTGGGGGCCTCGCCGCTCACGGTTTTGGGCTGGAGTGTAAAGGTGCCCACGCCGAGAATCTCGATCGTGTCCCCGTTTGTGGCCCGCGAAGTGCTGGGTGCGAAGCCGAACTCGACGGTCGTCGACTGCCCGCCAGCACCAGCTGGTGCGCTCGGCAACCCCACCCAGGTCAGGGCGAGCACTATCGGGATGAACAGGCTCCAGTATCGCTTCATGACGCACCTCCTTCACGCAACCGGAAGCATGGGGTGTTCGCCGATGACACCGACCAGTCCGCCGGCGTAGACCCGGGTGCCGGAGCGGAACACCGGGTCGACCATGGCCAACGCCGAGGCCTCGTCCTCGGCGTCCACGGCGAAGATCCCCCCGTGGGTTCCACTCGGGCACAGGCAGAGGAACTGGGTGCCCTTCAATGCCGCGGACCAGGGGTGTTCGAAGATCGCATCGTTCAGCTTCTGGCATTCCTGCGGCTGGTGTGTGTTGTGCAGGATGTAGGTCGTCATTGCTTCCTCCTCGGTCGTGACCTTGTCGCGATTGTCGGAGGAGACGGGTTTCCCGGACTTCCGGGATCTGCGGTAGTTAAGCCGCTCCCGCAGGTGGTCAGCCGCCCAGGCGCAAGATCTCGATCGGCACCGCACGGGTGCCTGGCTGGAACTCCGGAGGCAGCCCCTGGATGACCTCTTCGGAGGAGTCGGCCTCGACGATCATGTAGAAGGAGTGTTCCCCGTACGGGCAGGGGCAATAGAAGTCCTTGCCGATCAGGTGCTGGGGAAGCCGGCTGAATCCCGGCTCCAGTGCCTCACACTCTTCGGGCTTGTGGTGGTTCACCACGAGGTACGGCTGCGACATCGCGACCTCCCTACTCCAAGGGGCATGGTCAAGCATGCACCAAACGGTGGTCCTGGGTCAGTCGTTCGCCGGCTCTCCCGAGGACCTGTGTCGTGCCGCGAACGCCACCAGCTGCGCCCGAGTGTTCGTGCCCGCCTTCCTCATCAGGCTCTTGACGTGGGTCTCGACGGTGCGGGGTGAGAGGAAGAGCTGCTGCGCGACGGAGGCGTTGGACAGGCCCTCGCCGACAAGTGCGAGCACGTCCATCTCCCGGCTGGTGATCCCGAACGGCCGCAGCGAGGCGGGAACGGTGGAGGCACCCCGCCCGGCCCGACGCGCCGGGACTCCCGCCAGCCGTTGCAACCGCTTGCTGGCATCGGCGATGCGTCTGAGACCAGCGGTCTCGAAGAACTCGATCGCTGCCCCTGCCAGTGCGGCCGGATCCCCCCAGCCGTCGGCGAGGGCCGCCTCGGCCACTATCCGATGCGCGTGGTGGCGCCGCCACCCGGGCGGCATCAGGGCATCAGCACGCGCGAGCGCCGCCGCGGCGTCGTCGGGCTTGCGGGTCCGCCCCAGCCGGACGGCTTCGGCGTACCAGCCGTACGCCGCGATCGCCGGCTCTCCCTGCAGACCGGTGGCTGTGCCGCTGCCCTCGACGACGTCCAGGAGCTGACACAGCCCAAAGAACCATGGCTTCCCCATCCGCCAGCGGGCGGCACGTCCGGTGGCATCTTTCAATAGCGCCCGCGCCCTGGCGCGGTCCTCATTCACCAGGGCGAGCACCGCCTCGACCTCACCCAATGCAGCCGCCCGGACGTCTGACCGCTCCCCTGCCTCGGCGAGCGTCTCCCGCAACGAAGAACGAGTCTCCTCAGCCTTGCCCTGCAGCGCGTACAAGGCGGCCCTGCCCAGCAACGCCTCCGGCCGTTGCGGCAACGCGAAGAGGCGGCAGGAATCGAGCGCCGCGGCGAAGAAGGTGCGAGCTTCGTCGAAGCGTGCCAACGCCAGCCGCTGCCAGCCGAGCTCAAGATCGATGGCCGCCAGCAGCGAAACCGCTCCGGTCTGGACGGCAAGCGTGCGTGCGGCGTCGAGCGACCGCGTATCTCCGGTCCGGCGCGACTCGATCGCACCGAGCGCGGCCAGTGCCCGCAACCGCCACAGCGTCGAGCCATCCCGCGACGCGCTGTCACAGAGCCGCCCGAACAGCGACGCAGCCATCTCGTGATCCCCTTGCTCGGCCGCCGCCATGGCCGAGATCTCCAGCGCTTCGTGAAGGACGTCATGCAGCCCCAGCCGTTCGGCGGCTTCCAGCGAGGCGCTTGCTTCACGAGCAGCCGTGTCGGGGTCGCCGACAGCCAGCTGAACGGCTGCCTCAAGCGAGCGCGCGCGGAGGGCGACCTTCTCATCCTCGGGTGCCGCCCCGCGGGCCTTGCTCAGCGACTCACCTGCGAGCGCGTAATCACCGCCAACCAAGCCGGCCCGCGCGGCGTCGAGATAGATCTGGGCGCGCCTTGGCCCGGCCACCATGCGGGCCAGCGACTGGGGTGCGTGCCTCATCGTGCGTTCCCACTCGGCCACCAGGGCGCGGGTCATCTCCACCAGCTCTTCGGTTTTGCCCGCACGGGCCAGCACCTCGCACAGCAGTGTGTAGACGCCCATCCAAAGCACATAGTCACCGCGAGCCTGCTCCCGCGCCCGCCGCAGGCTGGCTTCCGCGCTCTCCAGCGCCCCGCGGTGCAACGCCCTGCGCGCAGACTCTTGCAGCAGCCGACATGCCCCGAGGTCGTCCCCGGCCAGCTCCCGAAGCTCCGCTGCCCGCTCACACCATTCCCCTGGCAGGCCTGGCCGCTGATCCTCAATCGCCTCAGCCACGCGATAGGCCAGCTCAGCCCGTTCCGGCGGCAGCAACTCGCCGAGCACCGCCTCGCGCATCAGCGCATGCCGAAACGAGAACGCATCCACGTCCGAAGCTGCGCCGACCAAGAGGTGTGCCGCGACGGCCGCTCGCAGGCACGCGATCACTCGCGCGCGATCAAGGCCAGTGACCGTCATGAGCAACGGCCACTCGAAGGTGCGGCCCAGCGTGGCCGCAGCCGTAACGACCTGCTGACTGTCGCCATCCAGCGTCGCCAACCGGGCGTGAACCAAGTCGCGGAACGACGGTGGGAGCGACTCGGCGATGCGGCCGGTGATCCGCCACTCATTGACAACATCGGGTGTCGCTGCGGCAGTCAGATACGCGGACAGCATCTCCTCGATCAGAAACGGCACGCCTTCCGCCCGCCGTCTAATCGCGCCCAGCACCACCGGCGGGACGAAGTCGACCCCGAGGGACACCCGCGCCATCTCCTGTGCCGCATCATCGGCCAGCGCGCCCAACTTCAGGCGTACAGCCACCCGCCTACTCACCAACCGGGCCAGATGGTCGGCCGCCATCCCGGGCATGCCCGACCGTTCCGTGCCGACCAAGAGCACCCGCTCGGAGGACACGTGGTCTGCGAGGTACTCCAGCGCCACCAGAGAGTCTGAATCGGCCCACTGCAAGTCCTCGAGCACCACCAGCAACGCGTGCCTCCTGGCAATCGACCGAAGCAGCCGGAGCACGCCCTCGAGGAGTACCAGTCCAGGCTGTATTACCACCTGTCCCCTACCAGCCCAGGACGGGACGAGCGTAGACAGTACGGCGTGGTACGGCTCCAGGTCCCGGTCGACCGGTGGCCCCAGGTCCCGTACCAGCTCGTTGAGCGCTTCAGCAAGCGGCCGGAACGCAACTGACGAGCCCTCGACGGCCCGCCCGGACGCAACCGTGACGCCGCCCAACCGTGCCCGCTCGATCAGCGCCTGCGCCAGCCGTGACTTCCCGATCCCAGCCTCTCCGGACACCAGGACAAACCGGCCACGCCCAATACGCGCGGCCTGCAGCGCCTCGTCGAGCTCCGCAACTTCCCGCTCCCGCCCGACCAGCACCGGACACAACACCTGGGCCACAACGCCCACTGTGCAGCACGCTCGAGGCCGCGTCGAACCGGCTCCACAAGGGTGCTTCCATGGCGGTCCGGTTTCAGCCCGAACCGGGTATCTGCTAGCGGCTAGGCCGCCAACAGTTCGGTGATCGCGGCATCCACGACCTCGTTGTCCGTTGAGGTTCGCGCCGAAGCCGGCGACGTGTCCCCAGGTTGACCGGATCGGTCGCAGTCGACGTCAGGGCTGGCCGTCGGAGAAGTCCGGCTCGATGCCGGTCCGCTCTTCCTCGACGATGCGCCGCCGGAAGCACGCGCCTCCCGTGCACTGACCGTCGCTACCCCGCAAAGCGAGCAGACGAGCGACTGTCCCGTCACAGGTCATTGCGCCGACTGCGACGAAGGCTTGCCCGGACCCAAAGCAGCTGGTCGTCGAGACCCGTCTGATCGCGTCGAGCAGGGCGATGCCAATGATCATGGCAGGCAGGCTGGTGGCAGATTGCTCGTGCCACACTCGCAGCATGACCCGCGTGGCGGTGATCCGGTGGGCTGGAGTGGCGGCGGTCGCTGGCGGCGTCTGCTGGGTGGTCAAGGGCGGGGTCATTTTGCTGACCGGGAAGGAACCCCCCGTCGTGTTCGCCGTGTCGTTCGCTCTCTTGCCGGTCGCCCTCGTCGGTCTCTACGCCGCGGCGGCACCTCGCGGAGACCGGTTGGCGAAGCCCGGGCTCGCGCTGGCTGCAACGGCGGGGGTGGCCGCAGTGGTGGCTGGTCTCGGCTCGTGGCTTGGTCCGAATGCGTGGTCGCCCAGACAGGACACGGTCACGATCCTCACACCCTTCATCGCGTTGGCCGGGTTCGGCACGCTCGCCGCCCTGATACTGCTCGGGATCGCGGTACGCCGGACGAGCGCACTTCCCCATCACTGGCGCACCTTCCCCTTGGTCATCGGCATTGGCTTCGTTCCGCTGATGATCCTCGGTGGCATTCTGGAGAACATCGACGAACGGCTGCTCGAGGTGCCGATCGTGATCGGGGGGGGCCGGCTGGCTCGCCCTGGGTGTCGTCATGGCGACTGCTGAGGGTGGGCAGTGACACGTGCCCTGTCCTGCTCGGCGACCCTCACCGGTAGTACGAAGTACACGGAGCCGGCGTTGACGACCCCGGCATTGAGTTCATCCACCTTTTGGTTCGCCTCATCCTCGGACCAGTAGCCGCGAGTCAGACGAAAGCATCCGTCGGGTTGTCACCTACGAACTGACCGTCGAAGCGGCACACCGCGAACAGGTGCCGGCGGCCGCGCGGCGGAGTCGGGAAACGTCGGCCCTTGCTGTCGCTCGTCACTGTGGGAGCCTCACACGTGAAGTCTGCCAAGAAGTGACCGCTCATGCCGCGATGCGGGCGTTCCGGTAGGCACGTCTTTCCGCCGCGTGTGCCACCGTGACGCTGGTTCTTCAGCTCGGCTCAGGTCATGGCGGCTCGTGCTCAGAGACCAGAATGACGCGCTGCAACGGAATGAGAGATCCGCACACGTCGACGGAGGAGTCTGATCGGTCACCCCGCATCCCGCGGCTCAGCGTCCGGAGGTGAACTTGCCTACGTAGAGACCATCGAGTCCCGCAAGCGGTCCGCTCGAGGGCGCCTGAAGGACGAATGCAATCTGCCGCCCGTCCGGTGCCGGTATCGATTGGTTGGCCTGCCCACCGATGTCGCTGACGTGGGTCAGCCTGCGCACTCGGTCGGAACCGTCGAGCGCGACAACGAAGAGATCGAAGGGCCCGCCGACCATCGGCACTGCGCCGACGAGACCACTGATACCGCTGGCCGGCCCCTCCGGGTCCGATGCGCGGTTCGACTCTTCGAGGCCGAACCGCTCGCCCGCAAACAGGTGCGTCTCGTTGTGGGACCGGTCCCGGTAGAGGCGTCGCGTCGCGCCCGTGGCGAGGTCGAGCTCGAACATCTCGCCGTTCGCCGGCAGCTCGAACCCCAAGCCCCAGAACGTCACGGCCGCGTCGTTGCGGGCGAAATCGTACGGTTCTCCGTAGCCGCCGACCGATCCGTCCGCCCGCGGTAGCGGAGTGGTGATCGCTCGCCGATTGACGATGGCGGCGCGCTTTCCGTCGTGCACCAGTTCGCCGAGCGTGATCTGACCGAGCGTCTTAACTCCTGACCATGCGATTCGGAAACCGCCGTCCGAAGTTGGGCGCGGAGAGATCGCGACCTCGCCGGACGCCTGGGCGTCCAATGGCTGAGGCGGCGTGGCGGCGGTCGCGGGCATCCAATACAGCTCCGTCGCCAGCAACCCGGGCCCGCTGCCCGTGCCAGTCCCTGAGCTGCTGTTTGCCAGGTCCGGACCGGCCTCGATGAGGAAGCTGGAATCCGGCAAGTGGTAGATGCGAGTCACGAGTCCCTTCGGGCCCCACTGGCACGTCAGGCAGCGCACCTCGCCAGTATCGAGATCCAGCTCGTACGCAGGACTGTCCTCAGAATCAGACTCGGTGAAGATGAGGCGGCGCCCGTCGGGGGACCAGTTGGGTCGGTCCCCCCAATCAAGAACCCGCCGCATCTTGAACCGCGCGTCCAGGTAGTCGATGTCGTCGGCGGCGCTCCGGGCCCAGTCTCGCCCCGTGGAGTCGTGGGTGCCACCCGGCGGCTCGAGCGGGGCAGCTGCCTCGGCAGTGGTGCCGATGCCGCCAGCGAGGTACGCGATAAGGGCAACCGCGGCGGACGTGCCCACGGCACGGCGGACGGGCAGCATGGATGACCTTTCGGCTCAGGAAACCTGAGTGAGGTCGAGCACGAAGAGTCCTGCTCCCTCGCCCTCGGCGCCTTCGGTAATGGACATCTGGAACGCGACGCTCCGCCCGTCCGGGCTGACGACAGGGTTGGAGGCGCCGTACCCGCGATAGCGGTTGAAGTTCGTGAGACGCGTCCATGTGCGCGGCTTCTCCAGGGTCAGCCGCCAGAAGTCCAGCGCACCCGGAATCGGATTGACCATGAGGTCCCGCTCGACCAGAACGAAGCTACCGTCCGGCGACGTCCCTTCGGCCTCCTCGTAGTAGATGCTGTTGGAGTAGTTGGTGGTGCTCTTGGTCCGCAGGTCGTACCCCATGACCTCGCCGGTCAGGTAGCCGTAGGCAGTGAAGATCAGCTCCTGCTCACTTGGGCCACGGAAATCCTGCACCTCGATCGGCGCGATCAGCGCGGTGCTTTGGCGGGTGGCCACCAGGCGTACGTCGGCTAGCCGGGGCACGCCGTTCTCGGTGACGATGTCGCCCATCCAGATCTCCGACTTCTTCGTGAGTGCGTCCAGCGGCACCGTCGGGGAGGTGAAGTCGATGTCGGACTCGTTCCAGGCGATCCGGTTGGCCCTTCGGGAAACGGCGACACCCTCCCAGCACGGCCGGCCGAGCGGGTGGATCTCTCCGGTGTAGGGCTTGGGCAGGGTCCACAGCTTCCCCTCGAATCGACCGGGCTCCTCGGCGGACATGTCGACGGGATGATCGGGACCGCAGAGCACCAGGTCGCCGTTGGGCAGGTGATGTGCTCGGAGGAAACCGAAGTGGTCGAGCCGACCGGTCAGGTTGCGCGTCTTGTTGGTCGCCAGCTTGAGGTGCCACACATCGCCCAGAGGACCGTCGAGGTAGACGAGGGACTTCCCGTCTGGCGACCAGTCGGGCCGCATCCCACGGTCGAGAACCTGCCTGATGTGCGGTGGAAGGTTATCGGCCGGTGAACCGTCGAGCGTGGCCTTATGGGGGTCCAACGACGGATCGTTCAAATCGATGGACGGTAGGAGGTGATGGGGAGTCGAGGCCTCCGCGGTATGGGCCAATACGCCCGGCGCGAGGAAAGAGAGGAAGAGCAGCACCACGAGTGTGGGAGCCCGCATGGCCATGAGCCTTGCACGGCGTTCTTCCGTGATGCAAGCACTTCCTTGCAGTTACACGCCGACGACGAGATCTAGGAACGTGGACACGAACTCCTCCTCGTTCAGGGATGCCGGCGGCGAGCCGAGGAAAGGTGCTCGCCCTCTCGCTGGCCTTGGGTCGTGCCCTGATCTTCAGGCTGGCACGCATAGCCGCTGAGCGGACTCAGAGACTGCTTTCAGGTACCGGCCCAAGAACTTCCACTCGGCTTCGAGTCGCGATCTCGTTCAGCAGTTCCGGTGTCACCGTGCCGCTTGCCTCTGCGTCGGCCAAGTCTTCGAAATCCTGGACCATCGCAGCAGGCGAGAAGAGGATCAGTTTCTTCCCGGCACCTTCGACACGACCTTGAACGTGTGGGGCGTGGCTTTCGGTAGGTGAACAAATGCTCCGGGAGGACACAAAGTTTGCTGCACCTCAATGAGCATCAAGTATTCGCCTTCACGAAGAACGCCTCCGCAGCATCGCGATGGAGGTGCAGCTGGAGGCCAGATTCCGATGGCTCATATTGCGTCTGCAGCAAAATGAACTCCCCAGATGTCTGCGTCGATGTTGCTAGGACAACGGCCTCGAAATTGCCCAAGCCGAGACGCCGGCCCCGGCCAGGAGGAACGATGAATGCCTCGCTCATGATGGAGGTGCTTGTCTCTTCGCGCGGCCGGACGGTGAGCCTTGTTGCTCCCCCGATACGAAATCGGAGGCCGGCTACTCTAAAGTCCGGGGCAGGCCGAAGTAGGGCGCGACCGTCGTCTCGAACCGTGTCAATGCGCTGATCCGGTCGCCGGCGAGGTCGAGCACGTAGACGCCGGTGATGTGCAGGATGCCGGTGGCTGGATTGGGGGCGTAGGCGCCCCACGCGGGTTGACCGTTCGCGCGGATGGGCACCAGATGGTCGCTCTCGCGCCAGTGGGTGTAGACCGCACTGAAGAAGCGGTGCACAGCGGTGGTTCCGTGGTACTCGAGGGGCAGCGGCGGCATCCGTACCCACGCTTCGTCGGTCATCAACGCGATGAGCGCGTCGATGTCGTGTTCGGTGAAGGCCGCGACGAAGCGGTCGAGCAACTCCCGCTCCTCCGCTGAACCGGGTGCGGGCGGCGGCTGGTCGGACGTGCGGGCCGCAGCCATTGTCGCGCGACCGCGCTTCAGCGCGTTGGTGACGGTGTCCTCGGTGAGCCCGAGGAGCTCGGCGGTCTCGCGAGCGCGGTAGCCGAGCACGTCGCGCAGCAGCAGCGCCGCGCGCTGGTTGGGAGGCAGCAGCTGGACGGCGGTGACGAACGCGAGCGAGATGGCCTCACGCGATTCGTAGCGGGCCTCGGGCCCTGGTGCCTGATCGGAGAGTCCCTCCAGCAGTACGTCGGGATAGGGCTGCAACCACAACACCTCACCGAGGCGGGTCGGCTCCGGCGTCGCCACGGGCAGCGGCGCCGCGGTCACCGGCCGCCGCCCGGAGGAGCGCAGCAGGTTCAAACACCGGTTGGTGGCGATGCGATACAGCCAGGTACGGACCGACGAACGGCCCTCGAAACCTTCGACGCCGAGCCACGCCGACAGCAACGTCTCCTGCAGCGCGTCCTCGGCGTCCTGAATCGAGCCGAGCATCCGGTAGCAGTGCACCTGCAACTCACCGCGGTGGGGCTCTACCAGTGCGGTGAACGCATCCCGGTCCCCGTCCCGCGCCCGCTGAAGCAGATCGGCCAACATCAGCCACCTCCATCCGGGTCATCTCTCTCGCTGACACCCATACAGACACCGGCGGGCAGCGGAACTGGTCGCAGCCGCATGACCAGTTTCAGATTCACACCGTGTCCGTACTTCCGAACGCCTCAAAAGCAGGCCGAACCGAACTCTCACCGTGACCGCCTGAGTACTGGCGGTCGGCACCATCGGGCTTCCGCAGCACGCGGACGGTCCGCACCTATCAGGAGGACAGCATGACCATTGAAAACAAGACGGTTCTGATCACCGGAGCCAACCGCGGCATCGGGCACGCGCTCGTCGAGGAAGCCCTGACGAGAGGCGCCAAGCGGGTGTATGCCGGTACGCGCCAGCCCTTGAGGCACCTGGATGGCCGCGTCACGCCGCTCACGCTGGACGTGACCGACGCAGCGCAGATTCGGGCAGCTGCCGAAAGCATCGGGTGCCTCGACATCCTCATCAATAACGCCGGCCTCGGCCTCTACGCCGACCTCAGCGACCGGGCCGCCCTCGAACGCCACCTCGCAGTCAACCTGTTCGGCTCCTACGACACGACCCACGCTTTCCTGCCGCTGTTGACTAGCTCCCGCGGAGCCATCGTCAACGTGGTATCGCTGGCGGCCCTGGCCGCGGTTCCGCTCGATCCGACCTACGCGATCTCCAAGGCGGCCGCCTTCTCCCTCACCCAGTCCTTGCGCATGCTGCTGGCCGGTCAGGGCGTGAGCGTGCACGCCGTGCTGGCCGGCCCCGTCGACACCGACATGGGCCCGCAGATCGATCTCCCGAGGGCCTCACCGGAGTCAGTTGCGCGAGCCATCCTCGCGGCCGTGGAGAGCGGAGACGAGGACATCTTCCCCGATCCGATCTCGGACTCGATCGCCGACGGCTGGCGCAACGGGGTGTCCAAGGCCCTCGAACAGCAGTTCGCCGCACTAGTACCAGCGGAAGCCGTCACGTCCTGAGACGAGGACACAAACGGCATCGCCCCTAAATCACCCAAGCACATCACTCGAGAGGCTCACTTCATGAACGACTTCAGCACCAGCACCACCATCGACGGCTCCCCGGCCGAGGTGTTCGCCGCGATCCTGGACACCCGGGGATGGTGGAACACCACGATTGCAGGCGCGACCACGCGGGTCGGTGACGAGTTCGGATTCGAGGTGTCAGGTCTGCACCGCACCCGCATCCGGGTCACCGAGGTTTCCCCGAACCAGCGCATCGAGTGGCTGGTCGTGGAGAACGAGTTCGGCTTTACCGCCGATCAGAGCGAATGGGTAGGCGACCGGATCGTCTTCGAACTCCAGCCAACCGGCGACCGCACGACGGTCACCCTGACACAGCACGGACTAAACGCCGAGCAGGAGTGCTACGACGTGTGCTCCAACGCGTGGGACTTCTTCGTCCGCGACAGCCTGCGACAGCTCGCCGAGCACGGCCAAGGCATGCCCGAATCGGATACAGGACAGGCCGCGCCCGCCACGCGAGCCCGAGTCGCGGCCGAGGCGCTCGACCAACAGACAGCGCCCGACTCGGCCTAACCCCCGGACGCGACCTCGACCGTTCACCGACCGCCGAGCACAACACTAGGAGAGAGAGCCGTCATGGCAACCTGAAGCCCGCCAGCATCATTCTGGGAAGCACCCAGCCAGCAAGACTACGAGAGTGGTACCTGAAAGTGCTCACTCCGGAGCGAGCCGTCGACACGTCGGCGTCGCCGCACGGCGGCGAAGGGCCGATCCACCTCGACCCGCATGACCGACACCATCCAGACCCCGCCGACACCGCCGCCGACGAGGCCATCGAGGCCGTCCAGGCCGAGGAGTTCATGTACCTCGACCCACCGACATCATCATCGGCACCAACGTACGGACCGACCTGCGAGCCGACCACAAGGAGTTCCGCAGGCCGATCAAGGAGCGCGGTGTGCTGGAGGCCGTCACGGTCTACCGCAACGAGGACGGCCGGTACGTCCTGCTGCGCGGCCAGCGCCGCACCGTGACCGCCGCCGAAATCGGCACCCCGACGGGGCTGATCCCGGCCCGCGTCGCGCCCCAGCCCGCCGACGCCGACCGGATCGGTGACCAGATGGTCGAGAACATCCACAGGTCCGGGATGCGCGAGGCCGAGATCGTCGTCGATGAACTGAGCCCGACGGGCGTCGCGTACCGAGACACCGGGCGCCTCGCGGCTCTCAGTCACTCCCAACCGACGTCATCCTGTCAGTCCGGCGGGCCCGGGACGCCGACGGGATGTGGGGGTGGCGTGGACCAAATCAAGGACCAATTCCGCGCGCGGCGCTGGCTGGCCCGGGCGAGGCCGGGACAATGCGTTCCGTCCTGCGGCACCGGTCCCTCGGATGGGCCGAGCGCGTGCCCCTGGGCGTCTCGCCTCAGCAAGGAGCCCCCATGCCCGCGTCCAGGCCTCGCCTTCGTCTCCTGTCCGCGCCACTTGCGTTCCTCCTGCTGGCAGTGGGGCTGACCATCGGCGCGACGACGGCGCCGGCGCAGGCGGCTCCCGGTGATCCGTTCAACTCCGCGGCGCCGACCGTGTTCGTGGCCCAGGGGGTCCCGACGCGGCTCTACAAGGCGGTGACCGACGGGTCCGGCACGACCTCGTTCATGGCAGAGGGACCGGCGGCGAACTTCCAGTACAACTCGATCGCCTACAACACCGCCGACAACTACATCTACGCCCTGTCGAACTCGGCCGGCACGGCCAGCAACGGCGCGGCCATCCCGGCCAACGCGCTGATCCGCATCGGCCAGGACGGCTACATCACCCGTGTCGGCACGGCGACGTACACCGCAAGTGCTACCGGGACGCTGGGCTTCAACGTCGCGGCGATGGCACCCGACGGTCTCTTCTACGCGATGAACTCGGGAACGAACCTCATCCGGGTCATCAATCCCACGACCGGCGCAGTGGTCAGGACCATCACGTTGACCGCCGTGCCGAACGCGCCCGACTTCACCTACTCGGGCGGCTTCTTCTGGGGTGCCGACGCCTCGGGCGCCGTCGTCAGGATCAACCCGTCCACCGGGGGTGTGGTGGTGTTCCCAGGGGTGGTCGGAACGGGATCCGCCTTCGGCGGTGCGTGGACCTACGGGAACGGCAACGTGGCGTTCTCGGAGAACACCTCGGGCAGGATCTACCAGGTCAGCGTCGCGAATCCCGGGGCGCCGGTCCAGGTCGCGGCCAACGACGGCCCAGCCAGCGGGAACAACGACGGCACTTCGTCGCCGGGCATCCCGACAGACCTGCGGATCACTAAGAACGGTGCGCAGTCGTTCGTCGCTGGAGACACCCTCACCTACACGCTCACGGTAACCAACAACGGCGCTGGGGTGTCCTCCGGGTTCGTGGTCTCCGACACGGTCCCCGAGCCGCTGACCAACGTGCGCTCGACCAGCGCAGGGTGCACGGTGGGCGGACGAAGCGTCACCTGCGTCGGGGGGACGCTGGCAGTGGGAGCCACGCAGACCTTTACGATCGCCGCGGACAGCCCGGCCTCGACGAGTGCGTGCGTCACCAACGAGGCCGAGGTCCTCGCCAACGAGACCGACTCCGACCCGTCGAACAACACCGCTTCGGTGACCAGCTGCCCCGCCAGGATCTCGCTGGAGAAGCAGGCCGGTACGCCGGTCGACGTCAACGACAACACGATCACCGACGCCGGTGACACCATCGCCTACAGCTTCGTGGTGACGAACACCGGGGCCACGGTCTTGAGCGACGTCGCGGTCAGCGACCCGATGGCGGGGTCGGTGAGCTGCCCGCAGGCCGCGCTCGCGGTGGGCGAGTCGATGGTGTGCACCGCCGATGCTCCCTACAGGATCACCGACGCGGACGTGGACGCCGGCTCGGTGGACAACACGGCCACCGCCACCGGCATCCCGCCCGGCAGCTCAACGCCGATCACCTCCGCCCCGGCGACCACCAGCACGCGGACCACCGCCCCCGCTCCGAGCCTGTCGCTCGTGAAGTCGGCGGAGCCGTCCACCGCAGCGGCCCGCACTGCGGGGCAGG
>NZ_SSXI01000037.1:0-306 GCF_004803405.1 Nocardioides sp. | reverse complement strand
AACACCGCGACCGCCACCGGCATCCCGCCCTCGGGCACGCCAGTGGACTCCGCGCCGTCCACGGCGACCGTCACGATCGAGTCCGCACCGGGGCTGACGCTGCAGAAGACCGCCCGCCCGGCCAGTGCGGCTGCCGCCGGGGAGTCGATCACCTACTCGTTCGTGGTGACCAACAGCGGCAACGTGACCCTCACGGACGTGACCGTCGACGAGGGCGCCTTCACCGGGTCCGGCGAACTGTCACCGGTTACCTGCCCGGCCGCGGCCGGCTCGCTGGCCCCGGGCGAGCAGGCGACCTGCACCGCC
>NZ_SSXI01000068.1 GCF_004803405.1 Nocardioides sp. | reverse complement strand
CTGGCTGCGGCCGATCATCGAGCTCGGGCTCCTGCCCGACCCGCGCGGCCGGCCGAGCATGGCCGACGTCGTGGCCTATCTCCGCGCCCGGATTCCGGAGCCCGGTCACGAGCCGGCCGCGAAGCGCGCCTCCGGCGTGGCCCTGGCGATCATCGGGGCGGGGGTGGTCGCGCTCCTGGCCGTTCTCGGCACCACCCTCCTCCTCGCCGGCGACCAGGACGACGACCGGGCGACCGACGGCCGCAGCGACGCGACCTCCCCCGCACCGCGCGTCGGCGCGACCAGCGCGCCCGAGCTGCCGCCTCCGAGTGCGACGCCGGTGGCCCCCACGGCCCTGCAGCTGGAGCAGTTCGCGCGGACCTACGTCCGGACCGCGAGCACGGACCCACAGCGGGGGTACGCGCGACTGACCCGTGCCTACCAGCAGGCCAGCCCCCGCTACCACGAGGTGTGGTCGGCGATCGAGGCCCCGGAGATCCTCGACCTCTCGGCGGACCCGGACGCCCTGACCGTCCGCTACACCTACCGCTACACCCTGCCGGACGGCGAGCAGCGGACCGAGGAGGTCACCCTCCGCCTGGTGCAGCGCGCCGGACGGCTGCTCATCGCGGGGGGCTCGGCGCGCCGGCTCTGACCGCAGCGTCGACCCGGTCGGGCGGACCCGCCACGAAGAGGTACTCCACGTTGCGCAGGCGCCCGACCTCGCCGACCCGTTCGCCGGCCCGGTTGTGGATGCCGATCTGCGCGCCGACGTACCGCTTGCGGTCGAAGGCGAGCAGCGCGACCTCGGCGTGGCCGGCGTCGCGCAGTGACGCGGTCATCTGCTCCGGGCTGATCCACGACTCGTCGTTGTAGGACACGACGACCATCTCCGCGCGGACCCGGCCGAGCAGGCTCGCCAGAGCGGGCGGCATGGTGCGACGGCTGTTGAAGACGCTGCGCCGCTCGCGGACGTCGACCCGCTTGCACGCGACGCCGTAGTGCTCGGGTGCGTCCCAGCGGACGAGGGTCTCCCAGATGTGGTAGTTCGCGAAGTAGCGGTGCTGGTTGTACGGCGGGTCGACGTAGGCGAGATCGACGGGCGCGAGCTGGTCGACGGTCTCCATCACGTCCCCGCTCACCGTGCTGCCCGGCCCGGCGATCAGGTCCGGGCGGCGCAGGTCGAGGCTGCCGTGCGAGCGCGGCGCCCACTGCTTGAGGTAGGCCATCTGCACGCCGGTGGTGGAGTCGACCCGGTCGGCGGCGAGCATCAGGCTGGTCAGCAGCAGCGGGCGCAGCGGGCTCCCGGGCGGGTGGTCCCGCTCGATGGCGTCGCGCACGGCGTCGACGCGCATGCCGTTGCGGGGCTGGAAGAACCGGGCCCGCTCGCAGAAGGTCTCCGTGAAGTAGCCCCGCTCCCCCGGCAGCTCCGCCAGTCGGGCCAGCTCGGCATCGAGTGCGGGGAGATCGACGCCGTCGGCGTCGGTGGCGATGAAGCAGTCGCTCAGCACCGCGGAGTACGACGCCAGGTCGGCCGCCGTCACCACCATCCCGCGGCGCTTCAGCTCCTGCGCCACGCGCGTCGTGCCCGTGAACAGGTCCACCGCCGTCCTGGCCCCGGTCGCGACCGCGAGGTCCCCCAGCACGGGCACCAGGGTCCGCTTCGAGCCGAGGTACTTGATCACAGCGAGCAGCCTAGGGGCGCGGGTGCCGTTTCCAGGCTGGGACGCCGGGTACCGCCCGGCCATGGGGAGCATCCGCATCGGCACGTCCGGGTGGTCCTACGCCGGATGGCGCGGTGACTTCTATCCCAAGGGGCTCACGCAGAAGACGGAGCTGGCCTACCTCGCCGAGCGGATGCAGTCGCTGGAGATCAACGGCTCCTTCTACTCGTTGCAGCGCCCGTCGTCGTACGCCGCGTGGCGGGAGGCGACGCCGGAAGGCTTCGTGTTCGCTGTGAAGGGCGGGCGGTTCATCACGCACCTGAAGAAGCTGCGGGACGTCGAGGCGCCGCTGGCGAACTTCTTCGCCTCCGGCGTGCTGGCACTCGGGCCCAAGCTCGGCCCGGTGCTGTGGCAGCTGCCCGAGGTCCTGCGGTACGACGCCGGGCTGATGGAGCGGTTCTATGAGCTCCTGCCCCGGACGACCGCGGAGGCCTCGGTGCTGGCGGAGCGGCACGACGACCGGCTCCAGGGCGATCGGGTGCTGACGGCCTACGACGAGGACCGGCCGATCCGCCACGTGCTCGAGTTCCGGCACCGCAGCTTCTGCTCGGACGAGGCGTTCGACCAGATGCGCACGCACGACATCGGGTGCGTCATCGCCGACACCGCGGGACGCTGGCCGGAGGCGGAGGCGGTCACCAGCGACGTCGTCTACGTGCGTCTGCACGGGGACACCGAGCTGTACAAGAGCGGCTACACCCCCGCGGCGCTGGACCGCTGGGCGGCGAGGTGTCGGGCGTGGGCGGAGCACGCGGACGTGTACGTGTACTTCGACAACGACGCGCTGGGGCACGCGCCACACGACGCGCAAGGCCTGATCGAACGGGTGCGACCGCGGTAGCCGGGTACCGCCACGACCATGTCGATGTACGTACTGGCGTTCTTCATCGTGCAACTGCTGGTCGGCGCCTACATGTTCACGTTCGTGCTCGGTGCGGGGCAGCTGAACAGCAACGCGCGCGCCACCCGGATCCCGGACCCGATCGCGGTGGCGCACCCGCTCGCCGCCGGAGGAACCTTCCTGCTCTGGGTGATCTACCTCGTGACCGAGGAGGGAGCGTTCGCCTGGGCCACGTTCGGCGCGCTGCTGCTGACCGCCAGCGGCGGTGCGGTGATGTCGCTGAAGACCCTCCGCGGCGGCCCGGCCGTCGATCGCCCGGCCCAGGACCCTGCGGACGTGAGGGTGGCGGAGAAGCAGATTCCCAAGGCGGCGATCGTGCTGCACGGCCTGACGTTCCTCGCGCTCCTGTCCGGCACGCTGCTCGTGGCGCTGGGAGTCGGCACCTGACATCCTCGGACGCATGACCGAGGCTCCCGCACCGCTCCTGCCGCTCGACGAGGACTGGGAGCGTGCTCTGTGCGTCGTCGCCCATCCCGACGACATGGAGTTCGGCGCGGCGGCAGCGGTCGCCCGCTGGACCGGACAGGGGAAGAGCGTCGCCTACTGCATGGTCACCAGCGGCGAGGCCGGCATCGATGGGCTCGACCCGGACGCGTGTCGTGAGGTGCGCGAAGCCGAGCAGGTCGAGTCGGCGCGGATCGTGGGTGTCGACACCGTCGAGTTCCTGCGGGAGCCCGACGGCATCGTCGAGTACGGCGTCCCGCTGCGCCGACTGCTCGCCCGGGTCGTCCGGAGGCACCGGCCCGACGTCGTGATCACAGGGAACTTCCGCGACACCTGGGGCGGTCGCAACCTCAACCAGGCCGACCACATCGCGGTCGGCCGTGCGGTAGTGGACGCGGTCCGCGATGCCGGCAACCGGTGGGTCTTCGCCGAACAGCTCTCCGACGGCCTTGAGCCGTGGGGCGGCGTGAAGGAGGTGTGGGCGTTCGGCTCACCCGACGCGACGCACGCCGTCGAGACGACCGACACCTTCGACGCGGGCGTCGCCTCCCTCACGGCGCACGCGGCCTACATCGAGGGCCTCGGCTGGGAGAACTGGGACCCACGGGAGTTCCTCGAGGGGATGGCTCGAGCGAGCGGGTCGCGGTTGGGGGTCACCTTCGCTGCACCGTTCGAGGTGTTCCCGATGGGCTGGGGCGACTGAGGGCCTGCGCCTGACAGGACCCGCGGATGGCTCAGGCGTCTCCCGCGCAGCTCAGCCGGCCAACCCGTTGAGCTTTCGGATCTGCTTGTCGAAGGCCCGGGCGGGCACGATCCTGCGCAGGGCGCTGACGCGTCCGGCAGTGGAGCCGGCGGTGTACCGCAGCCTGGGCTTCGGGTCGGTCGCGGCCGCGACGATCACCCCGGCGACGGTGGCCGGGTCGTCGCCGCCCTGGATGGCACTGGCCATCACGCGGTCGAACACCTGCCGTTGTTCCGCATAGATGGGCAGCGGTGTCTCGGGCTGCATGAGGTTCGCATCGAAGGCGGTCCTGGTGTAGGCGGGCTGGACAAGCAGTACCCGGACACCGTGCTCACGGACCTCATGGTCCAGCGACTCGGAGTAGCCCTCGACCGCGTGCTTGGTCGCGGCGTAGACGGCCATGTACGGCGCGGGGACGAAGCCGAGCACGGAGGAGATGTTGATGATGCGTCCGTTGTTCCGGGCGCGCATGTGTGGCAGGACAGCCTTGGTCATCCGCATGAGGCCGAAGACGTTGATGTCGAAGACGCCCTGGTCCTGGGCGACCGAGCGCTCCTCGGCGGCGCCCGCCGAGCCGATACCGGCGTTGTTGACCAGAACGTCGATCCGTCCGAACCGGTCCATCACCCGTGCGACCGCGGTGGCCACCGACTCGTCGCTGGCGACGTCGAGGTCGAGGAAGTTCACCCCCTCGCGCTGACTGGCTCCCGACGTGTTTCGGCTGGTGCCGACAACCTCGAAACCCGCCCCAACGAGCCCCAGGGCCGCTGCCTTCCCGATCCCTGAGGATGCACCGGTCACGAGTGCTACTGGCTGAGTTGTTGTCATCTGACTTCCCCACCTGATTGGATTACGATCATCATATTACGGTCATCAGACAATAACTATGATGGAGCCGGGAGGCAAACAGCCGGTCCAGCGAGTGGAGGAACCCTGTGGCGCGGTACGGCAAACAGCACAAGCACGAGACCAGGCGGCGGATCATCGAGACCGCAGGACGCAGGTTCAAACAGGACGGCATCGACGGCTCCGGAATCGCCACGCTGATGAAGGACGCGGGGTTGACCAACGGCGCCTTCTACGCCCATTTCCAGTCCAAGGAGGACCTTGTCGCCACCGCGGTCGCCGACCAGCTGCGCGAACAGCGCGAGCGGTTCAACGCGCAACCACCGAGTGGCAGGGTCGAGCGGTTCGTGCGGACCTACCTCTCGGCTGTGCACCGTGACAACCCCGACCACGGCTGCCCCTCCGCCGCGCTGCTCGACGAGATCGGGCGCGGCAGCGACGCCACCAGGCAGGCCTACACCGAGGGCCTGCTGCCCATCATCGACGACATCGCCGCCCACCTGGCGCCGGAGGACCCGCGGTCGGCCCGCAGCAAGACGCTCAGCCTCTTCGCCATGATGGTCGGCACGCTGCAACTCTCCCGAGCCATCGCCGACCGAGAGCTCGCCGATGAGATCCTCCAGCACGGCATCCAGGACGCACTCGCGATCCTGGGCACCGAGCATCAGTGACGCGTCGTCCGGACGCCAGCGAACCTGGAGACCCTGCCATGCGACGAGCCTCACCGGGGCCACCGAAGAGGACGACTCGGAGGCCGGTCGCCTGGCAAACTGCCAGGCCGTCAGTGGAGCGGCCGGTTCGAATCAACGTGGATAGTCTCCCCGCATGGGTGTCGGTGCGGGTGAGTGGGCAGACATTCCCGAGGCTGTCGTGACCGAGCTGCGCCGCACTGCAGCCGAACTGTTGGGAAACGTGTCGTCGTACGCCGATGACATGCTCGACTACATCCTTGAACGCATCCCGGAGGCCGGTGCGGATGACGATCTCCGCGGTCTGACGCTCGGCTCGTGCTCGTCGAACCTCGAGGCAGTGCTGTCGATGGTCCGGCACGGAATCGATGTGAGCGCCGCGACGGCGCCGGTCACCGCACTCGAGCATGCGCGCGCAATGGCGGCCCGCGGCTACAACGTCGATGTGATGTTGCGCTTCTACCGGATCGGGCACGCCTACTTCACCGAGCGCATCCTGGCTGGGATCACCGATTTCGTGGCCGATCCGGCTCTCGCCCTTGCGGTGGTGGCTGACCTGCAGCGCTACGGCTTCCGGTATATCGACCGGATCTCCAGCGAGGTCGCTGCCGAGTATGTCGCTGAGCTCGACCGCATGCAGAACCGGGTGCGCGCGGCCCGGACCGACGCCGTCCGTGGGTTGATCGCCGGCGACAAGATCGACCTCGGGCGTGCCGAGCGCACGTTGGCTCACCGGCTGACCGGGTGGCAGACCGCGTTCGTGTGCTGGACCGATCGCGATGACGCCGACCTCGCGCGCGTTGGTGGAGTGGCCGGTGCTCACTTCGGTTCCCCTCATCCCCTGCTTGTCCCGGACGGCGCGCAGGCGCTGTGGGGCTGGGTCTCCACCACGCGCGCCCCCGATGTGGCGCCCGAGGACCTCGCGCCATTGGCCGACCAGATTCCGGAGACGGTCCGGATCTCCGTCGGTGCGCCGGCGCAGGGCCCCGGCGGCTTCCGCGACTCCCACGCCCAGGCGCAGCGCGGCCGTCGGATCATCGAGCTCTCCGGCCAGGGAGCTCCGGTGACGTCGTACGCCGAGGTTGCGCTGGTGGACGTGATGAGCGGCGACCTGGACCTCGCTCGCGCCTTCGTCGCGACCGAGCTCGGTGCGCTGGCGGTCGATGGACGCCGCGAGGAAGAGGAACGACGGGCCCTGCTGGCCGTGCTCGATGCACAGGGAGGCCTGGCCGCCGCAGCCGACGAGCTGGGGGTACACCGGAACACGGTGCTCCAGCGCATGCGCCGGGCAGAGGAACGTCGGGGGCGTCCCGCCACGAACCGTGTTGCCGATCTCCATGCGGCGCTGCGGCTGGTCCAGGTGCTCGGCCCCGTGGTGCTCACCTCGGACCCAGGCCGACCCTGATTGGGATGTGCTGCGCGCACACCGACATGGGCTGCGCACCGCTGGTAAGCGCAGCGTGCGGTTCGTACGTTGCGGCGCATGTCAGCAAGCACCGAGCAACCCGCCCCCGCAGCCGCGCGTCACGCGTTTCCTGATCCGGGTGAGAAGGTTCCGACGATCTCGTGGCCCATTGTCGGCATCTTCTCCGGTGCCCTCGCCGCCTTCGCGTTCTCCACATGGGCGGCGCTGGCCGACCGGCTTCCTGCACCGGCAACGATCCTGCTCAGCGCGGCCGCGATCTTCGTACTCTTCACGGTGCTGCACGACGCCGCGCACTACTCGATCAGCACCCATCGGTGGGTCAACCTGGCCTTCGGCCGGGTCGCGATGCTCTTCGTCTCCCCGCTGATCTCGTTCAAGTCGTTCGCCTTCATCCACATCGAGCACCACCGCAACACGAACGACGACGAGAACGACCCCGACCACTTCGTCAGCGGCGCCCCCTGGTGGCAGCTTCCCGTCCGGTTCCCGCTGATGGACGTGCCGTACCTGTCGTTCCTGGTGCGCAACGTCCGGCGCCGCCCGCGCGCCGAGGTGGTGGAGACCTCGCTCCTGCTGGTGACGAGTGTCGCCGTGATCCTCGCGTGTGCGTTCACGGGTCACCTGTGGACACTGGCGCTGCTGTACCTGATCCCCGAGCGGGTCGCGATGTTCGTGCTGGCCTGGTGGTTCGACTGGCTGCCGCACCACGACCTCGAGGACACGCAGCAGGAGAACCGCTACCGCGCCACCCGCAACCGCGTCGGGGCCGAGTGGATCCTCACGCCGCTGCTTCTCTCGCAGAACTACCACCTCGTGCACCACCTGCATCCTTCGATCCCCTTCTACCGCTACGTCGCGGCTTGGCGTCGCAACGAGGAGGCCTACCTCGAGCGTGATGCGGCGATCGGCACGGTCTTCGGCCAGCAACTGGACATCGATGAGTACCGCGAGTGGAAGCGGCTGAACGGCAAGCTGGCCCGCCTCCTCCCGGTGCGGATGCCGCAGCGGTCCTCGGTCCGTGCGGCGGAGTTCCACCAGATCCCGGTCGCTGCCGTCGACCGGCTCACCGATGACAGCGTGCGGATCCGCTTCGACCTCCCGGACCACCTTCGCGACAAGTTCTCCTTCGAACCCGGGCAGCACATCACGGTCCGAACCGACCTCGGCGGAGAAGGCGTACGCCGCAACTACTCTCTCTGCTCCTCCGCCACCTCCAACGATTTGGAGATCGCCGTGAAGCACATTCCCGACGGCGCCTTCTCCACCTTCGCGCTGGAGCAGTTGCGCGCCGGCGACACACTCGAGCTGATGACCCCGACCGGCTCGTTCGGCACACCGCTCGACCCACTTGCGAGGAAGAACTACGTGGCGATCGCCGCCGGCAGCGGCATCACCCCGATCCTCTCGATCCTGCAGACGACGCTCGCCGTGGAGACCGAGAGTCGCTTCACTCTGGTCTACGGCAACCGGGACGCGGACAGCACGATGTTCCGCGACGACCTAGACGACCTCGAGGCGCGCTACGCCGACCGGCTCCGGATCATCCACGTGCGCTCCCGAGATCCCCAACACCCGGCACATCTCCGCGGTCGCATCGACCCACCGAAGCTCGGACAGTGGCTCGACTCCGACCTGCACACGGCTGCAGTGGACGACTGGTTCCTGTGCGGACCGGTCGAGATGGTGACGCACCTGCGCGACGTGCTCCTCGACCAAGGAGTGGAGCCGGACCACGTCCACGTGGAGCTCTTCCACGGCTACCAGAAGCCCAGCGTCGCCGACGGCTTCAACCCGGCGGCGGTCGCGGTCACTCTGCGCGGCCGTCAGCACAAGTTCTCACTGGCAGCCGGCGACACTGTCCTCGAGTCCGCGCTGAAGGCCGGACTCGACGCGCCCTACGCCTGCCTCGGCGGAGCATGCGGCACCTGCAGGGCGAAGGTGCTGCTGGGGTCGGTCGCCATGGAACAGAACTTCGCCCTATCACCGGCAGTCGTGGAGGACGGCTACGTGCTCACCTGCCAGAGCCACCCCACCAGCGACGAGGTTCGCCTTGACTACGACGCCTGAGCCGCCCGGCAGGGGTGACTGGTCGCGTGGGGACCGCCGCGCCCATGCCTGGCACGAACCGAGAAGCGTTCACCTCTGGTCGATCTGGAACGTGTCACCGGTGCTCGTGTTGGTGCAGGTGCCGTCGGCCCTCAGGTCCTGCGCGATGACACCGATGCTGTTGCCGCAAACCTGCGCGGCAAGGTGGAGCGCCACCGGAACGGCAACGTTCACATCCTCGAGAATCTCGTTGCCGTCAACGACAACCGTGATGTTCACAAGACCCCCGGTGATCGCGGGGCGGACTGCGCCGCGAAGCGACCAGTCCTGCGCCAAGGCACTGGCGGCGACACGTTCTGTCCACCATCGCCGCGGTGGTCGGGCCCGCGGAGCACGCCGTGGACCGTCTCGCCGTCGCTGATCGCTGCCAGCACTGACTGCAGAGTGCCGGGAGCTGACGATTGGTCATTTCACCGGTGCGTGAGCAAGTCCGCGCCTACGCTTGACCGAAGACGCCGCGTTGGGGATGTCGGGGGGTGGCTCGAGGGAGACCATCCACCTGCACGGTTCGTCGTTCCCACCGGAGGTCGAGCGTGTTCAGGTCGTGGCGCCGCTCTCCTGTGGCGTTCACCGCCGCGGGATGGCTCGTGGGGCTGGCCACCACTGCATTGATTGTCGGGACGCCGTATCTGGTCTTCGGCTTCTACAACCCGTCGCTGCATCTCGTGTTGGACTCGGTCGACGGCTGTGTGGCCCTCCTTGCGGCGTACCTCCTCTACGGACGCTATCGCCGGACCCGGGGTCTTCGAGAGCTGCTCCTCGCCGAAGGACTGTTCCTCCTCGCCGTCGCAGGATTGGGCCTGCCCCTGTTGCTCGGTCTGTTTCAGAGCCTCCGCCCCGAGACCTTGGAGGTGTGGTTGCCGCTGACGGTGCGCTTCGTCGGAGCTGTGCTGATCGCCGTCGCGGCTCTCGCCGGTCCGGCTCGGGTTCGACGACCCGAGCGGCAACGCTGGATCGCATTGACACCGTGGGCTCTCCTCGCGCTGGCGGCTGTTGTCCTGTGGCTGCAGGGCGACAGTCTTCCGGTGGCGGTGGATGCCACTCCGCCCGCATCGGCGCAGCGCCCCGTCATCACCGGTCATCCGGTGCTGCTGGCGGCCCAGGGGTTCACCGCGTTGAGTTTCATGGTCGCCTCGGTGGGTTTCACGGCGCAGGCCGCACGTCGACGCGATGAGCTGCTGCTTTGGATCGGTCCCGCCTGTGGGCTGGCCGCGTTCGCGCGGATCAACTACCTGCTGTTCCCGTCGATCTACACCGGCTGGCTCTACACCGGCGACCTGCTCCGTACTGGCTTCTACCTCGTGCTCCTCGTCGGGGCGGCGCGCGAGATCAGCGCGTACTGGTCCTCGCAGGCCCGCGCCGCGGTCCTGGAGGACCGCCGTCGGCTTGCCCGGGAGCTGCACGACGGTGTGGTCCAAGAGATCAGCTTCATCCGGGCGGAGGCACATGATGTCCTTGCGCGACCGGAGATCTCCGAGCGGATCATCAGCGCCTGCGACCGGGCGCTCGACGAGGCTCGAGCAGCGATCGAAGCGCTCGGCCGGACTCCGGACGAGCCGCTGGGCTACGTCCTCCACCGGGCGGCGGGAGAGATCACGGACCGGTTCCGCGGGCATCTGGAAGTTGACCTGGATGACACGGTGACCGCGGATAACGATCAGCGGCACGCGCTGGTGCGCATCACGCGTGAGGCGGTCTCGAACGCGCTTCGGCACGGCTGCGCCGATCGGGTCCTGATCCGGCTGGAACGTGACCCGACCGGTCGGCGTCTCGTTGTGGAGGACGACGGAGGCGGGTTCGACCTCGAGGCGGTGTCGACGGGGAACAACGGATACGGGTTGACCAGCATGCGGGAACGAGCGCAGGCACTACCTGGGAAGTTCTCCATCGCGTCGACGCCCGGCCATGGCACGACGGTGGGGGTGTCCTGGTGACGGACCCGCGCATCAGGGTGGTGATGGCTGACGACCACGCGCCCATGCGCGCACGAATCCGGCAGGCCCTGGAGTCCGGTGGCTGCGAGGTGCTCGGTGAGGCCGCCGACGCGGCGACCGCGGTTCGGCTGACCCTCGAGCACCGACCCGACGTGGCGCTGCTCGACATCCACATGCCGGGCAGCGGAATTCGGGCCGCCCACGACATCGGCCGGGTCGTGCCGGACACGGCGATCGTGATGCTCACCCAGTCCAGTGACGATGAGGACCTGTTCGACTCGCTGCGCGCCGGTGCCTCGGGCTACCTCCTCAAGGACACCGACCCCGCTCGGCTCGCCGACGCCCTGCGCGGGGTGCTCACCGGTGAGGCAGCGATGTCGCCACGACTGGTCGGTCGGATCATGGACGAGTTCCGCGCCCCCGCCAAGCGGCGGTTCCTGCGCACCTCTCCTGCCACGGGGAGGCTCAGCGCACGCGAGTGGGAGGTGATGGAGCTGCTGGCCGAGGGTTTGTCCACGCAGCAGGTGGCCGCCCGCCTGTTTCTCTCCCCAACCACGGTGCGCGTCCACGTCTCCACCGTCCTGAAGAAGCTACGGGTCACGGACCGGCAGAGCGCCTTGAAGATCCTGCGTGGCGAGTAGGGTCTCGTCCCGCCTCGAAGAGCAGCCCGCTGAGCGCTCCGACCAAGGTGGCGACGTCCTCGAGGGTGTACTCGAGGGTGTACTCGTCCGTCCCCAGCAAGACGAAGGGCCCGTCCTGGGCCCCCGTCACGGGGTTGATGGTCATGCACAGCCGGACCATGGTGTTATGCACGAACGTCGAGTCGCTGAGGTGGACCTGGTCCTCCTCCCCGGCGTACCTCCCATGCGGCACGACACACCAAGCGGGACTGTGTCGTGCAGGTGCGGCGGCTGCGGGAGTCATAGTCGTTCCTCGTCGCTTCTCAGATCGAGGCAGCCCGGCTGGCCCCCATGCGGGAGCCGGGTGGCCCCACACCGAGGAGCGGTGTGGGGCCATCCTGTGCGATGACGTTCAACAAACTTCCGTCAGGTCACTTGAGCAGGAAGTTGGCGGTCAGCGACGACCCGTCCTGGGTGGTCATGGTCACGGCGTAGCACGCACCGGCCCTCTTCGGGGTCTGCCAGTTCTGGATGAACTGGCCGGCCGTCGAGTCGTAGCGAAGACTGGTGCCGCCGGTGGTGACGAACTCGACGTCATCGGTGGGCGCTGAGGCACCCGGGCAGGCCACGCCCTTGACGGTGAACCCGGTGATCGCGGTGGTGCTGGTCAACTCGCTGGCCGCGAAGACCTCGAACTTCAGCGGGACGGTGGCCCCGCCCTTGACGGTGTTCCACACCCCACCCGTGTTGACCGGCGAGTAGAACCCCCGGAGGTCCCACGGGAGAACGCTGTAGGACGACGTCGCGCTGTTCTCGTTACCCGCCAGGTCGGTCGCGGTAGCGGTGTAGGAGTGGGTGCCCACGGCCGTTCCGCCACCACTCACCACGCAGCTTCCGTCCAGCCCCGACAGCGCGTCGGAGGCGATGCAGGTCGGTGCGGCCGGGGCGCTGCCGTAGTAGTAGCTACCACCAGCGGCGGGGCCACCGGACAGCGCCACGCTGGGCGCGGTCGTGTCGATGTTGATGCCCGACGCCGTGTCGGTGGCGGTGTTGCCCGCCCAGTCGGTCGCGGTGCCGGTGACCGACTGGTTGGCACCCTCGGAGAGAACCTTGGACGTACCGCTCTCCCCGTCGGCCAGGCAGCTCGCAATGCCGGATCCGGAGTCGGAGCAGTCGAAGGTCACGGTGACACCCTGCTTGTACCAGCCATTGGCGTTCGGGCCGCCGCTCGGGCTCAGCGAGTGGCTGATCGTCGGCGCGCCGGTGTCGACGATCGTGTAGACCGCGGTGGCGGTGTCGGCGTGGAGACCACCGGCGTCGGTGTAGTCACAGGTTGCGGTCTGCTGGCCGAGACCGTGTGACAGCGTCCCGCTGATCACGGCGGCGGTCGTGCCGTTGCCGTCCTCGGTGTCGGTGACCTGGCAGGCCGCCGACGGGACGGCCCCGATCTCGTAGGTCGCGCCGTCCAGCACGCCGGTGACCGCGACGGTCGGCTTCGTGTTGCTGGGCACGGGCTGCGTGACCGTGATCGGGATCGAGACCTCGTTCTTGTAGCTGCCGTTCCCCGCCGGTCCGGAAAGGATCGCGACGGTGACCGTCCCGCTCTCCGCGGTGCTGCTCGCGGTGAAGCTGACTGGGAACTCGGTGCCACACCCGGTGATCTCCAGGGGATCGGGGTTCGCAGTGACTCCGGCAGGCGTGACGATGTCCAGTCTCAGCGGCGCCTCGCCTGGGTCGATGTTGCAGTTAGGGTCGACATCACCCCCAGAGCTGTTGCCGATGAGCCGGATAGCCGCGTTGCCGGCCGTGGGCGACCCTGCAACCAGAGTCACCCCCGCGCCCACGTCGGCGATCGTGTCCTGGATGTTGTCGGCGTGGGCGATCCCCATGCCCCCCGCCAATGCGACGGAGACTCCCGCCGCGATCGCTGTGATACGCAAAGTTCTCATGTCGAAGACTCTTCCTAGGGTCGAGAAGGTACGAAGCCGGCCCCCGAGTGCCCCTCACGCTAGGTTCGGCAGCCGGAAGCGGAGGGGTTTCGCCGTTCAAGTCGCTAAGCGCATCCCCAGCCACGCTCAGCAGCGCGTTCAAGTCCCTAAACACCTCGCCCCTGGCTAGGGATCCGCGCACCAGGACGCAGCCCGGATCGTGACTTGCCGAGCCGTATGCGCCGTCTGCGACGCCGCTGACCGCGAACGCCGGCACGCTCGGCTACCGCGGGCATCCGATCTCGAAGTCCTGCCGATCGACTTCGGGGGTGGCCACCGACCTGCGGTTCCACCTGCGTGGGGCGGGTGGGGCTCGAACCCACGACCCAAGGATTATGAGTCCTCTGCTCTGACCGACTGAGCTACCGCCCCTTAGGACAAACCCTAGTGGGCGACGACGCTCGCCACGGGCGGCGCCTCGGTCAGCGAGCCCAGCCACCGGGCGGGGGCAGAGCCGTACCCGGAGCGTTCCGCAGGTGACATGGTCGCCACGCAGCGACGCCAGGACTCGACCCGCGCCAGTCGCGCGAGCTGGAGTGCAGCCGGCAGTGCGGCCCGGAGTGCGCTCGACGGGACGAGGTCGCTCCAGACCTCCAGCGCGGCATCGGCGATCCGCCACAGCCTCGGATCGTCCGGTCCCGCGCCGATCTCGCGCCTGACGGCGTCGAGCGGGACCAGGAGGTTGCCCAGTGGGTCACCGACCACCGCGTCGCCGAAGTCGAAGAAACGCAGCGTCGAGTCGTTGGCGACGACGTTGCTCGTGTGCAGGTCGTTGTGCAGCAGTGTCAGCGGGAGCCCGAGCTCCTCGACCTCGTCGGCCCAGCGCCCGATCGTCGGCAGCAGCGCCTGCAGCCGTGCGGCGAGGTGCGCGTCCAGGCGCCGCGGGTCGCCCTCGGCGAGGGCTGACAGCCGGCCGACCGCGTCGGCGACGTACGTCGTCGCGTCGCCGGGAGCGAGGACGGTGAGCCCGACCCGGCTCACGGCCTCCGTCGAGAGGCGCTGCAGCCAGGCCCCGGCCGCGGCGATCCGGCACCACAGGTCGACGTCGTCGACCCGGCCGACGTCCTGCAACGTCGGTCCGAGGTCCTCGGTCAGCAGCAGGTCGCGGGCCGCGTCCGCCGCGAGCACGGGTACGACGAAGCCCGGCGCCACGCCCGCCAGCTCAGAGAGCAGGCGAGCCTCGTGGGCCTGGCCGGGGCAGTTCTGCTTCGCGTAGGCGACCCGGCCACCGGCCTGCACCCGCCAGACCGCCGACCAGGGCCGGAGCCGGACGGGCTCGACCGACGTCGGCTCACCGAGTGCGTCGGTGACGAAGGCGCGCAGCTCGGCGAGGAACTCCTCGGTGGTCCACACCGCGCTGCTCCACAGGGTCATTCGGGCAGCGTGACCCACTTCGGACGCCCACGCCACCGGGTTTCAGCGAGGGGGCAGGGTGATCCGGATCAGGGTGTCACCGGGCGTGCTGGCCAGGGACACGGCTCCCCCGTGCGCGGCGACGATCGCCTGCACCAGCGCCAGACCGAGGCCGACGCCGTCCGAGCGGTGCCGCGCCGCATCGCCCCGGGTGAACCGTTCGAAGGCGGTGTCGACGAGGTCGGGCGGGAACCCGGGACCGTCGTCGTGCACGTCGAAGCCGTCGCGACGCACAGTGACGGTCACGGTGGTCCTCGCGGGGGTGTACTTGCGCGCGTTGGTCAGCAGGTTGGTGACCACCTGGTGCAGCCGGCGCTCGTCGCCGGTCACCTCGACCGGCTCGCCGTCGTCGGGCAGCGCGATCTGCCAGCGGTGATCGGGAGCGACCACCCGTGCGTCGTCGACCGCCTCCAGCAGCAGCCGGGTCAGGTCCACCGCCTCCGAGGCCAGCGGACGGCCCGCGTCGAGGCGCGCCAGCAGCAGCAGGTCCTCGACCAGGGCGGTCATCCGCGCCGACTCCTCCTCCACCTTGGCGAGAGCGACCGCCGCGGTCTCGGCGTCGCCACGGCGGCGGGCCAGCTCGGTGTAGCCCGCGATCGTCGTCAGCGGCGTGCGGAGCTCGTGCGAGGCGTCCGCCACGAACTGCCGCACCTGCTGCTCACTGCGATGTCGCGCGGACAGCGAGGACTCCACGTGCTCGAGCAGCCGGTTGAGGGCGGCACCGACCTGTCCCGCCTCTGTGCGCGGGTCGGTCAGGCGGTCGGGCACCCGCTCGGTGATCCCGATGTCGCCCGAGTCGAGCGGCATCTCCGTCACCGCGTGCGCGGTGCCGGCCACCTCGGTGAGCGGACGAAGCTGCCGGCGAACGACGACCGTGCCGGTCAGCGCCGCGGCCAGGATGCCGAGCAGGGCAAGCAGGATCTCCCACCGGACGAGCGACATGGTGGCCGCGTCGACGTCGTTGGTCGGCAGGCCCACGACGGTGGTCTCGCCGCTGTCGAGCTGCTGGGCGCGAACGCGATACGTGCCGTGGCCTGGGACCTGGAGCGTGTGCACCTCGCCGTCGGCCTTGACCTGCTCGACGACATCCATGGATGCCGGCTCCAGCGCGACATCGTCCGGCGGGCCGTGGCCGCTGTCGACCCTCACGAATCCCGACCCTGAGGAGTCGACGTAGTAGGCGCAGATGGCACCGACCTCGAGACCCCGCAGGTCGCCGTACCTGCGGCTGATGTCGCCGACACCGTCCGGCTGGCCGGCGGGGACCCCGATCCCTGAAGGGCGGTCACCGGGGCCATCGCCGTAGGTCACCCTCCTGAGCGAGTCGGTCACGTCCTGGTCGAGCCGGTCCATGAGCCAGGACCGCATCGCCAGGGTGGTCGCCGCACCCACCAGCAGCGATACGACGGCCACCAGTGCGACGGCCGTGACCACCAGCCGTGAGGCGAGCGAGCGCGGGACCGGGACGCGCATTACGTCGCCGGCTTCAGGACGTAGCCCGCGCCCCGCATCGTGTGGATCATGGGCTCGCGACCGGCGTCGACCTTCTTGCGCAGGTAGGAGATGTAGAGCTCCACGACGTTGGCCTGCCCGCCGAAGTCGTAGTTCCACACGCGGTCGAGGATCTGCGCCTTGCTGAGCACCCGTCGAGGGTTCCGCATCAGGTAGCGCAGCAGCTCGAACTCGGTCGCGGTGAGGGCGATCTCCGCACCACCGCGGGTCACCTCGTGGCTGTCCTCGTCGAGCACGAGATCCCCCACGGCCAGGATGGAACGGTCCTTCTCCTGTGCGACCCCGGCGCGCCGGACGAGTGCGCGGAGTCGCGCGACGAGCTCCTCCAGGGAGAAGGGCTTGGTCACGTAGTCGTCGCCGCCGGCGGTCAGCCCGGCGACCCGGTCCTCCACTGCGTCGCGCGCGGTCAGGAACAGCACCGGCACGTTGCGGCCGTCGGCGCGGATCCGGCGCAGCACCTCCATCCCGTCGAAGTCCGGCAGCATCAGATCAAGGACGACGACGTCCGGGTCGATCCCCCGCACGCCGGCGACGGCCTCCCCGCCCGTGTGGGCAGTCTCGACCGCCCATCCCTCGTAGCGCAGCGCCATCGCGACGAGCTCGGCGATGTTGACCTCGTCGTCGACGACGAGTGCACGCAGCGGACTGCCGTCGGCGCGGGTCACGGTCTCGGTCATGACACCAGACTGTGGCATCAACCTGTGCGATTCCTGTGAACCGATTGTGGGCATCGACAGGAACTGCACCGGAAGCTCTTCGGAGCGACACAGGCTGCACACAGGACCGCGACCGATGGTTGCGGCATGAACGAGAACGACGACGTCAACCAGAACCAGTCACAGCCGTCCGCCGGCCAGCCCGCCGACCAGCCCGCCGCCGAGTCCGCGCCTGCGCAGAGCGTCGAGCAGTCGCCTCCGCCGCCGCCCGCGACCCCGCCGCCCGGATCGGTCGAGCCGAAGCAGCGCTGGGGCGACCGGGTGTTCCGATTGCGCTCGATGATCGCCGTCGGCCTGGCGGGACTGGTCCTGGGCGCCGGTGCCGCGACCACCACCGCACTCGTGGTGGACGAGAACCACGACGGCTACCACCAGCGGATGGAGCCGCCGGGTGATCGGGGAGGCTTCGGACCGGGCGGGGACACTTCACGCAACGGCTGAGACCGGCCCCGGTTCGCGGCGAGTGCTCGACGGCTGTCCTCGGTCGGCCCGCGGATCAGTCGTGCCACCCGTAGGCGCCGAGGATCTCCTCCCAGTACGCGACGGTGTTGGCCTCGTTCTGGCCGGCGTCGGCGGCCAGCCGGCCCGGCAGCGAGGGCACGCAGGACGCCGCCCTGCAGCTCCTCACCCGCGTCCAGAGGCGGTCGAGCGCGGCCCGCACGGCGGCGTACTCCGCCGAGGCGTAGACGTTCTGGTCCTGGCGGGGGTCCGCGACCAGGTCGTAGAGCTCGCCCGTCCCGTCGCGGTAGCGCGTGTAGGAGTACTGGCTCACCCTGATCCCGATGGTGCTCCGTCGGTCCCGGAAAGCGGGGTCGTCCCCGCCGTCGGAGGTGTGCAGCGCCTCGGTGACGATCGGTGTGGTCCAGCCCCGGTCACCCGTCACCAGCGAGTCGAGGCGGCTCACACCGTCGCCGGGGTACGGCGTGTCGGCGTCGGCCAGGTCGAGGATCGTGGCAGCGAGGTCGACGGTCGAGACCGGGTCATAGCGCTTCTGCTCCTCACGCAGGCCGGGGCCCGTGATGAGCAGCGGGACGCGGAGCGAGGGCTCGTACGCCCGGACCTTGGTCATGGTGAGCCCGTGCTCACCGATGATCATCCCGTTGTCGGAGGTGAACGCGAAGACGGTCTCGTCCCACTCCCCCGACCGCTTGAGCTCCTTGACGAGCCGGGCGATGTGGAGGTCCATCACGTGGATCGACTCGGCCCGCTGTCGGGTCGCGTCGCGGAGTGCGATGAGAGCGTCCTCGGCGAGCGCGCGGGCACGGCGCTGCACCGACGGCGGCTTGTCGGTGACGTCGTACTCGACCATCTCCCCGGTCCGCGCCACGCCCGACGGCCGGTCGATGAGGTCGTCGTACCGGCCCTTGACCCAGTCCGGCCGAGCGGGAGTCGGCACGCGGACCGGCGTGCCGTCCGCGTGGGTGATGCCGTCAGGGTCGTCCGGCTCGCCCGGCTCGCCGTGATGGGGGGCGACGTAGTTGACGTACATGAAGAAGGGGTCGGCGGTGCCGGCGAAGCTCCGCGCCATGTCGACGGAGAAGTCGCCGATCACTGCGCTCTGGTAGACGCCGGCGTAGCGGTTGTCGATGACGCCGTTCACGTTGAACGGCGTGTCGAAGTAGTCGTAGGTCTGGCCGTGGAAGCCGGCCCCGCCTGGGTTCTCGACTGCTCCGCGCCAGTCCGTCCAGCCGTTCGGGACGTAGGAGTGTGACGGCTCCCCGGTCACCTTGGACCGGTCCAGGCCGTAGCGGTTCAGGTACTTGCCGATGAAGCCGGTCCGGTAGCCGGCGTTCTGGAGAGACGTCGCAAGGGTCCGCGAGTCGTCGAAGGACCCGTATCCGAAGGGCGGGTCGTGCCAGAGCACCTTGTGGTTGTGGGCGTACTGCCCGGTGAGGAAGGACGCGCGCGCCGGACAGCAGAGGGGGTACGGAGAGAAGGAGTTCTCGAACGTCACACCCTGCTCGGCGACGAGGCTGCGGAGGTTCGGCGCGAAGGCCAGGTCGTCGACCCGCATGTCGTCTGCCATGACCACGACGACGTTGGGCCTCGCCGGCAGCTCGACGGCCTTCGACGGTTCGACCGGCTCGGGCGCTGGCGGCACCGTGGTCGTCGGCGCGCTCTGGGCGAGGTCGGTGCGCGCGTCGCTGCCACCCGAGGTCGAGCCGAGCAGCAGGGCCAGCACCATGGCCAGGATCAGGCCGACGCCGAGGACGACCAGCGATCCCCTCACGACAGAGATGCGCATAGCTCACCTCCCCGGAACGGCACCGCGTCACCCTACGGTCCAGAAGACGCCCGCGGGGCCAATTTGGTTGCCTCGACCGCACGCGCGAGGCCGGTTGGGGGAACGGACTAAGGGTAGGCTAGCCTACGGTCGCCACTGGAGAACGGCCCTTGATCGTGGGGCGTCCGAGCATCAGGAGTCCCATGCACATCATGCGCACGCGCGCGCTCGCGGGCGCCATCGTTGTCCTCGCAATCCTCGCGACGCCGGGATGCGGTGCGTCCGAGGTCGTCGAACCCGAAGGCACCGCTGCCGGAGGCGAAGGGCGTACCAGGTATCCGCTGACGCTCGCGAACTGCGGCCAGGAGGTCACGGTGGAGGCCCCGCCACGGCGCATCGTGTCGCTGGACCAGAACTCGACTGAGATCCTGCTCTCGCTCGGCCTCGAGGACCACATGGTAGGGACGGCGTCATGGACCGATCCCGTCCTCGAGCCACTCGCGGGTGCCAACGAGTCGGTGCCGCGGCTCGCGGACAACGCCCCGACCTACGAGGTCCTCCTCGGTGCGGACCCGGACTTCGTCACGGCGTCCTTCGGGCGGCACTTCACCGACAGTGGCGTCGTCACCCGGCAGCGGCTCGACGAGACACACATCGGCTCGTACCTGTCGCCGACCGACTGCGACAACGGGCGGAGCGTGAACGGCGGTGGCACCCGCACGCACGCGCTCACGGTCGACGCTCTTTACCAGGAGGTTCGAGAGCTGGCGGAGATCTTCGACGTCCAGAGCCGCGGTGAGTCCCTCATCGCTTCGCTGCAGAAGCGGGCCGCAGCGGCGACCGAAGGAGTCGACTTCCACGGACGCACCGTGATGTTCTGGTTCGCCGACACGAGGACGCCGTACATCGCCGGCGGACTCGGCGCTCCGTCCCTCCTCGCCAGGACGACAGGGATGGACAACGTCTTCGCCGGCACGGCGGACGACTGGCCCGCGGTGGGCTGGGAGACAGTGGTCGACGCCGATCCCGACATCCTCGTGCTCGGTGACCTGCAGCGCGACCGGTTCCCCGGCGACCGCCTCGACGAGAAGATCGCCTTCCTCAGAGAGGACCCGATGGCGCGAACACTCGACGCTGTCGAGAATGAGCGCTTCATCGCGCTGCACGGCGCAGAGATGAATCCGTCCATCCGTTTCGTCGATGGGCTGGAGAAGATCCGGGCCTGGTGGGACGTGCACGAGGACGAGCTCTGAGCGCCATCGCCTCCACGGCTCCCGCAGGGAGCTGGTCGCGGTCTCCGGGGACGCTGGCCGCTCTGCTCGGCCTCACGGCAGTCGCGGCTCTCGTGCTGTCGGTCGGCGTCGCCGTGACGCTCGGACCTGCTGATGTCTCGCTGGTGAACGTCCGCGACATCCTCCTCAACCACCTGCGCCTCGCCGACATCCCCGTTCGCGCCGCGGAGGACGCGATCGTGTGGGAGGAGCGGCTCCCGCGGGCGCTCGTCGCGGCGGCCTGTGGTGCGGGGCTGGGACTGTGCGGGGCGATCCTCCAGTCGCTCCTCCGCAATCCGCTTGCCGACCCCTTCGTGCTCGGCGTGTCGTCGGGAGCCTCGACCGGCGCCGTCCTGATCGGCGTCCTGGGACTCGGAGGCGAGGCGCTGGGGGTGTCGGGAGGCGCATTCCTGGGCGCTCTCGCAGCCTTCGCTCTCGTGCTCCTCCTCGCGCGCTTCTCGACGGGCGGGACGTCGAGCGTGATCCTCGCGGGTGTCGCCAGCACGCAGTTCTTCTCCGCGCTCACCTCGCTCGTCGTGTTCGCCTTCGCCGACTCCGACGANCATGCGCTGGGACGACGTCGGCCTGCTGGCCGCGGTCGTCGTGGCCGGTGCTGTCATCTGCCTCGGATCAGCGCATTCGCTCGACGCGTTCGCGTTCGGCGAGGACGTCGCTGCGTCGCTCGGGATTCATGTCGCGCGCACCCGCGTCCTGCTCCTCGTCCTCACCGCGCTCCTGACGGCGACTCTCGTGAGCGTCGCCGGCGCCATCGGCTTCGTCGGACTCGTCCTGCCGCACGGCGCGCGGCTGCTGGTCGGGCAACGGCACTCCCGGGTCATCCCGGCCACGGCCGTGCTCGGCGCGATCTTCATGGTGTGGGTGGACGCGGCCTCCCGTGTCGTGTTCGCGCCGACGCCGTTGCCGGTCGGGGTGGGGACGGCCCTCGTCGGCGTCCCGATCTTCATGCTGCTCCTCGTTCGACAGAGGGGGCGCGCGTGACGCTCCGCGCAGATCGGGTCTCCTGGCGACGCGGCGGCGCGCTCGTCGTCGACGGCGTGACCATCCAGCCCGTGCCCGGGTCTACGGTGGCTCTGCTCGGACCGAACGGCTCCGGCAAGTCCAGCCTGCTGCGGCTGCTGCAGGGAGTCGCGAGACCCGATGCCGGCACCGTGACGTTGGACGGCGCCGACATCGCCGCGATGCGCCGGCGAGACATCGCACGTGCCGTCGCGACGGTCACCCAGCACGCCGAGACGGACGCCGACCTCATCGTCCGAGATGTCGTCCGTCTCGGCCGCACACCGCACCGCTCCGTCTTCGGAGGCGACACCGCGGAGGACGAGCGTGCGATCGAGAGGGCGCTCGCCCACGTCGGCCTGGCTGAGAAGGCGAGACACCGCTGGCACACGCTGTCGGGCGGAGAGCGCCAGCGTGCCCACATCGCCCGCGCCCTCGCCCAGGAGCCCCGCGAACTGCTCCTCGACGAGCCGACCAATCACCTCGACATCCGCCACCAGCTCGAGCTGCTCGCGCTGGTCGCCGAACTGCCCGTGACAGCAGTGATCGCCCTCCACGACCTCAACCTGGCCGCGATGTTCTGTGACTTCGTGCTGGTCCTGCGCAGCGGCCGTGTCGTCGCGGGCGGCACCCGGCCGAAGTGCTGACCCCAACCCTGATCGCCGACGTGTACGGCGTGCGCGCCGACGTCCGCCACGACCGCGACGGCGGCCGGATCAGTGTGTCCTTCCAGCCCGGAGCACCGATCAGCGCGGCCTCGCGGCGTAGCGCAGCGATGTCCTTGGCCGGTCGACCGTCGCTGCCGCTGGGCAGTCATTCGGCCGGCATCGGGGCCACGGCGCCGGTCTGCTCGACCGATCGATCGTAAGGCCGAAGAAAGCCGGCGCGGCCATCTGATCGGTGAGGTCGGACAGTGCGAGGCCGCGGCGCCAGACCTCGGAACAGTGCGGCCCGTCCGGATCGCATCCGTAGATCGTGATGCCTGCGCCCGCCGACCCCGTCGCGGACGCCAGGTCCGGGCCGTCCGCGGTCACTGCTGCGTCCGCGGGTCACGCGATGGGTCTGCGTACGTGACCGGGCAGCCCCGCTCGTCGGCTCCGGGTCGAAGCTCGAAGTGCCAGGGCTCGTTGTCGTAGACCCGGCACAGCTCGTATTGCGCGCCGTGCAGGGACAGCCACGCTGCGGCGTCGGCCCCTCCGATGTCGACGGCATCGCCCGAGACATGACGGGACAGCGCGGGCGTGGAGACCCAGCGCGCGGCTTCCTCGGCCGAGCCATACATCTCGACCGCCTCTTGCAACAGCTGCTCCTGGTACTCCGCGGACCGCCAGCCACTGTTGACCTGGAGCACGACGCCCTGGCCGGCCGCGTCCACGGAAGCTCGACGCAGAGCGTCGAGCAAGGTCGGGTCGAGGTTGGCGACAGCGGGGTACTCCTCGTCGAAGGCCGTCACCCCATCGGGGACGGCACCGTCCGCTGTGCTTCGCGACGCGCCGTGTCCGCCGAGGAGTGCGTCGAAGGGCGAGGGGGTCGAGAAGGACGCGAGCGACGGGAGCCCAATGGTCCCCACCAGCGCCGCGCCGACGACGACCAGGGCTGCGCGGACGGCCGGCCTGGTCCGGACCGCCGCCGTGCGCGCCGGCTTGCTGTGAGTCATGCCGGCCAGTCAAGGGACCACGGAGTTGCCAGCGCGTATTCAGTTTTCGATATGCCGGCGATATGCGCCGGCCCTAGCATCGAGAGCGCTATGCGCGTGCTGATCGTCGAGGACGAGCCCTACCTGGCCGATGCCATCCGCGATGGCCTGCGCCTCGAAGCGATCGCGGCCGACGTCGCCGGGGACGGAGACACCGCGTTGGAGCTGCTGAGCATCAATGCCTACGACATCGCCGTGCTGGACCGAGACATCCCCGGCCCCTCCGGCGACGAGGTGGCCGCACGCATCGTCGGATCCGGCAGCGGCATGCCGATCCTCATGCTCACGGCCGCCGACCGTCTCGACGACAAGGCGTCCGGCTTCCAGCTCGGAGCAGACGACTACCTCACGAAACCGTTCGAGCTCAGGGAACTCGTGCTCAGGCTTCGGGCCCTCGATCGTCGCCGCGCCCACAACCGGCCCCCGGTCCGAGAGTTCGCGGGGCTGCGGGTTGATCCGTTCCGCCGCGAGGTGTACCGCGAGGGGCGGTACGTGGCGCTCACCCGCAAGCAGTTCGCCGTGCTGGAGGTCCTGGTTGCAGCCGAGGGCGGTGTCGTGAGCGCCGAAGAGCTCCTGGAGCGGGCGTGGGACGAGAACGCAGACCCGTTCACCAACGCCGTGCGGATCACCGTCTCCGCACTGCGCAAGCGGCTCGGCGAACCTCGGGTCATCGCCACCGTGCCGGGAGTCGGCTACCGCATCGACACTGGCCCCGACGAGGCGCGCGAGGAGTCTGAGGGTGGATAGATCACCCGGCCTCAGCGTTCGCCTCAGGCTCGCCCTCAGCTACGCCGGTTTCCTCATGGTCGCCGGTGGCCTGCTGCTCGCGGTCGTATGGGTCTTCCTCCTGCGATACGTGCCCGACGACGTCGTGCAGGCTCCCCAGCGGGGCCGTCCCGGCCTCCACGGCCCGACCCGGTCAGACCTGCTGGCCGCCTTCGCCCCGAAGGCTGCCATCGCGCTGGGGTTCCTCCTGGTGTTCGGGCTGATCGGAGGCTGGATCCTCGCCGGCCGCATGCTCGCTCCACTCGCCCGCATCAGGGATGCCACCCGCCGGGCCGGCAGCGGCTCTTGGGGCCATCGGATCCACCTGGAGGGTCGAAGGGACGAGTTCCGCGAGCTCGCGGACTCCTTCGACACCATGCTCGGGCAGCTCGAGGACCACCTGGCCGAGCAGCGGCGGTTCGCCGCCAACGCCTCCCACGAGCTGCGCACCCCACTGGCGGTCACGCAGACCCTGCTCGAGGTGGCGCGCAACGATCCGGCCCGCGACAACGGCGAACTCGTCGAACGGCTCCACGCCGTCAACAGCAGGGCAATCGACCTCACCGAGGCACTGCTCGTGCTCAGCAAGGCAGATCAGCGGTCCTTCGCCCGCGAGCGCGTCGACCTGTCGCTGATCGCCGAGGAAGCAGCCGAGACGCTCCTCCCCCTGGCCGAGAAGCGGGGTCTCACCGTCGAGACCTCCGGCAGCGTCGGCTCGACCTTCGGCTCGTATGCGCTCTTGCTGCAGATGACGACGAACCTCCTGCACAACGCGATCGTCCACAACCTCCCCGCTCAGGGCGGCGTGCGACTCACGACCAGCACCCATCAGGACACCGTGGTGCTCACCGTCGAGAACACCGGGAGAGAGCTCACCCCGCACCTGGTGAGCACACTGGTCGAGCCGTTCCAGCGCGGCACCGGGCGGATCCGCACCGACCATGCCGGGGTCGGGCTCGGGCTGGCCATCGTCAGGAGCATCGCGGAAGCCCATGGAGGGAGCCTCACCCTGGATCCGCGCCCCGGCGGTGGGCTCCGAGTCACCGTGCGACTGCCGGCGCTGACTGCGGATGTCGAGCGATGACGTCAGGAGCATCGCGGCAGGGCCGTGACCGACAGGAAGGCCCTTGCCTGGACACCCCCCCAGGTCAGAGGCCTTCTCCTTGCTCCCCCGATTGGACTCGAACCAATAACCCTGCGATTAACAGTCGCATGCTCTGCCAATTGAGCTACGGGGGAATGCTGACCTGCCGGGCGCCGGGGCGCCGAGCAGCGGGGAAACCCTAGCAAGCGGGATCGCGGCGTCAGAAATCGAGACCCCGTCCGTCGCCGACATCGGCGCGGGCGGCGATCAGCGCCTCGGTCACGACCGCGTGGACCCGCGGGTCGGACGGGTCCAGCCCGTCGTCGTACTCGACGAACCAGGCGAGCTCGCCGCGCCGGCCCGGGGCCCAGCGCGCCAGCACCCGCACTCCCTTGCGGCCGTGGACGATGACGTGGCGCTGGACGGCGATGCTCGCGGTCACCCGTTCGCGCACCAGCTGCAGGAAGCGCCCGGCGTCCTCCAGGCGTACGACGTGGGTGGGGCTCGGCTCGCCGAACGGCCCGACCTCGACCACCCTCAGCACCGACTCGTCCTGGTCCCAGTCGGCGCTGGCCACCTGCTCCCACGGGATCCGCTGCGGCAGGTAGAGGGCGTCTCGGGTGCCGCCGACCATCGGCTCGGTCGCGTCGCGGTCGTACCCGCCGACGACCCTGGCCCACGCGAGCAGCCGCTCACCCGGTGCGACCGCGAGGGCAGGCCGCCGGGACGGGAGGGGCGGGAACCTCACAGCGCTCCGCTCACGATCTTCTCGCGCAACGTCCGCCGATGCTGCTCCAGCGCGGCGAGCTCCCCGAACATCTTGTTGTAGTCGGCCGCCTGCTCGACCGGGTTGGTCCGCTGCAGCCGAGACTTGAGCTCGGCGATCCGCCGGAGGGCGGTCAGCTCCTGGAGCCGGTGCACGTGATGGGCGACGTACCCGGCGTCGACCTCCCGCGACGCTGGGATCGGCTCGACCGCCAGCGCGCTGATCGCGGACGAGACCGCCGGGTCGGTGGCGGCGTCGCGCACCCGCGACACCCAGCCCGGGTCCGACTGGCCTGCGGCGGGACCACCAGCGGCCGCAATCAGCTCCCAGACGGCCCGGTAGGTCGGGTGGGAGAAGTCGTTGCCCCCGATGTCGCCGGTGGTGCGGCCGATCGCGATCGGGTGCTGCAGCACCAGCTTGAGCGTCTCCCGCTCGATCCCGAACCGCGGGTCGCGCAGGTCCGGCGCCGGCCTGCGGGGAGCCGGGACGTCCTGCCCCGCGGACTGTGCGCCCGTGGCCCGCTGCCCACCCGGGTGCTGCGCTGCGGCCGGCT
>NZ_SSXI01000207.1 GCF_004803405.1 Nocardioides sp. | reverse complement strand
ACTCGCTAGAGGCTTTTCTCGACAGCATAGGATCATCCACTTCACCACAATCGGCTCGGCATCAGGTCTCACCCACAAGCACGGCGGATTTACCTACCGTACGGGCTACACCCTTACCCCGGGACAACCACCGCCCGGGCTGGACTACCTTCCTGCGTCACCCCATCACTCACCTACTACAAGTCTGGTCCGTCGGCTCCACCACTCCCCCTTGCCCGAAGGCTCCGGGGCGGCTTCACGGACTTAGCATCGCCTGATTCAATGTTTGACGCTTCACAGCGGGTACCGGAATATCAACCGGTTATCCATCGACTACGCCTGTCGGCCTCGCCTTAGGTCCCGACTTACCCTGGGCAGATCAGCTTGACCCAGGAACCCTTAGTCAATCGGCGCACACGTTTCCCACGTGTGAATCGCTACTCATGCCTGCATTCTCACTCGTCAACCGTCCACCACTCGCTTCCGCGGCGGCTTCACCCGGCAGACGACGCTCCCCTACCCATCACAGCGGGCGTTGGCCCTCATGCTGCAATGACACGACTTCGGCGGTACGCTTGAGCCCCGCTACATTGTCGGCGCGGAATCACTAGACCAGTGAGC
>NZ_SSXI01000294.1 GCF_004803405.1 Nocardioides sp. | reverse complement strand
CGCCCGACCAGGCCGCCGACCGGGCCCCCGTCCAGGCCGACCAGGCTGCCGGGGAGCCGGACCCCGAGCCCGCCCCTCCGGCATCGGACGACCCGCCGGCGTCCGACGCCGGCGGCGCCCGGGCCGCGATCGCCTACGCACGGGACCAGATCGGCGAGCCCTACGTGTGGGGGGCGGACGGACCGGGCTCGTGGGACTGCTCCGGCCTCACCTCGAAGGCGTGGGCGGCGGGCGGGAAGCAGCTCCCGCACTACTCCGTCGCTCAGTACGAGCAGTCGACACCGATCTCGGCAGCGCAGCTGCGCCCCGGCGACCTGGTCTTCTGGGGTGAGAACGACAGCCCGAGCTCGATCTTCCACGTGGCGCTCTACACCGGCGGCGGTCAGATCATCCACGCCCCGCGGACCGGCCGGCCGGTGACCGAGGAGTCCATGTACTACTGGCGGACCCCAGACTTCTACGCCCGACCCTGAGCCGGGCTCGGGGTGGGGTCGGTCGGTTAGGTTCGGGCCATGCCAGACGACACGGCCGAGGCTTGGCCCACACCCACCGTCGACGTCGCCGAGCTCACTCGGATCCTCGACGGAAGGTACGCCGAGGTACGCGACGCCGTCCGGAAGGCGCTGCCGTCGTACGCCTCGGTCCTGGAGGACGCGGAGACCATGAGCCGCGACCAGTTCCAGGAGCGGGTCAAGGAGGTGGTGCTCGAGCTCGCCGACACCGGAGCCACCGGCATGGGCTTTCCCGAGGAGTACGGCGGCGGCGGGGACCTCGGCGCCTCGATCGCGGCGTTCGAGACCCTGGGGTACGGCGACCTGTCGGTGCTGGTCAAGGTCGGCGTGCAGTTCGGGCTGTTCGGCGGCGCGATCCTGCAGCTCGGCACCAAGGTGCACCACGACACCTACCTCGCGGACCTGGTCACCGGCCGGCTGATGGGCTGCTTCGCGATGACCGAGACCGGCCACGGGAGCAACGTGCAGGCCCTCGGCACGGTCGCGACCTACGACCAGGACGCCGCCGAGTTCGTGGTCACCACCACCCGACCCGACGCCTGCAAGGACTACATCGGCAACGCCGCCCGGCACGCGCGGGTCGCGGTCGTCTTCGCGCAGCTCGAGGTCCGCGGCCAGGGCCACGGCGTGCACGCCCTCGTGGTGCCGTTGCGCGACGAGCAGGGCAACCTGCTGCCGGGCATCCGGATCGAGGACGACGGTCCGAAGATGGGCCTCAACGGCGTCGACAACGGCCGGATCTGGTTCGACGGCGTGCGGGTGCCGCGCGAGGCGCTGCTGAACCGGTTCGCCGACGTCACCGAGGACGGCACCTACGTCAGCGAGATCGAGAGCCCCGGGCGCCGCTTCTTCACCATGCTCGGCACCCTCGTGCAGGGCCGGGTGTCGGTCGGCGCCGCCTCCATCTCCGCGGCGAAGGTGGCGTTGACGATCGCCGTCCACTACGGCCTGCGGCGTCGTCAGTTCGAGGCGACGAGCGAGGAGACCGAGGAGCTGATCCTCGACTACGGGCTGCACCAGCGACGACTGTTCCCCCTGCTCGCGCACACCTACGCACTGCACTTCGCACAGGAGGTGCTGACCGACCACCTGCACGACGCGTTCTCCGGCACCGTGACCGACGAGGAGTCCCGGCGCCTGCTCGAGTCCCGGGCCGCCGGCACCAAGGCGCTCGCGACCTGGCTGGCCACGCGGACGATCCAGGAGTGCCGCGAGGCCTGCGGGGGCGCGGGCTACCTCTCCGTCAACCGGTTCGCCGCGCTCAAGGCCGACACCGACGTCTTCGCGACGTTCGAGGGCGACAACAACGTCCTCCTCCAGCTGGTGGCCAAGGGGTTGCTCACCGACTACGCCAGCGACTTCGAGGACCTCGACCAGCTCGGCATGGTCAAGTTCGTCGCCGGGCTCGCGGTCGAGACGGTGCTCGAGCGGACCCGTGCGCACAAGCTGCTCCAGGGCATCCGCGACGCCCTGCCGGGCGGCGGCGACTCCTGGGACACCGACACCGGCCTGCTCGACCCGGGCTACCACCTGGCGATGTACCGGTTCCGCGAGGAGCACCTCCTGGGCGGGGTCGCCCGCCGGCTCAAGCGCGGCGTCGACGCGGGCATGAACCCGGGTGAGGTCTTCTCCCGGGTGCAGGACCACGTCATCGCGGCTGCCCGGGCGCACGTGGAGCGGCTCGTGCTCGAAGCGTTCGTGGAGAAGGTCGCGGCGATGGAGGACGGCGACCTCAAGCTCGCACTCAACCTGGTGTGCGACCTCCACGCCCTGACCGGGATCGAGGCGGACCGGGCGTGGTTCATGGAGCACGGGCGCCTCACCAGCCAGCGGGCCAAGGCGATCACCCGGGAGGTCGGCGCGCTGTGCCGCAGGATCCGACCCGTCGCGGCGGAGCTGGTCGACGCCTTCGCCGTGCCCCGCCCCCTGCTGCGGGCACCGGCGCTGGTGGGCGAGGGGACCGGTGGCTGAGGTGGCACTGCGAAGGGTGATCTCGAAGCTGCCCGGACTGGGGGGCTGGGAGGAGGACCCGCTCTGGGCGTCGGTCTACGACTGGTCGGTCGAGCACCCGCGAGCCGGCGGCCTGATGTGGCGGCTGGGGATGGCCAGCGACCTGTCGCTGCTCTACCGGGCGGCGTCCGAGATCGGGCGCCAGCGCGCCGGCGCCCGGATCCTCGACATCCCCTGTGGCGGCGGGGTCGCCCTGCGCGGCCTCAAGGCCGGTCAGGGCGTGGAGTACGTCGCCGCCGACATCGCGCAGGCGATGCTGGACCGGACGATGCGGGCCGCCGAGCGCCGCGGCGTCGCCGACCAGGTGGCGCCTCAGCTCGCCGACGTGGCCGACCTGCCGTTCGACGACGCGTCCTTCGACCTGGTCGTCACCTTCACCGGCCTGCACTGCTTCCCCGATCCGGCGCGGGCGGTCGTCGAGCTGGCGCGGGTGCTGAAGCCGGGCGGGGTGATCACCGGAAGCGCCGTGCTCAAGGGCACGGGCCTGCGGCACAAGCCGCTCCGCGTCGTCGGACGCGCGGCCGGACTGCTCGGCCCCGGCTGCACCGGCGAGGACCTCCAGCTCTGGCTCGCGGGGCAGGGCATCGCGGACGTCGTGCTCGAGATGAGCGGGGCGATCGGCTACTTCCGCGGGATCAAGCGGAGGTGATCAGCGTGCGGGGCAGCCATGTCCCGCGCCGTGAAGCGCGAGGCCGCCCCGAGGTCGAGCTGAGGATCAGTGACCGTTGGTCTTGAGCCGCTCGAACGACGCCTCGACCTCGGCCTCGGCTTCGGCACGGCCGACCCAGTCCGCCCCCTCGACGGACTTGCCGGGCTCGAGGTCCTTGTAGACCTCGAAGAAATGCTGGATCTCGAGGCGGTCGAAGTTCGGGACGTGGTTGATGTCGCGCAGGTGCTCCATGCGCGGGTCGCCCGCCGGCACGCACAGGACCTTGTCGTCGCCACCGGCCTCGTCGGTCATCCGGAACATGCCGATCGCGCGGCACTTGATGAGGCAGCCGGGGAAGGTCGGCTCCTGGAGCAGCACCAGTGCGTCCAGGGGGTCTCCGTCGAGGCCCAGGGTGTCCTCGATGTAGCCATAGTCCGCCGGGTACATCGTCGAGGTGAAGAGGAAGCGGTCCAGGCGCATCCGACCACTCTCGTGGTCGACCTCGTACTTGTTGCGGCTCCCCTTGGGGATCTCCACGAGGACGTCGAACTCCAGCACTGGCTTCCTCCACATCATGGGCCGGCACGGGCTGCGCCGCTCGAGCGGACTCCGGCCCAGGTCCGCTGTTCGGCACATTGTCCCGCACAATGTCCCGGAACGTGCAGTCGGGGAGCTGCACCGAGACGCAGCAGACGAGGACACCGTGGCCAGGAGTGACGAGGAGCGTGGCTCCGGGCGCGTGCGGAACGCCTTCGCCGCGCTCGTGGCCCTGGCGGTGGTCGCGGCCGGCGGCATGGCCTGGCAGACCGGGTGGGCGGAGGAGATGTGGGACCGGGCCCGCGGCACCGACGGCCCGCCCGCCGACCCCGCCTCTGTCGCGCCGCCTGCCGGGATCGACGTGCCGGACGTCGTACTCC
>NZ_SSXI01000304.1 GCF_004803405.1 Nocardioides sp. | reverse complement strand
TGGGCCGTCGGCGAGGGTGCCGGCGCGACGGTGCCGGCCCGCAGCCCCCGGAGGCGGATCGACTACGTGTTGCACGATGGCTGGTTCAAGCCGCTGCAGGCCAGCGTGCTGCACTCCGCGGTCTCCGACCATCGCGCAGTCTGGACCCGGATCGAGCTGCGCGAGGAGGTCGGTTGCATCAAGGTCGGCGAATGAGGAACGCCGAAGGGCCGACCCCGTGGGGATCGGCCCTTCGTTGCGCGAGCGATGTCTCGAGCTAGTCGGACTCGCCGGCGATGAACTTCTCCAGCAGCATCCGGCCCTCGGTGTCCTCGATCTGCACCGGCGGGCTCTTCATCAGGTAGGCCGAGGCCGGGATGATCGGGCCGCCGATGCCGCGGTCCTTGGCGATCTTCGCGGCACGGACGGCGTCGATGATGATGCCGGCGGAGTTCGGGGAGTCCCAGACCTCGAGCTTGTACTCCAGGTTGAGCGGGACGTCACCGAACGCGCGACCCTCGAGGCGGACGTAGGCCCACTTGCGGTCGTCGAGCCACGCGACGTAGTCGGACGGGCCGATGTGGACGTTGCGGGAGTCGGTCAGGTTGGACAGCTCGCCGGTCAGGTTCGACGTGACGGCCTGGGTCTTGGACACCTTCTTGGACTCCAGGCGCTCGCGCTCGAGCATGTTCTTGAAGTCCATGTTGCCGCCGACGTTGAGCTGGTAGGTGCGGTCGAGGGCCACACCGCGGTCCTCGAACAGCTTCGCCATCACGCGGTGGGTGATGGTGGCACCGACCTGGCTCTTGATGTCGTCGCCGACGATCGGGACACCGGCGTCCTCGAACTTCTTCGCCCACACCGGGTCGGAGGCGATGAAGACCGGCAGGGCGTTGACGAAGGCGACGCCTGCGTCGATCGCGCACTGCGCGTAGAACTTGTCAGCCTCCTCCGAGCCCACGGGAAGGTAGGAGACCAGCACGTCGGCGCCGGAGTCCTTGAGGACCCGGACCACGTCGACCGGGTGGGCCCCGGACTCCTCGATCGTCATCCGGTAGTACTTGCCGAGACCGTCGAGGGTCGGGCCACGCTGCACCTCGACGCCGAGCGTCGGGACGTCGGCGATCTTGATGGTGTTGTTCTCGGAGGCGTTGATCGCCTCGGAGAGGTCCTTGCCGACCTTCTTGTCGTCGACGTCGAACGCGGCGACGAACTCGACGTCGCTCACGTGGTAGTCGCCGAACTTGACGTGCATGAGTCCCGGGACCGTGCTCGCGGCATCGGCGTCCCGGTAGTACTGCACGCCCTGGATCAGGGACGTGGCGCAGTTGCCCACGCCAGCGATCGCTACTCGAACCGAACCCATGGGGGTGTTCCTTCCTTGCTGCTCACGGCTGCTCTATTGCGACGTCGACGGGGACGTCGGCGTCTGCGTGGGTGGAATTGGCTTCGCAACGCTGTGCCCCTGGGCGCCGCGTTCTGCGTTGATCAGGTCCGAGAGCCACCGGACCTCGCGTTCGACCGACTCCACGCCGTGCCTCTGCAGCTCGGCGGCGTAGCGGTCGACTTCCTTCTGGGTCATCGCGAGCTCGCGCTGCACCCGGTCCAGCCGCTCCTGCAACCGCGACCGGCGTCCTTCGAGGACGCGCAGCCGGATCTCCATGTCGGTGGAGGAGAAGAACCGGAACCGGATGTCGAAGTTGTCGTCCTCCCACGCGGCAGGACCCACCTCCGACATGAGGCGCGAGAACTCTTCGGTGCCCTTGTCGGTCACCTGGTAGACGATCCGCTGGCGGCGGGACACGGGACCTGCCGGCGCCGCGACCTCCTCGATGAGGTTGCCCCGGAGCATCTTCTTCAGTGCCGGGTAGAGCGAGCCGTACGACAGCAGTCGCCCCCAGCCCAGCATCAGGTTCAGCCGCTTGCGCAGCTCGTAGCCGTGCATGGGGCCCTCGTGCAGCAGCCCGAGGACTGCCAGCTCGATGGTCTCACCACGACGTGCCATGCGATCTATCGTAGCGATATATCCGCAGAACGTGAACAACCGATGGATCGATCGCGTGGATCCCGCCAAATCAAGGCTGAGATGGGGTGCGCCGTACTCTGGGTCGCGGCATGTTCACCCCCGTGACGAGGACAGGCAACCCGGAGTGGCTCCAGGAAAGCGCAAGGCGCCCGATTCGACGACGAAGCGGACGACCTCCCGTAAGAAGGCGAACCGGCCTCCCCGCACCCGGAAGCAGAAGCTGAAGCGGCTCGGCCTGTGGGCCCTCGTCACCGCCGTGGTGATGGGCCTGGTCGGCGTGGGGGCGTTCTACGTCGTGTACCGCTCGGTTGACATCCCGAACCCCAACGAGGAGTTCCTGACCGAGACCACCAGCGTCTACTACGCGGGCGGCAAGGCCGAGCTCGGCGAGTTCGCGGTGCAGAAGCGGGACTCGATCGACTACGAAGAGATGCCGCAGACGATGAAGGACGCGGTCGTCGCCGCGGAGAACCGCACGTTCTGGACCGACCGGGGCATCGATCCCAAGGGCATCGTCCGGGCCGCCTTCAGCAACGCGGCCGGCGGGTCGACTCAGGGCGCCTCCACGATCACCCAGCAGTACGTGAAGATCCTCTACCTCACCCAGGAGCGCACCTGGAAGAGGAAGAGCAAGGAAGCGATCCTCTCCCTCAAGATCAGGAACCAGCTCTCCAAGCAGGACATCCTCGAGGGCTACCTCAACACCATCTACTTCGGCCGGGGTGCGTACGGCATCCAGGCCGCGGCGCAGGCGTACTTCGATCGCGACGCCAAGGACCTCAACCTGCGGCAGTCGACGGCGCTGGCCGCGATCCTCAACAACCCGTCCCTGTACGACCCGGCCAACGGCGAGGAGGCCGTCGCCCGGCTCCAGACCCGGATGGGGCGGATCCTCGACGGAATGGTCGAGATGGGCACCGCGGACGCCGACGAGGCCGAGGCCGCCGCCGCGAAGCTGCCGAAGTTCCCGAAGATCGAGCAGGACGACCAGTACGCCGGCCAGCGCGGCCATGTGCTCCAGATGGTGCGGAAGGAGCTGCTCAGGCTCGGCTTCACCGAGGAGGAGATCCAGGGCGGCGGCCTGCAGGTCACCACCACCTTCACCCGCAAGGCGATGGACGCCGCCGAGCAGGGCGTGAAGGAGGCGCGACCCGAGGGCTTCGGAAAGAACCTCCACGTGGCGGTGGCCTCCGTGGAGCCCGGCACCGGCGCGGTGCGCGGCATCTACGGCGGCCACGACTACCTCGACTCCCAGATCAACTGGGCGGTCGCCGGTGGCCAGGCCGGCTCGACGTTCAAGCCGTTCGCGGTCGCCGCGGGCCTCAAGTCGGGCTACTCGCTGAAGGACACCTTCGACGGCAACTCGCCCTACGTGGTCGGTGACGCCGACTTCGAGAACCAGGGCGACCGGGACTACGGCCGGGTCAGCCTGCTCCAGGCCACGGAGAACTCGATCAACACCGCGTTCATCAACATGACCGAGGACATGCCGAACGGACCGGAGGAGATCATCCGGACCGCGAACGCGATGGGCGTCCCGCCGGCCGAGCCGGCTCGCGACCCGTACGGCTTCCCGACCAGCAGCCCCGGCCTGAACCCTGAGATCGGGGTCAGCCTCGGCTCGCAGACGGTCAGCCCGATCAACATGGCCAACGGCTACGCCACCATCGCCAACGGCGGCGCGGCGGCCGACGCCTACATCATCGAGAAGGTCGTCGACCGCGACGGCGTCGTCCGGTTCGACCACAAGGTCACCGACCGCCGCGCGATCTCCGAGGACATCGCCGCCGACACCTCGTACGCGATGGAGACGGTCGTGCGCTCCGGCACCGGGACGGGTGCCCAGGCGATCGGCCGGCCGGCAGCGGGCAAGACCGGTACCGCGACCAAGGACGGCGGCGCGGTCTCCTCGGCCTGGTTCGCCGGGTTCACCCCACAGCTCTCCACCGCGGTGATGTACGTCCGCGGCAAGGGCAACGGACAGCTCGACGGCTGGCTGCCGACGTTCTTCGGCAGCGGCTTCCCGCTCGACACGTGGAACGCCGTGATGAGCCGCGCGCTGGAGGGCGAGGAGGTGCTCGAGCTCGCCGACCCCGCCTACGTCGACGGCGACGCGCCGGAGTCCGGCCACGAGCCGTACACCCCGCCGCCGTCCCCGAGCAAGAAGCCGAAGCCGAAGCCGAAGCAGAGCAAGACCACGCAGAAGCCGGAGACGAGCGCACCGCCGACCACCGAGGCTCCGACGCCGACCGAGACCAAGACGGACAAGACGCCGCCACCGCTGGTTCCGTCCCCCAGCGACAGTGAGTCGAGCACCGGGGCGGCCCAGGGCGCCGCCACCCCGAAGCCACGGCAGCGCCGCCGTCGTACCGCTGCCTGACGCATGTCTCACGTCCACCCCACCCGCGACGACCCGGTCGTCGCGGGGCTGAGCGAGGTCGTCGGCGGCCCGATGGGCGAGCGGGCGCGCCCGCACCGGTGGTGGACGCCGGCGAAGGTGCTGCTCCTGCTGACCGCGGTGACCTTCGCGCTGGGCATGGTGCAGAAGGCGCCGTGCTCGCTGGCGGACGGGAAGGACCAGAACTGGGTCTACTCCCACATGTGCTACACCGACCTGCGCCCGCTCTATGTCCCGCGCGGGCTGGCTGAGCACGAGTGGCCCTACAGCGAGGACGAGCAGGTCCGGGCGCGCTACGAGGTGATGGAGTACCCCGTGGGCATCGCCTACTGGGCGTGGGGCACCTCGTGGGTGACGCACTGGCTCAACGGGTCGCCCGATCTCGAGGCCCGCGGTGACGCACCGGTCTCCGCCCTCTACGACGACCCCGAGGTCTCCGACGAGCAGACCATCTTCCTGCTGGTGAACGCCGTCGGCTTCGGCGCGCTGGCGCTGTTGGCGAGCTGGCTGGTGTCCCGCACCCACCGTGGGCGGCCCTGGGACGCCGCAGCGTTCGCGCTGTCGCCGGCGCTCCTGCTGACCGGCCTGATCAACTGGGACCTCATCGCGGTCGCGCTCGTCGCCGGAGCGCTGTGGGCGTGGTCGAAGGACCGCCCGATCCTCACCGGCGTCCTGATCGGCCTCGGCACCGCGGCCAAGCTCTACCCGCTGTTCCTTCTCGGCGGGCTGCTGGTGATCTGCCTGCGCAGGCGGCAGTACGCGCGCTTCGGGGTGATGACCGGGTGGGCCGTCGCCGCCTGGGCGGTCGCGAACGCGCCGGGCTACCTGACGGGCCCGGACCAGTGGAAGGTGTTCTGGACCTTCAACGCCGACCGCACCGCCGACCTGGGCTCGGTGTGGATGCTCATCGACCAGGCCGGCGACGTCGGCTTCCGGGCCGAGACGATCAACACCTGGTCGTGGATCCTCTTCGGCGCGTGGTGCCTCGCTGTGTTCGTGATCGGGATGACCGCCGGCCGACGGCGATCCGCATCGGTCGAGGAGGTCGCGCGGCGACCGTCACGAGACCTCATCCCCCGGCTCGCCCAGCTCGGCTACCTGATCGTGGTCGGCTTCCTGCTGGTCAACAAGGTGTACTCACCGCAGTACGTGCTGTGGCTGCTCCCGCTCGCGGTCCTGGCTCGGCCGCGGTGGCGTGACCAGATCGCCTGGCAGGCCTCGGAGGTCTTCTACTTCTGCACGATCTGGTGGTACCTCGGCGGCTACCTGGCGCCGCCGGGCGGCGGTGACGCCGGCTTCTACTGGGTCGGCATCGCGATCCGCGTCGCCGGTGAGCTGTATCTGGCCGCCGTGATCGTCAGGGACATGTACCGCCCCGAGCACGACCCGGTGCGCGAGCTGCCAGCCGCGGATCAGCCGTCGATGACGACCCGGTCGAACGTCGTGGCGGTGTAGCGCACCCGCACCTCGACGTCCTCACCGACCTCGGGAACCCGCGACCCGTGCGGGAGGAACAACAGCGAGGCCTGCATGTGTGGCGGCTCCGCGAAGAGCCGCTGCTTGCCGTCGATGGAGTACGGCGAGCGCACGAACCCGACCGCGTCGAGGCCACCCCGGGCGAGGGTCGCCGCGCGTGCCTTCATCGACTGGTCGCCGGTCGGCGCCTCGAGGCCGATGCCGTGCGCGGTGCCACCACTGACGACCAGCACATGCCCGGGCTTCGGGGCGGTCCGGCTGCGGTAGCCGAAGGCGTCGCCGCGATCCACGGGATGTACGTCGAGCACGGTCGCGGTCACCCGCAGAGCACCCCGGTCCCCCAGCCAGAGCGAGGTCCCGATCCGGGGACGGAAGGTGAAGTCGGCGTACTGCCCTCGCAGGGAGGTGAGCTCGGCGTCGGTGAGGTGGCTGACCCAGACGGTGCGCAGGCCGGAGCCGGGGACGTCGGCGCCGACGGCGTCGGTGATCAACCGGCTGACCTCGCTGACGTGGCCACCCTGGCCGAGCGGCAGGTGGAGCGCGAGGCCCTCGACCCGGGCACCGGGGTGCTTGCGGAGCAGCTCCCCCGCCTCCCACAGCTCGCGGGCGGCCATGCCGTGACGCCGCATGGAGGTCATCCGCTCCAACACCAGTCGCGCGGTCGGGTCGGCGTGCAGCAGGTCACGCAGGTCGGCCAGCCTGCTGACCGTGTGGACCACCCGCTTCCCGGTCGCCGGCTCGGGCAGCGGGACCCAGGGCCGCCACGGAGTGAGGACGAGGAGGTCGCCGTGCCAGCGGGTGGCCACCTCGGGCAGCTCGTCGTAGGTGCCGACGGCGAGCGTGCGCACGTCGTGGCCGCGGTCCGCCAGCCACTGGGCCTTGCGGGCGAGCCGGCCGAGGGTGAAGCCGTAGCCGTTGCCCTTGGCGACCGGGACGATGCCGGGGTGGGCCGCGGCCACGGCCTCGAGGTGGCCGCGCCAACGCGGTCCGTCGACGGTCAGGGTGAGGCTCACCTCGTCCTCACCCCCGCCGCTTCAGGTACAGCTGGAAGGCCTTGTACAGCGGCCGGTTGATCGGCAGGTCCCACTCGCCGGCGTACTCGACCGCCTCGCCGCCGGTGCCGACCTTGAACTGGATGAGGCCGACGTGGCTGTCCTCGGCGTCGAGCGTCTCGGTGATCCCGCGGAGGTCGTAGACCGCGGCGCCGGCGGCGATCGCGTCGCGGATCATCGCCCACTGGATGGCGTTCGAGCCGCGGACCTCTCGCTTCTGGGTGGAGGAGGCGCCGTAGGAGTACCACGCGTGCTCGCCCACCCGGATCGCGATCGTGGCGGCGACCAGGTCGCCCTCGTGCCGGGCGAGCCAGAGCGTGAAGCGCTCGGGGTCGTCGTCCGACAGGGCGTCGCACATGGTCTCGAAGTAGCGGAGCGGGCGCGGGGTGAACTGGTCGCGGTGGGCGGTGTGCACGTAGAGCTCGTGGAACTCCGCGAGGTCCGCGCGCGAGCCGCGCACCACCTCCACCCCTTCCTTGGTGGCCTTCTTGATGTTGCGGCGCCACAGCTGGTTCATGCCCGTGAGCACGGCCTCCTCGGTGCGCTGGCTGCCGTCCGCCTCGCGCAGCGGCACCTGGAAGACGAACTGCGGCTGCCCGGCTGCGAAGCCGCCCTCGGCAGCCTGGTGCCGCCAGCCCAGCTCGTGGAGCTGGGCCACGACCCGCGCACCGATGGGCGAGCGCTCCGCAGGCGGTATCTGGCCGAGCAGGCGGATCCCGGGGTCGGCGATCCCCGCCTTGATCTGCGCCGTGGTCCAGCGCCGGGTCACCACCGGCGGGCCGATCCGGATCGCGAACGCACCGGCCTTCTTCAGGTGCGCGGCCAGCGGCCGGAGCCACTCGGCGAGGTGCGGGGAGGACCAGTCGAGGACCGGCCCCTCGGGGAGGTAGGCCAGCGAGCGGTTCAGCTTCGGCAGCTGGCGGTAGAGCACGAGAGCGGCTCCGACCTGGGTGTGGTCGTCGTCGAACCATCCGACCGACTCGCTGCGCCACTCGCTCTTGACCCGCGCCCATCCGGGCGTCTGCAGGAAGCTCGCTGACGGCAGGGTGGCCAGGTAGTCGCGGTGCTCGGTCGTGGAGATCGGGCGCACGCTCGGCATGGGTGCGAGGCTATCGGGCCGCCCGCCGGCGCGCGGGGGTGGACCGCCCGCACGCGGGTACCGGTCGAGCATGACGGCACCACGACCCCTCGGCTACTGGCTGACCACCGTCGACCGCCTGCTCGACGACCGGTTCGAGCGCCAGGCAGAGTCGACCGGCGTCTCCAGAGCCGGCTGGCAGCTGCTTGCGCGCCTGCGCAGCGGCGCGGTTGCGGAGGACGCGATCGAGGCGCTGCCGCTGGCCGCGCGCGGCGTGGACGTGCTGACCGAGCTCGAGCGGCTCGCCGTCGACGGTCTCACCGAGCGCTTCGGGGGGGAGTGGCGGCTGACCGATGCCGGTCATGCCCGGGTCTCGGACGTCGAGGCCAGGGCTGACGAGGAGATCCGAGACCGCCTCGCCTCGGTCGTCACCACGCCGCAGTACGACGAGCTCGTCGCCACCCTCGAGCAGATCGCGCTCGAGCTCGGGTGGCAGCCGACGTAGCCGACCCGGCTAGGAGCAGCGCTCCCGCAGCCACGCGAAGTCGTCCAGGTGGGCGGAGGCGGGTCCGGGCGTCTCGCAGATCACCGGAGCCTGGGCGTCCCGGACCACCTGCGCGAGCAGGGCGGGGTCGATCTTGCCGGCGCCGAAGTTGGTGTGCCGGTCCGCACCGGAGTCGAACTCGTCCCGGCTGTCGTTGGCATGCACCAGGTCGATCCGGCCGGTGATCGCCCGGACGTCGTCGACGATCGTCTCGAGCGGGTTGCCCCCGGCGTGGGCATGACAGGTGTCGAGGCAGAAGCCCACGTTCTCAGCACCTTCGGCGTTCTCGATGGCCGCCCACACTCCGGCGATCCGCTCCAGGTAGCGGGTCATCGCGTTGGTGCCGCCCGCGGTGTTCTCGATGAGCAGCGGCACCTTGATGTCCGTCGCCTCGACCGCCTTGCGCCAGTTGTCGTAGCCCTTGGCGGGGTCGTCGTCGTCGGTCACGTGCCCGCCGTGGACGATCAGCCCCTTGGCACCGATCTCGGCCGCGGCGTCCATGTGCTGCTGCAGCAGCTTCCGGCCCGGGATCCGCTGGCGGTTGTTGGTCGTCGCGACGTTGATCAGGTAGGGCGCGTGCACGTACAGGTCCACGCCCGCCGCCTCGGCGTCCGCGCGGAGCCCGGCCGGGCCGCCGTCGTACGCGACGACCGGGCCCTTGAACGACTGGGGGTTGCCGAGGAAGAACTGCACCAGCGGCGCGTTGCGCGCCCGGGCCTCGGCGATCGGGTCGGTCTGCTCGACGTGGGCACCGATGCGGAGCTCGCTCATGGCCGCCATCGTAGGAGCGGCCACCGACCCCGCGGTCGCGGGCTCAGCCGGACCAGCCGAGGACCAATTCTCGGACCACAAATGGCTCGACGCGTTCTCGCCGTCCGGCGAGCCATGCCACGGTTCTGTCGACCAGCGCCCGGGGGGGCGGGTGGGTGGTTTCACCTTCGAACCGGGAGACCGCACGATGATCAGTTACCTACGCCGCACCCTCGTCGCATCGTCCCGCCGGCGAGCGGTCTCTCTGCGCCGCGGTCTCAGCCTCGTGCTGGCCGTCCTCGTGGCGGCCGCCGGCCTGACCGCCGTCGCGGGCCCGGCGACCGCCGCGACCGTCTACGAGATCGAGGGCGAGTGGGAGGCGAACACTCCGCGCACGGTCGCCAGCGGCGACGTGGTCACCGCGGTCTGGCGGGTGAACATCAACGACGACCGGCCGGCGCCGTCCAACGACCCGGTCGACAACGTCACCTTCACCGTGACCCTCGAGAACGGGGTGTTCGGCTCGCTGCCCGGCGACTGTCTGGTCAACGGCGTCACGCCGGCATCGAGCATCTCCACCGACGGCAAGACGCTGGTCTGCAACCTCGGGACGCACGACCAGGGCACCGCGGTCGTCGTGCAGACGCCGGTCCAGGTCGACGGGCCGACTGGCAGCCAGGTCACCGCGTCCGGCTCCATCGCCGGGAAGACCGCGAACCTGGACCCGCTCGAGATCGACAACCCGTTCGGCATGGACATCCGCTGGGGCACCGGAACGGCGAACTTCAGTGCGGGAGCGGGCGGCTACGAGCTGGATCTCCAATGGACCCTGAGCAAGGACAAGGGCAGTCCCGCAGGGCCGCAGACGATCACCTACGACCTGACCATCGCCTCCGCGCAGGGCGCCGTCGTCGCGACTCAGGGCTGCACCCCGTTCGCGGGAGGATTCGCGAACGGGCACCCGTGGTCGGGTGGCACGCACCCGGCGAACCAGATGACGTCCTTCGTGGGCAGCTGCACCCTCGTCCAGACCGGGCCCACCACCTTCAGGCTGACGCTGACCGGGATCGACTACGAGCCCGCCAGCCCGCCGACCGTGGACTCGGCCGGGAACCGGCTGCCCGTCGACGAGGTCGCCCTGGCGTCGGGGTCGATCTGGATCCGGGTGGAGACGACGCAGTCAGGGTCGGTCCAGCTGGTCTCGAGCGCCCCCACCTACACCTCGGTCGACGGCGACGTCGCGCAGGACGACGTCGCGAACAACACCGAGTCGAAGGCGTGGACGACGCCCGGCCTCTACTCCTCCGGATGGGGTCGCGGATACACCGGCAGCGGTGGCACCACGTGGGACAACACCTACCGGGTCTCGGCCGGGACGGATGTCGGCCAGTACATGGACACCGACGCGCACCTGCACGACGACCTGCCGGGAACCTTCCCGGTCGGGATGTGCTCGAAGATCGACACCAAGTACGCGACCTTCAACTCCTTCAGCTGGGGCTCGCCGCCCGGTGGCGTCGACGGCGCGGTGGTCGAGTACTACACCGGCACGGCGCCGACGATGGATCCCGCCAATGCGGCCTACGATCCCAACGCCTTCGGGTGCGGTGGAGCCGGCGGCTGGAGCACGACCCCGCCCGCCGACCCGTCCCAGGTCAAGGCGGTTCGGGTCACGATGACCGAGACCCAGGCCCGCGCCTACAAGGCGTACAACATCACGCCGGTCATCGGCCAGCAGGTCAGGCCCGGCACGCCGGCGGGCACCGACGTCTGGAGCTTCATGGAGGCCCAGGTGGCCGGGGACGGGTCCTGGTACAAGCGCGACGAGATCTGCATCACGCCGGTCCCGGGCGGCAGGTACCCCTGCACCACAGGGTTCGCCGACGTCCTGCACGTCGTCACCGCGACACCGGCGATCAGCAAGTCGGTCGACCGCGCGGTGGTGCAGCCGGGCGAGCCGGCGACCTACACGCTGAACTACTCCGCGAACGGCGCTGGCGCCGTCCCGGCCTCGGTGGACGGGTTCCAGATCGTCGACACGCTCCCGCCGAACGTGAGCTACGTGCTCGGTTCGGCCACGCCTGCGCCGACCGTGACCACGAACCCCGCGGGACAACAGGTCCTGACCTGGACGCTCGACGGGGTCGCGACCAACACTGGTCATTCGCTGACCTACCAGGCCGTCGTCGACGGCTCCGCGACGCCGGGACAGACGCTGACGAACTCGGCCGTCGCGTCCTACGGTGGCGTGTCCACGGCCCCGGCGACCGCCCAGGTCACCGTCAGCACCAGCGGGTACACCGCGATCAGCAAGACCACGGACACGCCGTACATCCCGAACCTCGACGGCTCGGGTGACGGTGAGGGGTCGTGGACGGTGACGTTGCGGTCCTTCGACCCGCTGCCGCAGGCCTTCACCGACACCATCGACATCCTCCCGTTCGAGGGCGATGCCCGAGGCACCGACTTCGAGGGCAGCTACAGCCTGGCGGCGGTCGAGCCGCTGCAGGGGCAGACCGTGTACTACACCACGGCGAACCCGGCGACGCTGTCCGACGATCCTGCAAACCCGATGAACGGCGCAGCGAACAACCCGGTCGGCAACACGGTGGGCTGGACGCCGGTGTTCACGCCCAACGCGACCGCGATCCGCGTGATCGGTCAGGCGCTGGCGCCGGGTGCGGTCCAGCAGTTCCGGGTGCGGATCGCGACCGATGGCGCCCACGGTGAGGACCTGTTCGTGAACCGGGCCCAGGCCCGGGCCGAGCACACGCGGCTGGTGATGCGGACCTCCGCGCCGATGACGGTGGCGAACTACTACGCGGCGACGTTGAAGAAGTACGTCCAGGACGCCACCGGTGCCTGGCGCGACGCGAACGACGTGGCCGACTATCCGGCGTTCCGGTACGGCGACACGGTGCGGTACCGGATCGTGGTGACCAATGTGGGTCAGGGCACGTTGACCAACATTCAGGTCACCGATGACCAGCAGCCCGCGTTGGGCGACTTCAGCATCGCCTCGCTCGAGCCCGGCGACTCCGAGGAGCACGAGTTCTCGATCGTGCTCGACGAGTCCACGACCGGCACGGTGGTCAACACCGCCTCGGCGACCGCCGACACGCCGAGCGACTCGCAGGTCCCGCCGACCATTCCCTCGGACCCGGCTGGGTTCGAGGTGG
>NZ_SSXI01000251.1 GCF_004803405.1 Nocardioides sp. | reverse complement strand
CCACGACCGCGCCGGGCGGGCCTCAGCCGACGGGCCTCACGGTCGGCCAGCGGACCGAGCCCGCCGACGTCGACGACGTGGCGGCCCCGCTCCTCGGGTGGCAGGTCGGCTCAGGTGTCCAGAGCGGCTACCAGGTCCAGGTGGCCGAGTCGCATGCCCACCTGATGTCGGGCCGCCTGGTCTGGGACTCGGGTTCTGTGTCGGCGACGGGCAGCACCAACGTCCGGTACGCCGGCCCCGGCCTGCAGCGGGGCGAGCGGTACCACTGGCGGGTCCGCACCTGGGACGGGCGAGGCAAGGCGTCGCCCTGGTCGCGGCCGGCCAGCTTCGGGACGGCCCTCGGGAGTGACTGGGGACAGAGCCGGCCGATCTGGATCGGCGAGCCCCCGGCTCTCGGCTGGAGCGGCTACACCCTGGAGACCACGTTCTCGATCACCGCGCAGAACGCGACGATCGTCTTCAACGCCCAGGACGCCAACAACTACCTGATGTGGCAGGTCCGTGGCGACGGCGTCAACCAGCTCGCGCCGCACCAGCGGGTCAACGGCGCCTTCACGCAGCTGAAGGCGGTGCCGCTCGGGGTCAGCCTCCAGCGCGGCGTCGACTACCGACTCCGGCTCGAGGTCGCCGGGTCGACGGTCCGGACCTACCTGGACGGGCGTCTGGTCGACACCACGGACTCGGTGCGCTTCACCAAGGGCACGATCGGCTTCCGGACCGGCGGCAGCGAGCGCAACAGCTGGGACGACCTGTCCGTCACCGCCGCGGACGGCACGCGACTCTACGCGAACGACTTCGGTGCCCCGTCGTCCGACTTCACCTGTGGGACCGTGTCGGCCGGGCGCCTCCACGTCGGCACCGGCCAGAACTGCGTGTACGGCCTGGGCAGCACCGACTGGACGTTCCTCCGCGGGGAGTTCCAGACCGCCGCCGACAAGGAGGTCGCCTGGGCGACCGTCTTCGCGACGGGATCCTCGCCCGAGCCGGGCCGCCAATACGTCTACAAGCTCTGGATGAACGGCGAGCTGGTCGGTCTCGGCCCGACCCGCTCGATCAGCACCGAGACGCGCTACGACGGCTTCGACGTCACCGACCTGGTGCACGAGGGCGGCGCGAACGCGCTCGGTGCCCTCGCGTGGACCACCAGTGACAAGAGGTTCCAGGCCCAGCTGGTCATCGAGTACGTCGACGGCTCGCGCCAGTCGTTCGGGACCGGGGAGCAGTGGACCGCGCTGCCCGGGGCCGCGGCCTTCCCCTCGGCCGGCTCGATCGGCACCGGCTACTTCACCGCGCCCAAGGAGAACCTCCAGGCCGCGGCATACCCGTTCGGCTTCGACGAGCCCGGGTTCGACGCCACCGGGTGGCGGCCGGCCGCCGCGAAGGCCGCCTACACCAACCTGGTCGCGACACCGACCGACAAGGTCGCCCAGCGGCTGGAGCAGCCGGTCCAGGTCGTCGAGAAGGCGGCCGGCCACTACTTCGTCGACTACGGGCGCAGCTGGGTCGGCGGCGTGAGCCTGGACCTCGAGGGCACGGCCGGTCAGGTGGTCGACCTGCGGTTCGGCGAAGAGCTGTCGGGGCCGCAGACGGTGCGTTACGCGATGCGGACCGGCAACCAGTACCAGGACCGCTGGACCCTGAAGGACGGGCCGCAGCACCTCGAGACCTGGGGCATGCGGGTGTTCCGCTACCTCGAGGTGATCGGCGCACCGCCCGGACTCGGCCCGGCCGACTTCCCGGCCCTGGCCCAGGTGTACCCCTTCGACGTCGACGGCGCGGAGTTCCGCTCCTCCGACGCCGCGCTCAACCAGGTCTGGCAGCTGTCCAAGAACACGGTCGAGGCCACCAACCACAACCTCTACGTCGACTCGTGGACCCGGGAGCGCGAGCCCTACGAGGCCGACAGCTACCTGCAGATGATGGCCAACTTCCTCACCTCGTCCGACCCCACGCTCGGCAACTACTCGATCGACTACCTGCTCACCCGGCGCACCTGGCCGACCGAGTGGCCGCTGTACACCATCCTCGCGATGCACGACAGCTTCCAGCAGACCGGCGACATCGCCCAGCTGGAGCGCAGCTACGACCAGCTGGTGCAGAAGCTCCCCGACGAGTGGGTCGAGGCGGAGACCGGGCTGATCCGCAAGGACTTCCGGTCCAACGGGTGCAACAGCCAGACCGACTGCGACATCGTCGACTGGCCGGGCTCGGAGCGCGACGGCTACGTGTTCCGCCCCTACAACACGGTGATCAACGCGCTCAGCTACCGCAGCTTCATGGACATGGCCGCGATCGCGACCGCCCTCGGCAAGAACGCCGACGCGGCGTCGTACAGCGCCACCGCGGAGCGGCTGCGCACGGCGATGAACCAGTGGCTCTGGGACGACGCCAAGGGCGCCTACCGCGACGGGCTCAACGCCGACCGCACGCCGATCCAGCACTGGGCGGTGCACGCGAGCGTGTTCGCCAGCGCGTTCGGCGTGCCGGACGCGGAGCGCTCGGCACGAGCCGCCGACTACATCGGTGCGCGCGGCATGGCGTGCAGCGTCTACTGCGCGGCGTTCCTGATCGAGTCGCTCTACAACGGAGACCGCTCGGATCTGGCCTACGACCTGCTGACCGACACCGGCGTGCGGAGCTGGCTGAACATGATCGCGGACGGCGCCGGCGCCACCGGCGAGGCCTGGGACGCCTCGCTGAAGTCCAACATGACCTACTCCCACCCGTGGGCGGCGTCGCCTGCCTTCCACGTGCCGCAGGGCATGTTCGGCATCCGGCCGACCACCCCGGGCTACGGGACGTTCGACGTGCGTCCGCAGCCGCAGTCCGTGACCTGGGCGAGTGTCACGCTGCCGACCCTGAAGGGCCGGATCGGTGCCGCGTTCCACACCGTCGAGGGCCGCACCGACGTCGGCGTCGTGGTGCCGGGCAACACGGTGGCCTCCGTCCACGTTCCGGCGGGGGCGACGACCGAGGACGTGGTCTACGTCGACGGGCGGGCGACACCCGCCGTACGTGAGCGCGGCTACCTGCGCGTCGACGGCGTCGCCAGCGGCTGCCACGTGTTCAGCACCGCGAGCGGCGGCGACCCCAAGGACGACGAGCGGCTGAAGGCCATCTGCCACTGACCCTGACCCACCGATCGCCCACCCACTCGGAGGTACCCGTGATCGTGCACCACCCGCGGCGGATGCGCCGTACCGTCCTCGCCGTCGTCACCGCTGTGGCGGTGGCCGCCCCGGCAGCAGCTGGGTGGTCACCGGCGGAGGCCACGCCGGGCACCCGGCCCGCTGCGCCGACGCGCCTCACCGTCGACGACGTGCCAGCGCCGCTCAACGCCGACGAGTCGCCACGCTTCGGCTGGCTGCCGAGGGACGCCGACGCCAACGAGGTGCAGACGGCCTACAAGATCGAGGTCCGCGACGTCGACGGTGCGTTGGTCTGGGACTCGGACAAGGTGAAGTCCGCGCAGCAGTCCTACGTCGAGTACGACGGCTCGCCGTTGGCGCCCGGCAGCGTCTATCGCTGGCGGGTGCGGACCTGGGACAAGGACCACCTGCCCTCGCCGTGGTCGGCGGAGACACGCTTCGAGACCGGTCTCGACGACGGCGACTGGGGTGGCGCCTCGTGGATCCGTCGCCCTCCCGGCAACCCGGGCTTCCGTGCGGTCAGCGTGGTCGACGGTCGCGGGCGGGTCAGCGGCGGCAACGTCACCCTCGCGAGCACCGGCACGGACTGGACCGACTACGTCGTCACGATGGACGTCACCCCGGTCAGCCGCGCCGCAGGAGTGGTGTTCCGGGCGCCCGACAGCGCCAATGGCTACATGTGGCAGCTGCACGCGAATGACAACGCGCTCAAGACCCACCGCATGGTCGCCGGCGGCTTCCCGACCGACGCCCGGCGCGCAGTCCGGCACGTGATCGACCCAGGCGTCACCTACGAGCTCAGCATCCGGGTCATGGGCCGCACCTTTCAAACCAGCATCGACGGCGTGGTCGTCGACACGTGGACCGACCCGTCGCCGAGCGGCTCGACGGCCGGCACCATCGGCTTCCGCCAGGCAGGCGGCGAGGTCGCCGACTTCGACGACATCCGGGTCACCTCGCTCGACGGGAGCCGGGTGCTCTTCGAGGAGGACTTCTCCAGCGGGCTCGACAAGTGGGTCAAGGGCACCACCACCCGCGAGGCCGACGAGTACACGCTGGCCCGCACCGAGGTCGACGTACCCGCCGGCACGATCGTCCGGGCCCGCAGCTACCTCGCCGCCAGCCACGTCGCAGAGCTCTACCTCGACGGCAAGCGCGCGGACCGGATGACCAACTACGGCCACCCGGGCGAGGGTTACTACCAGGCCGCCGACATCACCGACCTGGTCACGCCGGGCGAGCGGCTCTCGGTCGGCGCCATGCTCCACTGGTTCAGCAGCGGGCAGGGCAGGGTCGGCGCCGAGCCAGGCCTGCTCGTCCGCCTCGTCGTCGAGTACGCCGACGGCTCGGAGTTCGCCGTCGTCAGCGACGGCACGTGGAAGGTCCGACGCGGGCCGTACGTCCTGGTCGGCACCCGCAACGGGGAGGGCCTGTACGTCGAGCACCTCGACGGCGCCGCGCAGAGGGCGATCGGTCCCTGGAAGCAGGGCTGGTACGACGACTCCGCCTGGTCCGACGCGGTGGTGCTCGGCAAGCACCCGGTCGCGCCGTTCACCCACCTCGACGGCCAGCAGACCCGGCTCACCGAGACCGTCGTACGACCGGAGCGGATCTTCGTCGCGGACGACGGCACCCCGGTCGCCGACTTCGGCAAGGTGATCCCCGCCCGCCCCGCGGTGCACTTCGACAAGGGCGTCGCGGGCAGAAAGGTCACGATCCGCGCCAGCTACGGGCTCACCGAGACCGGGCGCGCCTCGACGGCCAGCACCGCGACCCAGGGCACCAACATGTCGTTCCCCTACACCCAGGCCGCCGGCGACCAGGACTACCGGGCGTTCGGGCACCTCGGCTTCCGCTACCTGGAGATCCCGGGGGCGGAGGAGGAGATCACCGCCGACGACGTGACAGCGACGGTCGTGCACACCTCCTACCCGCAGGACGGTGCGGCGACGTTCGACAGCTCCGACGACACGCTCGACGCGGTGTGGGACCTGATGGACCGGTCGCTCCGGTACTCCGTGCAGGAGACGTTCGTGGACACCCCGACCCGCGAGCAAGGGCAGTTCCTTCACGACACGGTCAACATCTCCTACGGCCTGATGGCTACCCAGCACGACCGGGTGGCCACCCGGCAGGCGATCCGCGAGTTCATGCTGAGCCAGAAGCGGTGGTGGACGAGCGGCGATGACATCGGCCGCTACAACGCGGTTTACCCGAACGGCGACAACAAGCGTGACATCCCCGACTTTACGCAGGTCGTACCGGACTGGGCGTGGCGCTACTACCTGGAGACCGGCGACCTCGCCGCCCTCGAGGACGTCTACGACAACGTCGCGGCCACCGCCGCCTACGTCCGCCGCCACATCCCTGCCGCCGGCCCGACCCGGGGTCTGGTGACGCAGCTGACCGGCGGCAGCGGCCAGTACCGGTACGGCATCGTCGACTGGCCGGTCCACGGGCGGTTCGGCTACGACATGACCGCGACCGCGCGCACGACCGTCAACGCGCTCGGTGTGGACGTGCTCCGCAAGGTGGCGCTCGTCGCTGAGGAGATCGGCCGCCCCGAAGCCGAGGTGGCGGCCTACGTCGCCGACGCCGACGCCCTCGCCGACCGGATGAACGAGACGCTCCGCAAGCCGGACGGGACGTACGTCGACGGGCTACTGGGCGACGGCTTCCAGAGCCCGCACGCCGGCCAGCATGCGACGTCGTACGCCGTCGCCCTCGGGATCGCGCCGACGGAGGACCTGCCCGAGCTGGGCGCGTACCTGGCGTCGATGGGCATGAAGCAGGGCCCGATGACGGCACACTGGCTGCTCGAGGCGCTGGCGCTCTCCGGTGCCCACGAGCACCTACTGAACGTGCTCACCAACGAGGACGACTACGGCTGGGCCGGATGGCTCGCCGCCGGCGGCACGTTCACGCCGGAGGCGTGGGAGCTCAGCGGCTCGGCCAACAGCGCCTCGCACGGCTGGGGCTCGCGCGGCATCGTGCAGGTGATGGAGAACGTGCTCGGCATCGAGGTCACCGCACCCGGTGGCGCGGAGCTCCGGATCAGCGTCCCGGACACCGGCCTCACCCACGCCGAGGGATCGCAGCTGACCCAGCGCGGCCGGGTGCTGTCCGCGTGGGCCCGCGACGACCAGGGCGTGGCGCTGCGGACCACGATCCCGGTCAACGCTTCGGCGGTGGTCGACCTGCCGGCAGGCAGGTACGACGTCCGTGGTCCCGGTGGCGCGTCTGCGGAGCAGCTGGTGGCGGAGGGCGGCCTCACGCGCTACCGGGTCGGCTCGGGCGAGTGGACCTTCACGCAGGTGGACGCCGGGTAGCCGAACGCCGCCTCTCCAGCTCCGCGGTCGCGCAGGGTGCCCGGGACCGGCGATGATGGTGTGGTGAGCAGCAGTCCGCCAGCAGGTCCGGGGCACGACGCGGCGCCGCCGTCGGAGGTCGGCCCGCACGAGGACGAGCCGCACGAGCAGGGGTTCAACGACCGGCTCAACTGGCTGCGCGCCGGCGTCCTCGGCGCCAACGACGGCATCGTCTCGGTCGCGGGCATCGTGCTGGGCGTCGCCGGCGCGACCACCGACCGGACCGCGATCCTGATCGCCGGGATCGCCGGCCTGGTCGCGGGCGCGATGAGCATGGCGGCCGGCGAGTACGTCTCCGTCCGCACCCAGCGCGACTCCGAGGAGGCGCTGCTCGCCAAGGAGCGGCGTGAGCTGCGCGAGGACCCCGAGGACGAGCTCGCCGAGCTGGCCGGGCTGTACGTCGACAAGGGACTCGACCGGGATCTCGCGCTCGAGGTCGCGCGGCAGCTCACCGAGAAGGACGCCCTGGGCGCGCATGCCGAGGTCGAGCTCGGCATCGATCCCGGCGACCTCACCAGCGCCTGGAACGCCGCGTTCGCGTCGATGGTCGCCTTCACCGCCGGCGCCCTGCTGCCGCTGTCGACGATCCTCCTGGTCGCCGCCGACCTGCGGGTCGCGGTGACCGTGGTCGCCGTGCTCCTCGCGCTCGTCATCACCGGATGGGCCAGCGCGCGCTTCGGCTACGGCTCGGCCCGACGCGCGATCCTGCGCAACGTCGTCGGTGGCCTGCTGGCCATGGCGGTCACGCACGGCATCGGCCAGCTGGTCGGGACGCAGGTCTGAGGTGGTGCGACTCTTCACGGCCGTCACCCCGCCCGAGGAGGCGGTCGAGCACCTCGACGCCTTCCTCGAGCCGCGGCGCGCCGCGGGCGAGTTCCGCTGGACCCGCCCCGAGCACTTCCACGTCACCCTCGCCTTCATGGCCGACGTCGACGACTTCCGCGTCGAGGAGTACGTCGACCGCCTGGCCATGTCGCTGGACGGCCTGCCGACGCCGGAGCTCAGGCTCGCGGGCGCGGTCACCTTCCCCGACCCGAGCCGCGCCCGGGTGCTGGCGATCTCGGTCGTCGACGTGACGGGCCAGCCGGACGGCGTGCTGGAGAGGGCGGCGGTGCGTGCGCGGAACGCAGCGGTGGCCAGCGGGATCGAGGTGGACGGCCAGCGCTTCAAGCCGCACCTGACCGTCGCGCGGATGGGCGGGCGGCCGACCGACCTCACCAACTGGGTGCGGCTGCTGGAGACCTACGCAGGACCGGCGTGGCCCTTCGCCTCGGTGCAGGTCGTCGCCTCCCACCTCGGCGAGGGACCACGCCGGTCACCGCGCTACGAGACGCTCGCCGAGGTCGCCCTCGGCTGAGCGATCAGTCGAGGGCGCGCAGGATGTCCTCGACCCGGTCCTTCGCGTCGCCGAAGAGCATCTTGGTGTTGTCGCGGAAAAACAGCGGATTCTGCACGCCGGCGTAGCCCGCGGCCATGGAGCGCTTGAAGACGATCACGTCGTGGGCGTTCCAGACCTCCAGGACGGGCATGCCCGCGATCGGGCTGCTGGGGTCCTCGGCCGCGGCGGGGTTCACCGTGTCGTTGGCACCGATGACCAGGACGACGTCGGTCGCGGCGAGGTCGCCGTTGATCTCGTCCAGTTCCAGCACGATGTCGTAGGGCACCTTCGCCTCGGCCAGCAGCACGTTCATGTGGCCCGGCAGGCGACCCGCGACCGGGTGGATGCCGAACCGGACGTCGACGCCCTTGGCCCGCAGCTTCGCGGTCAGGTCGGCGACCGGGTACTGCGCCTGGGCGACCGCCATGCCGTAGCCCGGCGTGATCACGACCGACTTCGCGTCGGCGAGGAGCTCGGCTGCCTCGTCGGCCTTGATCTCCTTGTGCTCGCCGTAGTCCTTGTCGTCGGCCGGGCCGGCCTCGATGCCGAAGCCACCGGCGATGACGGAGATGAACGAGCGGTTCATCGCCTTGCACATGATGTAGCTCAGGTAGGCACCCGAGGAGCCGACCAGGGCGCCGGTGATGATCAGCAGGTCGTTGCCGAGCAGGAAGCCCGACGCAGCGGCGGCCCAGCCGGAATAGCTGTTGAGCATCGACACCACGACCGGCATGTCGCCGCCGCCGATCGAGGCCACCAGGTGCCAGCCCAGCAGCAGCGCGATCGCGGTGACAGCGACCAGCAGCCACACCGTCGGGTCGATCACGAACCACACGGTCAGGGCCGCGAACACGACCAGGGCGCCGAGGTTGAGGATGTTCTTGCCCGGCAGCATCAGCGGGCTGGACTTCATCCGCGCCGACAGCTTGAGGAACGCCACGATCGATCCGGTGAAGGTCACCGCGCCGATGAAGACGCCGATGAACACCTCGGCGCTGTGCACGCCGAGCAGGTCGGCGGCCTCGAGGGCCGCGGTGTCCGCCCCGTGCGGGTGGTGCTCGATGTGGAGGTAGCCGTTCCAGCCGACCAGGACCGCGGCCAGTCCGACGAAGCTGTGCAAGAGCGCGATCAGCTCGGGCATGCCGGTCATCTCGACGACCCGTGCGCGCCAGAGGCCGATCGCGGCGCCGATCAGGACGGTGGCGATCAGCAGGACGAGCGGCAGTGCGTCGATGCCGCCGTCGACCGCGACGGCGATCGTCGCGAGGAGCGCGATGGCCATGCCGAGGATCCCGAAGGAGTTCCCGACCCGGGCGGTCTCGTGCTTGGAGAGCCCGGCGAGGGCGAGGATGAACAGCAGGCCGGCGACGACGAAGGCCGCGGTGCTGGCAGATTCGATGGAGAGCATGGGAGCGTCAGCCTCTTTCAGGATCGCGAGAACATGCCGAGCATGCGGCGTGTCACCGCGAAGCCGCCGAAGATGTTGATACTGGCCAGGAGCGTCGCGACCGCGGCCAGGACCATGATGGGCGTGCTGTCGTCACCGATCTGGAGCAGCGCACCCACCACGATGATGCCGGAGATCGCGTTGGTCACCGACATGAGCGGCGTGTGCAGCGCGTGGTGCACGTGTCCGATCACGTAGAACCCGACCACGATCGCCAGCGCGAAGACCGTGAGGTGCTGCTGGAGGCCTTCGGGAGCCAGCGAGATCAGCCCGAACAGCGCGGCGGCTGCCGCCGCGACCACGCCGAGCCGCTTGCCGGCGCTCATCGGGACCTTGGGCTCCTTGTGCGTCACGACCGCCTTGGCGCTCGCCTGGGGCGCGGCCGAGACCTGGACTGCCGGCGGCGGCCAGGTCGACTCGCCGTCCCGGACGACGGTGAGACCGCGCTGCACGACGTCGTCGAAGTCGAGCGTCAGCACGCCGTCCTTCTCCGGGGTGAGCAGCTTGAGCAGGTTGACGACGTTGGTGCCGTAGAGCTGTGAGGTCTGCGCAGCAAGACGGCCGGCGAGGTCGGTGTAGCCGAGGATCGTGACGCCGTTGTCGGTGACGATCCGCTGGTCGGCCTGCGTCAGCGCGGCGTTCCCGCCGTTGGCCGCGGCCATGTCGACGATCACCGAGCCGGGACGCATCCCCGCGATGGTCTCCGCCGTGATCAGCTTCGGGGCCGGGCGTCCGGGGATCAGCGCGGTGGTGACGACGATGTCGGCGGCGCGCGCCTCCTCGTCGTACATCGCGGCCGTGGCCGCCTCCTGCTCCGGAGTCATCTCCTTCGCGTAGCCGTCGGAGGACTTGGCGTCCTCGAACGCGGAGCTGTCGAGCTCCACGAACTGTGCGCCCATGGACTCGACCTGCTCGGCGACCTCGGGACGGACGTCGAACGCGCGCACGATCGCGCCCATCGCCGACGCCGCTCCGGTGGCCGCGAGGCCGGCGACACCGGCGCCGACCACGAACACGCGGGCCGGCGGGATCTTGCCCGCAGCGGTCACCTGGCCGGTGAACATGCGGCCGAACTCGTGAGCGGCCTCGATCACCGCCCGGTAGCCGGCGACGTTCGCCATCGAGGACAGCACGTCCATCGACTGCGCCCGCGAGATACGCGGCACCGCGTCCATCGCGAGCGCGGTGACGCCGGCAGCCTGCAGCCTCTCGATCAGCTCGGGGCTGCGTGCGGGCGCCATCATCGAGACGATCGTCGCGCCGCGGCGCAGCCGCCCGATCTCGTCGTCGGTGGGGGCGTTCACCTTCACGACGACGTCGGCGGCCCACACCTCCTCAGTCGTACCGACCCGGACGCCGGCCTCGACGAACGCGGCGTCAGCCTGGTCGGCATGCGCGCCAGCACCGGACTCGACGATGACGTCGTAGCCCAGGTTGGTCAGTTGGGTCGCCGTCTTGGCGGTCGCCGCGACGAGGGTCTCGCCCGGTTTCGACTCGCGAGGGATGCCGATGAGCACGGAGCCTCCAGCCTTCGGTGGATACAGCGCACGTCAACCTACACACGGCCGGTCCCGTCGGGGCAGCTGTCCCACGTGTGACGTGAGTCTGTGAGGAAGGTGACTTTTGCGCGGCGGGGTGTCCCACGGGGTGAGGGGCTGGGTAGGGCTAGCCCCCCGCCACGCCGTACAGGCGGTCGCCGGCGTCGCCCAGGCCGGGCACGATGTACCCCTTCTCGTTGAGCCGTTCGTCCATCGCCGCAGTGACGATGGTGACCGGCACGCCCAGGTCTGCGAGCTCCCCCTCGAGACGTGCGCAACCCTCGGGTGCCGCCAGCAGGCACACGGCGGTGATGTGGTCGGCGCCGCGGTCGACGAGGAAGCGGATCGCCGCCGCGAGGGTTCCGCCGGTCGCGAGCATCGGGTCCAGCACGTAGCACTGGCGGCCCGAGAGGTCGTCGGGCAAGCGCTCGGCGTACGTCGCCGCCTCGAGCGTCTCCTCGTTGCGCACCATGCCGAGGAACCCGACCTCGGCGGTCGGGAGGAGCCGCATCATCCCGTCGAGCATGCCCAGCCCGGCCCTAAGGATCGGTACGACGAGCGGCCGGGGCGACGCGAGCCGGACCCCGGTCGTCGGCGACACCGGAGTGACGATCTCGCACGGCTCGACCCGGACGTCGCGGGTCGCTTCGTAGGCCAGGAGCGTCACCAGCTCGTCGGCCAGCGAGCGGAACGTCGGGGAGTCGGTGTCCCGGTTCCGCAACACGGTGAGCTTGTGGGCCACGAGGGGGTGGTCGATGACCTGGGTGCGCATGAGACGAGCCTAGGCCCGGATTGCCTCTGGTCCTGAGCCATGGTCCGTGTCACGCTGGCGTCATGTCTGCAAGCGACGCAGTCGACTTCGCGCTCGCCGCCTACCGTGAGGAGGGGGTGTGGCAGGTCGCCGAGCTCACCCACGATCACGCGGTCGACGTCGAGACCCTGGCCTCCGCACTACGCCGGTTCCCCGGTGACGGCGGCGCTGTCGGCCTGGTCGCCGTCGACGAGGACTTCTTCATCGTCGTGAGGGTGGCCGGCCAGCAGACCCGGGTGATGCTGTCCGACGTCACCGCGGCGACGGAGTGGGAGCTGGCCGCGTCGGTGGTCGAGTACCTCGGCCTCCCCGTCGTCGACGAGGACGTCGACGACCCCGAGCCCGCGGGGGACCTCGAGCTGCTCAGCGACCTCGGCGTGAACGCGATGGACCTCGCGTCCATCCTCGACGACGATGAGCTCTACCCCGACGAGATGCTGTCCGAGGTCGCGCGCGGCCTGGGGTTCGGCTCCCTGTTCGACGACACCGTCGGACTCACGTCCGCGTGAGCCGCGCGGCGTGAGCGGGACCGTCCCTCCGGCCGGGGTCCCCTGGCTGGGGCCGATGCGGGCCGCCCTCGCGGAGGCCGAGGCCGCGATCGCGTCCGGCGACGTGCCGATCGGGGCGGTCGTCGTCGACGCCACGGGTGCCGTCGTCGGTGCGGGCCGCAACGTCCGCGAGCAGGATGCCGACCCCACGGGGCACGCGGAGGTGGTCGCGCTGCGCGAGGCCGCGAAAGCCCGCGGGGAATGGCGGTTGGACGGTTGCACCCTCGTGGTGACCCTAGAGCCGTGCACGATGTGCGCCGGCGCGGCGGTGCTCTCCCGCGTGGATCGCGTCGTCTTCGGCGCGTACGACGACAAGGCCGGCGCAGTGGGCTCGCTGTGGGACGTCGTGCGTGACCGGCGGCTCAACCACCGCCCCGAGGTGATCTCCGGGGTGCTGGCCGAGGAGTCGGCGGCACTGCTGGAGCGCTTCTTCGCCGACCACCGCTGAGCCTCAGCCCAGCGCCGCGGCCTCCTTCGCCAGCGCCTCGATCCGCGCCCAGTCGCCCGCGGCGACGGCGTCCGCGGGCGTCAGCCAGGATCCGCCGACGCATCCGACGTTGGGCAATGCGAGGTAGGTCGGTGCCGACGCCGGGGTGATGCCGCCGGTCGGACAGAAGCGCGCCTGCGGCACCGGCCCGGCGATCGCCTTCAGGTAGGCCGACCCACCGGACGCCTCGGCCGGGAAGAACTTCATCTCCGTCAGCCCGCGCTCGAGCACGGCCAGCACCTCCGAGACCGTGGCGGTGCCGGGCAGGAACGGCAGCCCGGTGTCGACCATCGCGGACAGGAGCGTCGGCGTAGCACCGGGAGAGACCAGGAACTGGGCACCGGCGGCCGCGGCGTCGGCGGCCTGCTGGGGCGTGACGATCGTGCCGGCGCCCACGAGGATGCCGGGCACCTCCGCGACGATCGCGCGGAGGGCGTCGAGCGCGACCGGCGTGCGGAGGGTGAGCTCGATGGCGGGCAGTCCCCCGGCGACGAGAGCGCGCGCGATCGGCACCGCGGCGGCGAGGTCGTCGACGACGACCACCGGCATGACGGGCACGACGTCGAGGACCGACTCAGGCGCGGACAACGGTGGCCTCCGTGGGCAGGTGAGGGTTGGTGTGGGCGGTGAACACGCTGGCGCCCGCGTCGGCCGGCCCGACGACGGCGCGGAACGCGGCGAAGAGCTCGCGCCCGGTGCCCGACCACTCCTCGTCGGTGAGCGGACGCCCGGTGGCGGCGCGGGTGTCGAGGTCGGGGGCGTCGACGGTGAGCGTGCCGGAGACGGCGTCGACGGTGACCACGTCTCCGTCCCGGACCCGGGCCAGCGGACCGCCGACGGCCGCCTCCGGTGTCACGTGGATCGCCGCCGGCACCTTCCCCGAGGCCCCGGACATCCGGCCGTCGGTCACGATCGCCACCTGCTGGCCGCGGTCCTGCAGCACGCCGAGCGACGGTGTCAGCTTGTGCAGCTCGGGCATCCCGTTGGCTGCCGGACCCTGGTAGCGGAGCACGGCGACCAGGTCGCGGCCGTCGAGGTCGCCGCGACCGAACGCCTCGAGGAAGTCGTCCTGGTCGTCGAAGACCACCGCGGGCGCGGTGACGACCTGGTGCTCGGGCGCCACGGCCGAGGTCTTGATGACCGCGGTGCCGAGCGGCCCGCTGAGCATCCTGAGCCCGCCGTCGGGGGAGAACGGGTCGGTCGTGGGCCGCAGCACCCCGGTGTCGAGGCTGGTCTCGGTGCCCGGCTCCCACGTGACCTCAGTCCCTGCGGCACCCTCACGCAGCCGCGGCTCGGTGGCGTAGCGGGAGAGCCCCGGCCCCGCGATCGTGCGCACGTCGTCGTGCAGCAGTCCGGCCGAGAGCAGGGTGCGGACCAGGAACCCGATGCCGCCGGCGGCGTGGAAATGGTTCACGTCGGCGGACCCGTTCGGGTAGATCCTGGCCAGCAGCGGCACCACGGCGGCCAGGTCGGAGAGGTCCTGCCAGGTGAGCATGATGCCCGCGGCGCGGGCGATCGCCACCAGGTGCAGCGTGTGGTTGGTCGAGCCGCCGCTGGCGAGCAGGGCGACGCAGGCGTTGACGACGGCCTTCTCGTCGACCACGTCGGCGATCCGGACGGTCGCCCCGTGCTGGGGCGAGATCGCGACCGCCTGCGCTGCCGCCGCCCGGGTGAGCGCCTCGCGCAGCGGCGTGCCGGGGTTGACGAAGGAGGAGCCGGGCAGGTGCAGGCCGAGCACCTCCATGATGAGCTGGTTGGAGTTGGCGGTGCCGTAGAACGTGCACGTGCCACGGGAGTGGTACGACGCCGACTCGGCCTCGAGCAGCTCCTCGCGACCGACCTTCCCCTCGGCGAACTGCTGCCGGACCCGCGCCTTCTCCTTGTTGGGGAGGCCCGACTCCATGGGGCCGGCGGGCACGAAGACGGTCGGCAGGTGGCCGAAGGAGAGCGCGCCGATCAGCAGGCCGGGCACGATCTTGTCGCAGACGCCGAGCATGAGCGCGGCGTCGAACATGTCGTGGGAGAGCGCGATCGCGGTGGACATCGCGATCACGTCGCGGCTGAACAGCGACAGCTGCATCCCGTCCCGACCCTGGGTGATGCCGTCGCACATCGCGGGCACGCCGCCGGCGACCTGCGCGATGCCGCCGGCCCGGATCACCGCGTCCTTGAGGACGGGCGGGTAGGCGCCGTAGGGCTGGTGGGCCGAGAGCATGTCGTTGTAGCTGGTGACGATCGCGAGGTTCGGCTTGGTCCTGCCGCGCAGCGCGGCCTTCTCGACCGGCTCGGAGGCGGCGAACCCGTGCGCGAGGTTGGCGCAGCCGAGTCGGCCGCGGGCCGGACCGGTCGCGCTCGCGGCGTCGACGCGGGCCAGGTAGGCGGCCCGGGTGGCTCCGCTGCGCTGGACGATCCGCTCGGTGACCGCGGCCAGCGTGGGGTGGGGCGCTGCGGCGAAGGGGGCCGTCGGGATGTCGAGGGTCATGAGGGCTCCTGCCAGGTGCGGCCGTCGCGGGCGAGCAGCCGTGCTGCCGCGGCCGGGCCGTCGGTGCCCGGGTGGTAGCGGACGGGCTCGATTGGGACGGCCCGCCACTGCTCGAGGATCGGCTCGGTCCACGCCCAGGCCGCCTCGACCTCGTCGCGCCGCATGAAGAGGGTGGGGATGCCGCGCATCACGTCCATCAGCAGCCGCTCGTACGGCTCCGGGGACCGCTCGTCGAAGGTGTCGGCGTAGCTGAGGTCGAGCGACGCCGGGTGCAGGCGGATGCCGCCGGGGCCGGGGTGCTTGGCGGTCAGGTGCAGCTGCATGCCCTCGTCGGGCTGCATCCGCACGGTCAGCCGGTTGGGCGTCGTCGTGCCCTCGCTGTGCGGGAACATCGCGTGCGGGGGCTCCTTGAAGACGACCTCGATGGTCGACTCCTGGCGGGCCAGCCGCTTGCCGGTGCGGAGGTAGAACGGGACGCCGGCCCAGCGCCAGTTCTCGATCTCGACCCGCAGCGCGACGAAGGTCTCCGTGGTGCTGGGGTGGCCGAGCTCCTCGCCGTAGGTCGTGTACTGCCCCCGCACGGTGGCCCGGTTCACCGCCGTGCCGGTGAGCGGAGTGAGCGCACGGAGCACCTTGAGCTTCTCGTCGCGGACCGAGTCTCCGGTGTCGCCACCCACCCGGGTGGGCGGCTCCATCGCGATCAGGCACAGCAGCTGGAGCAGGTGGTTCTGCACCATGTCGCGCAGCGCGCCGGCCCGGTCGTAGTACTCACCGCGGTTCGAGACGCCGAGGGTCTCCGACACCGTGATCTGCACGTGGTCGATCCAGCGGGAGCTCCACAGGGGCTCCAGGAAGACGTTCGCGAACCGGGTGACGAGGAGGTTCTGCACGCTCTCCTTGCCGAGGTAGTGGTCGATCCGGAAGATCTGGTGCTCGTCGAACACGCGGCCGACGGCGTCGTTGACGATGCGGGACGAGGCGAGGTCGGAGCCGATCGGCTTCTCGAGCACGACCCGGCACTGCGGGGTGACGAGGCCGAGGTCGTCCAGGCGCGCGCAGATCGGGCCGAACAGGTCGGAGGCGACCGCCAGGTAGTAGACCCGCACCACGTCCGCGCCCTCGGCCGGCGCGGGCCGGTCCTTGAGCAGGCCGTGCAGCCGGTGCCAGTCGTCGGGGGACGCCGCGTCGAGGGAGATGTGGTGGAGCCGGGAGGTCAGCCGGTGCAGCGCGCCCGCCTCCAGGTGGTCCTCGGCCACGTGGTCGAAGAGGGCGTGGGTCACCAGGTCGCGGTAGCCCGCATCGTCGAGCGGGCTGCGCGATACGCCGATGATCCGGGTGTCTGCGGGGAGCTGGTGCTGGCGCTCGCGCTCGTAGAGGCCCGGCAGCAGCTTGCGGAGGGCGAGGTCGCCGGTCGCACCGAAGACGGTGAAGTCGCAGGAGGGAAGCATGAGCTCGGGTCCGGTCACCGCGTCAACGGTAGTGCGTAAGCAGGTACTTGCAAAGTCCAACTTAGGACTTTTTGGGATCAAAGTAGGAAACGTTTAGAGTTCCGTGGCATGACGGAGGGGCGGCACGGGGCCGCGCGCGACTCGGCGACCGCGGGGGACCTGTTGCGGCTCCTGCGCAGCGGCCACGCGGCGACGCGCTCCGACCTGCGCCGGCTGACCGGCCTGTCCCGCACCGCCGTGGTGAGCCGGGTGAACGCGCTGGCCGAGGCCGGCCTGCTCCGGGTGGGCTCCGAGCTCGCGTCGACCGGGGGGCGGCCCCCGGGAAGCCTCGAGTTCGACACCGCCGCAGGGAGCGTGCTGGCCGTGGCGATCGGGCGCTCCCGCTCGCAGGTCGCGGTCTGCGACCTCGGCGGCACCGAGCTCGCCGCCTCGGCGGTCGACCACGAGATCGGCG
>NZ_SSXI01000225.1 GCF_004803405.1 Nocardioides sp. | reverse complement strand
GGACGACCACCCGCTGGGGGACGCACCGATCAGCGCACCGACCCGCAAGCCGGCCAGCGCACTGCCGGATCCGCCCGCGGCCGGCCGGCGCCCGTGTGCCGAGTGCGGGGGAGAGGTCGGCCCGGACCTCTACTGCACCGAGTGCGGCACGAAGGCACCGAGCGAGCGCGACCACTTCCGCGAGCAGCCGTCGTCCTGGGTCGCGGGCGTGTGCGACAAGGGCGTGGGCAAAAGCCGCAACGAGGACGCGATGGCGCTGCTCGCCAGCCCCCACCCCGGATCGCGTGCCGTGCTCGTGGTGCTCGACGGCGTCTCCAACTCCGTCGACTCCGACGTTGCCTCGCTCGCCGGCGCCCGCGCCGCTCGGGAGGTGCTGCGGACACCGCTCCCCTCGGGCATGGGCACCCCTGACAGCCGGGACTCCGCGGTGGCCAAGGTCCTCGCGGACGCCGTGGCGGCGGCCAACACCGCGATCGTCGCGGTGACCGATCCCGACTCCACGAACCCGGCCTCCGCCACGTTCACGGTGGCGGTGCTCGAGGGATCGCGGGTGAGCCACGCGAACCTCGGTGACTCGCGGTGCTACTGGCTGCCGGACGCCGGACCCGGCGTCCAGCTCACCGTCGACGACTCCGTCGCACAGGACCAGATCGCCTCCGGCGTCGCGAAGGAGGTCGCGGAGACCGGTCAGCACGCGCACGCGATCACCAAGTGGCTCGGGCGCGACGCGGAGGACATCCTGCCGAGCGTCGGCAGCATCGAGGTCACCGAGCCGGGCTGGCTGCTCGCCTGCTCCGACGGCCTGTGGAACTACGCGTCCGAGCCGGAGGCGCTCCAGGAGCAGATCCGGGCGAGCGGGCTGACCGACCCCGCCCCTCTGGCGCTGGCGCTCGTCGACTTCGCGAACGCGGCGGGCGGTCACGACAACATCACCGCAGCCCTCGCCCGGGTCGACGTCGCGCCGAACGACGTCGGGCAGAATGCCACCCACACCACCCCAGCAGGAGGAGGGCAGAGCGATGGCTGAGTTCACTGCCGCCGTCTACCAGAACGAGTTCCTGCCCGACGGCGGGACCGACGTCAACGCGATCGTCACCATCACCTGCAAGGGCGCTGGAACCGCCGGCCAGTCCGGTGCCGGCGAGGCCGGCGAGATCATCGTCGTCGACACCTCCGGCTCGATGGGACCGGCGACCATGGCGGCCGCCAAGGACGCCGCGCAGGCGGCCCTCGCCGAGATCGTCGACGGCACCTGGTTCGCGATCGTGGCCGGTGCCGACCGCGCGATGCTCGCCTATCCGCCGGTGTCGAGCGGACCCGGCATGACCCGGATGGACGCCGCTGCGCGCCACGACGCGTCGGCGGCCATCGGCCGCTTCGTCGGCAGCGGTGGTACGGCGATCAGCACCTGGCTCGACCTCGCCGGCCAGCTCTTCGCCTCGGTGCCCGAGGTCACCCAGCGGCACGTGCTGCTGCTGACCGACGGGGAGAACCGCGAGCGGCCAGGACGGCTCGACGAGGCCATCAACCGCGCCACCGGCTACTACCAGGCGGACTGCCGCGGCGCGGGCACCGACTGGCAGGTCGCCGAGATCCGACGGATCGCCCAGGCACTGCTCGGCACCGTCGACATCATCCCGAGGCCCGACCAGATGCGGGCCCAGTTCCAGGAGATCATGCGCACCGCGATGTCCCGCGGCGTCGCCGACGCGAAGCTGCGTGTCTGGAGCCCCCAGGGCGCAGAGGTGCTGTTCGTGCGGCAGGTGGCCCCCACGGTCGAGGACCTCACCAGCCGGCGGACCCCGGTGAACCCGCTGACCGGCGAGTACCCGACAGGGGCCTGGTCCGACGAGTCGCGTGACTACCACGTCGCCGTGCGGGTCCCGGCCAAGGCGGTCGGCCAGGAGCAGCTCGCTGCGCGCGTGCAGCTCGCCCTCGGCGACGACGTGGTCACCCAGGCGCTGGTCAAGGCGACGTGGTCCAGCAACTCCGAGCTGACGGCCCGCATCGACAAGCAGGTGGCCCACTACACCGGGCAGACCGAGCTGGCGCAGATGATCCAGGAGGGTCTCGCCGCGAAGGCCGCTGGGGACGAGGCGACCGCCACGACGAAGCTCGGACGTGCCGTACAGCTGGCCGCCGAGACCGGCAACGACGAGGCGACCAGCAAGCTGCGGAAGGTCGTCGACGTCGAGAGCGAGAAGGACGGCACCGTCCGGCTCAAGCGCGCGGTCGACAAGGCCGACGAGATGGCCCTCGACACCGCGTCGACGAAGACGACGCGGATCCGCAAGGAGCCCACCCCGTGAGCCAGAGGACTCCCCGCGCAGCCAGGCCGAGCCGAGTGCGGAGGCTGCCGGACCCCGGCGGTGCAGTACCGCAGCGTGAGCGGCGGTGGATCTCGTGATCCTCTGTCCGTCCGGGCACGAGTCCAGCGCTGCCGACTACTGCGACGTCTGCGGCCTGCCGATCCCCGCCGACGGCGGCGCTGCGCCGGCAGCGCAGACGGCGCCCGGAACGCAGGAGGAGCCCGCCGGCGACACCGAGGCAGACTCGGACGCGGACTCCGGGACCTGCCCGAACTGCCAGGCGGTCAACCCGGCCAACGCGCTGTTCTGCGAGGCGTGCGGCTACGACTTCACCACCGGCTCGATGCCGCGGCCGGTCACCTCGCCCCCGATCGAGTCGGTGCTTGACCTCACCCCCGGTGGCGGAACGCCGACCGTGCGACCCGGCGACCCGGCGAGTGCGGACGGCGGCTCGATCGCGCCACCCCTGACGGAGCCGTGGGTGGCGGAGATCTGGATCGATCCCGACTGGTACGCCGAGCAGGAGTCGACCGACCGGCTCCCCTCCGCAGGGGTGCCCACCGTCGTACCGCTGAAGTCCAGGTCGATCCTCGTCGGCCGCACCTCCCGCAGCCGCGGCATCCACCCTGACATCGACCTCGGCACCGACAACGGCATCAGCCGCCGCCACTGCCAGCTGACCACCGACGGCAGCCGCTGGTGGGTGGAGGACCTGGGGTCGTCCAACGGGACGTACGTCGGGTCATCGGTCGGCCCGCTCCCCGAGGACCCGATCGACCCGGGGGAGAAGCACGAGATCCGCGCGGACGATCGGCTCTACCTGGGTGCGTGGACGCGGCTCGTCGTACGCAAGGCGACCCCCGGCGAGGTGTGACGCGCGGCGTCGGAGACGTCTGTCAGCGGCGTCGGGAGGTCAGCGGCGGGTGGCGATCAGCGTCGACGCGTCGGAGGCGACCATCACCTCGACGGTGGTGAACCGCTCGTCGGTCAGCCACTCCTCGCGCAGGGTGTCCACCCGGCCTCCGGTGATCGGCGGCCACATCTCGCACGGGACGAAGTCGTCGAGCACCACGATCCCGCCGGGCTCGACCAGGTCGGCGATCGCGTCGACGCCGACCTCGCTCGGCTGCCCGGAGTCCAGGAACAGCAGCGAGAACGGGCCTTTGTCGGTGAGCGTCGCCCAGTCCGCGGCGAGGACGTCGACGAGCGGGTCGTCGGTGAAGATCTCAGCCGCGGCGGAGGCGAGCTTCGGGTCGAGCTCCGCGGTGAGGATGCGCGCGTCGTCGTTGCGAACTCCCGATCGCAGCCACGCGGTGCCCACGCCGCAGCCGGTGCCGAACTCCGCCATCGTGCCGCCGCGCGTGGCCGCGAGCATGGCGAGGAGCCGGCCGGTCTCGTTGCGGCAGAAGGAGACGTAGCCCGCGCGGCGGGAGACGTCGAACGCGCGGTGGACCACGTCGGGAAGCTCGGGGGGCGCGCTCATGGGACCCAGTGTCCCATCCGCCGTCTCAGATGTTGTGACCCCGATCTCGGATGCCGAACACGCCCGCATGGTGGGAAACCTCCTGACAGCAGGTCCTGGCCGACGTATGCTCGGCCCACCATGCGGAGCGCTCTTCTCGTAATCGTGCGCCGCGGCGAGGCCTGAGAGAGGCCACCTCGCCGCGGTGACTGCGGCGTTCCCACCGCGTGGGCCCTCACTGATCCATCGGCCCCGGCGCATCTCCTCGACGCACCGCGGCGGGCCTACCGATCGGCGCTGTGACCAGCAGGCGCGATCCGCCGTCCCGACGCAGTCGACTCGCGTGAGACCCACGAGCTGACGCCCACCCGCCGCGGTGGGAGAGGCCAGGGCCATTCCGGCACCGTTCGCCCTCGCACAGCCATCTGGAGACCACTGCCATGTTCACCACCGCCAGCTCCCGCCCCACCCACGCCGACGCCACCGAATGGGGTCCGGCCAAACACGATCCCGACCATCCGCTGCGCCGCGCGAGCGCCGACAAAATCGCGCTGTTCGCGGTTGACCTGCGAGACGGCGACGACCGGCGACCGGACGACAACTAAGGTCTGCCTCCATGAACGACTCCTCCTCCGCAGCCGTCCCGGCCACCTCCGGCGCCGTCAACCTCGCCGTCGTCCCCGGTGACGGGATCGGCCCCGAGGTCACCGCCGAGGCACTCAAGGTGCTGGAGGTCGCTGCGCCCGCCGACCTGAAGTTCGAGCGGACGACGTACGACCTCGGCGCGGAGCGGTACCTCGCGACCGGCGAGGTGCTGCCCGACGCGGTGCTGGAGGAGATCCGCGGGCAGGACGCGATCCTGCTCGGAGCGGTCGGCGGCAAGCCCAACGACCCGAACCTGCCCCCGGGCATCCTCGAGCGCGGGCTGCTGCTCAGGCTGCGCTTCGAGCTCGACCACTACGTCAACCTCCGTCCCTCCCGCCTGTTCCCGGGCGCGGCGTCCCCGCTGTCCGAGGCGGTCCTCGGGAAGGGCGAGATCGACTTCGTCGTGGTCCGCGAGGGCACCGAGGGGCCCTACACCGGCAACGGTGGGGCGCTCCGCGTCGGCACGCCGGCGGAGGTCGCCACCGAGGTGTCGGTCAACACGGCCTTCGGCGTGGAGCGGGTCATCCGCGACGCGTTCGCGCGCGCCCGCAAGCGCCCGCGCAAGAAGCTCACCCTGGTCCACAAGACCAACGTGCTGGTGAACGCCGGCGCCGTCTGGTGGCGGCTGTTCGAGGAGATCGCTGCGGAGTTCCCCGACGTCACGACCGACTACAGCCACATCGACGCGGTGATGATCTACCTGACCACCGACCCGCAGCGGTTCGACGTGATCGTCACCGACAACCTCTTCGGCGACATCGTCACCGACCTCGCCGCCGCGATCACCGGCGGCATCGGCCTGGCCGCCTCCGGCAACGTGAACCCCGACCGGACCGCGCCCTCGATGTTCGAGCCGGTCCACGGCTCGGCACCCGACATCGCCGGTCAGCAGGTCGCCGACCCGACCGCGGCGATCCTCTCCGGCGCGCTCCTGCTCGACCACCTCGGCCACCCCGACGCGGCCGCGAAGATCGAGGCGGCGGTGCTCGCCGACCTCGCCGAGCGCACGCCCGACCAGGCGCGTCGTACGCCGGAGGTCGGCGACGCGATCGCCGCGCGAGTAGCCGGCTGACCGCGCCCGGCAACCTCGAGGCGCGGGCGCTGCCCCCACTCCCACCCGCGACCCCCGAGGACTAGATTCTTAGCCATGCAGATCACTACCTCGCTTTCTGCGAACCCGACCGATGACGCCCGGCTGTCAGAGATCCTGGCCAACCCGGGCTTCGGCGTGAACTTCTCCGACCACATGTTCACCGTCGAGTGGACCCCGGAGAGGGGTTGGTACGACGCGCGCATCACGCCGTACGCACCGATCACCCTCGACCCCGCCGCAGCTGTCCTGCACTACGCGCAGGAGATCTTCGAGGGGATGAAGGCCTACCGGCACGACGACGGCTCGATCTGGGCCTTCCGCCCGGAGGCCAACGCCGAGCGCATGAAGCGCTCCAGCCACCGCCTCGCACTGCCCGTCCTCGAGGTGCCCGACTTCCTGTCGGCCGTCGAGGAGCTGGTCAAGGTCGACGCCCGCTGGGTCCCCGACAACCACGGCGACGGTGAGAAGAGCCTGTACATCCGGCCCTTCATGTTCGCCTCCGAGAGCTTCCTCGGCGTGCGGCCCGCCGAGCACGTGACGTTCATGGTCATCACCAGCCCCGCCGGCTCCTACTTCAAGGGCGGCATCAAGCCGGTGACGCTGTGGCTCACCGAGGAGTACACCCGCGCCGGGCGCGGCGGCATGGGCGCGGCGAAGACCGGCGGCAACTACGCCAGCTCGCTCGTCGCCCAGCAGGAGGCGACGGCCAACGGCTGCGACCAGGTGGTCTTCCTCGACGCCCAGGACGGCAGGTACGTCGAGGAGCTCGGCGGGATGAACCTGTACTTCGTGTTCGACGACGGCTCGATCGTCACGCCGGCGACCGGCACGATCCTCGAGGGCATCACGCGCAGCTCGATCATCGAGCTCGCCGGCAAGATGGGCCACCAGGTCACCGAGCGGAAGTTCGACATCGACGAGTGGCGCGAGGGCGTCACCAGCGGCCGGATCACCGAGGTCTTCGCATGCGGCACGGCCGCCGTGGTGACGCCGGTCGGTTCGCTGAAGTGGGCTGACGGCGAGGTGCCCGCCCCGGCGAGCACGGACCTGACGATGCGGATCCGGCAGGCGCTGGTGGACGTGCAGTTCGGCCGCGCCGAGGACACGTTCGGCTGGATGCGCCAGATCTCCTGATCGCGCGGGCCGGTCCTCGGCGCCGCCGTTGCAGCGGCCGCCCGCGGCACCTGCCCTGCTGCCGCGCGTCAGCCTGGCGCGCCCCAGAACGCAGCGAGGCCCGCGGCGACCTCGGCTGAATGGGTGACCATCAGCCCGTGGTCGGCATCCCGCACGACGAGATCCGCAGCGTCGGGGAACCAGGCGAGCACCTGCTCGCGGACCGCCGCCCACCAGGGGCCGCTCGCGTCGCCCCCGACGTGGAGGACCGGGCAGGAGACCCGTGCCGCGTCCTCGTCCCCGAACTCCCACGCGAGGAGCGCCGGCAGGTCACCGTCGAAGAACGTCGCGGCGTCCTGGCGCATCTGGGAACGGGCGTCCGGCACCTGCGGCTCGAGCGCCGCCCACCAGGCTGGGGTCGACAGCATGTCCCAGAAGATCTCCAGCGCCGCGTCCACGCCCGCCTCCCGCCGCAGGGCGAGCAGCGCGTGGTTCACTGCCCGGAAGTCGTCGCGATAGGCGGCGATGAGGGGTGGCGGCTCGACGACGGCGAGGCTCGTGACCCGCGAGGGGTGCATCGAGGCCAGGTCGAGCGCGACGGCTCCGGAGTAGGAGTAGCCGAGGACGTGCGCCTCGGCGATGCCGCACGCATCGAGCAGGGCGATGCAGTCGGCGGCGTCCCGCGCCACCGAAGCGGGCGCCACCGCCGGTCCGCTTCTCGCGTAGCCACGGCGGTGCTGGACGAGTCGGCGGAACCCATTGACGGCGGGATCGCGGGCGACGGGAAGGAGCTCGTCGGCGGTGAGGCCGGTCTGGATGAGGAGCACGGGCTCACCGGACCCGAGATCGAGGACCTCCAGCGTGGTGTCGTCGAGCCGGACGACCGATGCCATGCCTCATCGTGGCAATGCGACGGGCGGCGTGCAATGGTTCACTGACCTCGTGCCGCACCCGATTGCGTTCAGCGAGGACGACCCCGGCCTGGCCGAGCTGCGGCAGATCTGCCTCGCCCTCCCCGGGGCGGGGGAGCGGATCTCGCACGGCCGGCCGACGTTCCGGGCGGGCAGGATCTTCGTCGCCTTCGGTGGGTCGGTGGCGCCGGTCGCCACGGAGCGAAGCGACGGACGCCGGGAGCGGCGGCCGGGGGAGCGCCGGCAGGTGCCGAGCGCCCTGATCTTCATGCCCGACGCGGTCGACCGATCGGCGCTCGACGCGGACCCGCGGTTCTTCGTCCCGGCCTACTACGGAGCGTACGGCTGGCGGGCGATCGACCTGGCCGAGCCAGGGGTGGACTGGGGGGAGATCCGGGAGCTGGTGGACGCCTCCTACCGGTTGCTCGCGCCGAAGAAGCTGATCGCCCGGCTCGACGCGCCCGGCGCAACGGCCGCCGGAGACGCGTGAGCGGCCTCCGCCGCGGGTAGCCTCGATCCGTGACGATGCGCCCTGACAGCGGCCCGCCCACCCGGGTGGGCGACTACGCGCTGCTGACGCGGCTCGGCGAGGGTGGGATGGGCATCGTCCACCTCGCGCAGGGCCCCGACGGGCGACGGGTCGCCCTCAAGGTGCTGCGGCCGCACATCGTCGGTGACGAGGAGGCGCGCGCCCGGCTCGCCCGGGAGGTCAGCTCGCTCACCCGGATCCGCAGCGCCTGGGTCGCCGAGATGATCGCCGCCGACCCGTGGGCCGACGTGCCGTACGTCGTCACCCGCTACGTGCCCGGCCTCTCGCTGCACGACCACGTCCTGCAGGAGGGACCGATCAGCGGGGGCGACCTGCACTGGCTGGCCGGCTGCCTCGCCGAGGGCCTCGCCGCGGTCCACGCCGTCGGCGTCCTGCACCGCGACGTCAAGCCCGGCAACGTCTTGATGGAGGGGCGGACGCCGATCCTGATCGACTTCGGACTCGCGCGGGTGGCCGACGACGCCCGGCTCACGCACACCGGCTGGCTGCTGGGCACCCCCGGCTATCTCGCGCCCGAGATCCTGTACGGCGACGAGGCGACCCCGGCCGCCGACGTGCACGCCTGGGCGGCGACGGTCGCCTACGCTGCGATCGGCCACGCCCCCTACGGCCGCGGCCCGGCGATGGCGATCATGGATCGCACGCGACGCGGGCAGCACGACCTGTCGGCCGTCGAGAGACCGATGGCCGAGGTGCTGGCCGCGGCGCTCGACCCGGACCCGCTCGAGCGGCCGCTGCTCGAGGAGCTCCTGGCGTGGCTGCGCCCGATGAGCACCCGCCCCGAGCTGCCGCCG
>NZ_SSXI01000120.1 GCF_004803405.1 Nocardioides sp. | reverse complement strand
AAGAAGTGAACCGCCCCGTATCGAATGGAGACTCGATTTCGTGAAAGGATCGACCTCGATTCTTCACTGGCGGTGTGACGCCGGTCGGCTCGGCGACTTGCCCGTAATATCCCCTGCCGTTCGAGGATGGGCCGTCGCGTGACGCTGCGGGCGTCGGGTTCCACGGGCCCGAGGGTGCTGCGGGTTCTCTCCTCTCCGGTGTCGTTGGGGCGGGGCCGGCCGTCAGGTGTCGGCCGGGAGGTCGGTTGCGTGCCGCCAGGCGGTGGCGAACGCGGACGCCCAGGGCCAGGTGCGGTCGAGGTGCAGGGTGCGCCGGCGGGCGTGGGTGGTGAGGCGGGCGGGCAGGTGGTAGAGCTTCGTCCGGATTGTCTCCGGTTCGGCGGCGGCGAGTTCGGGTTCGTCGTGCAGGAGGAGGAGTCGCGTCCAGGCGTCGAGGTCGGCGGCGAGGGTGGCGGCCAGCATCCAGGCGGCGTTGAGCTGGAAGGACTTGGAGGGCAGTAGCCCGAGCCCGACCCTCTTGATCGCTTTGACGCGGTCCTCGACCTCGGCATGATCACGGTAGAGAGCGNTGGCGATGATCTGGTAGCGCCAGCCGGTGCGCTTCTCGAAGGCGGTCAGCTTCTTCAGGTCTCGGCGCGAGGGTTTGACCCGGCGCACGATCAGCCGCATCCCCTCGGGCCAGCCGCTCAGGTCGCGGACCCCGGTCAGCTCGGCGACCTGGTAGGTGACCTTCTCCCCGTCCGGGCCCTTGATCTCGTGGACTTCGCCGTCCTGCCGCAGCGCGTCACTCCACACGTCCGCGGGCAGCAGTGCG
>NZ_SSXI01000074.1 GCF_004803405.1 Nocardioides sp. | reverse complement strand
AGCGCCGCCACCTCGCGGCGCAGCCCGGCGGCGTCGGCGGGGAGGTCCCCGTCGGTCTTGCGGGACCGCGCGACACCGTTGCGCAGGGCCACCACGAGGGCTGCGGCGGCGACGGCCAGGGCGAGGAGCGAGAGAGCGACGGCCATGGGCCGAACCTAGTCGAACCCCGAGCACTACCCTGTCAGGCATGGCCCGCATCGCGTACCAGGGGGAACCCGGCGCCAACTCCAACCTCGTGTGCAAGCAGAACTACCCCGACGCCGAGGCGGTTCCGTGCGCCTCGTTCGAGGACGTCTTCGCCGCAGTGGCCAGCGGCGACTGCGACCTCGCGATGATCCCGATCGACAACTCGATCGCGGGCCGGGTGGCCGACATCCACCACTTCCTGCCCGACTCGGGGCTGCACATCGTGGCGGAGCACTTCCTGCGCATCCAGTTCACCCTGATGGCGGTGCCGGGAGCGACCCTCGACACCATCGAGACCGTGCACAGTCACGTGCACGCGCTCGGCCAGTGCCGCAAGGTGATCCGCGAGCTCGGGCTCAAGCCGATCATCTCCGGTGACACCGCCGGCGCCGCTCGGGAGGTCGCCGAGGCCGCCGACCAGCGCCAGGCGGCGATCGCGCCGCCGCTGGCCGCCGAGATCTACGGACTCGACATCCTCCGGGAGGACGTCGAGGACGAGGAGCACAACACGACGCGCTTCGTGGTGCTCTCGCCGGACTTCGTCGCGGCCCCGCAGGGCGGTGGCCCGGTGGTGACCAGCTTCGTGTTCAACGTCCGCAACCTGCCGGCCGCCCTCTACAAGGCCCTCGGCGGGTTCGCGACCAACAACATCAACATGACCAAGCTCGAGAGCTACATGGTCGGCGGCGAGTTCACCGCGACCCAGTTCCTCGCCGAGGTGGACGGGCACCCCGACGACCCGGGGCTCAAGCGGGCGCTGGAGGAGCTGGAGTTCTTCACCACCGACGTGAAGATCCTCGGCGTCTATCCCGCCGACCCGTTCCGGGGCTGATCGCGGCTCGGCACGACCCGGCCGCCTAGAGTGCGGACATGGTGGCCAACGCGACGACGCCCGGCGCCGACAGTGAGGTGGGTCGGCTCCGGTCGGTGCTCCTGCACCGCCCGGGCAACGAGCTCAGGCGGCTGACCCCCCGCAACAACGACCGGCTGCTGTTCGACGGCATCCCGTGGGTCTCCCGCGCCCAGGACGAGCACGACGCGTTCGCCGCCGCGCTGCGCGAGCGAGATGTCGAGGTCCTCTACCTGACCGACCTGGTGACCGAGGCGCTCGAGGTGGCGGGGGCGCGTGAGGCGGTCGTGGAGACCACCCTCACCGGCCCGAGCGGGTTCGACCTCGGCGACACGCTCCGGACCTACCTGCGGTCGATGTTCGAGGACGCCACCCCCGAGGGGCTGACCCAGCTGCTGACGGCGGGGGTGCGCAACGACGAGGTCCGCTCGGGGCTCAACCGGGGCACGCTGGTGACGACGCTCCTGCCGGACGACGCCTTCCTCGTCGACCCCCTGCCCAACCTGCTCTTCACCCGCGACTCCTCGGTCTGGCTGCGCGACCGGGTCGCGATCACCTCGCTGGCGATGCCGGCGCGCCGACGGGAGAGCCAGCTGACCGAGCTCGTCTACCACTTCCACCCGCGGTTCGCGGGGATCGCGCGCATGCACGGCCATCAGCTCGAGCACGTCGAGGGTGGCGACGTCCTGCTCCTGGGCCCCGGGGTGATCGCGGTCGGGGTCGGTGAGCGCACCACGCCGGCCGGCGCCGAGCGGCTCGCGCGGCAGGCCTTCGCGGCCGGGCTCGCGACCACCGTGCTCGCCGTGCCGATCGCCCAGGAGCGGGCCACCATGCACCTGGACACCGTCTGCACGATGGTCGACGTCGACAAGGTGGTGATGTACCCCAACATCGCCGATACCCTGGTCGCCTACGCGGTGACCCGGCGCGATCCAGGCTCCGAGGACCTCGTCGTCGCGCCTCCGGAGCCCTTCCTCGTGGCCGCGGCGAAGGCCATGCAGATCGATACGCTGCACCGGATCGACACCGGCCTCGACCCGGTCACCGCGGAGCGCGAGCAGTGGGACGACGGCAACAACACCCTGGCGCTCGCCCCCCGGCTGGCGGTCGCCTACGAGCGCAACGACGGCACCAACGCGCGGCTCGAGGAAGCCGGCATCGAGGTGATCCGGATCGCCGGCTCGGAGCTGGGGTCCGGCCGCGGCGGGCCGCGCTGCATGAGCTGCCCGGTCATCCGGGAGCCGCTGGGGTGACCCGGGCTCCCCGGGACACGAGGTGAGGACCGGCCACAGCCTTCCCGGCCGGTTCGCAGGACCACTAAGGTCGACGGGGGATGGGCAACCAGGCGGCCGCCCGTCAGGACAGAGAGGTTCAGCATGGCAACGTTCTTCGAGCACTTCACGCCGCAGGAGATCGCCAGGATCAGCGCGACCGGGCGGCGCGTGAAGCTGCCCCAGGGCTGGTCGCCGATCTGGGAGGACACCCCGGCGGACAAGGCCTACATCATCCTCGACGGCACCGTGTCGGTCCGGAAGGACGGCCAGGAGATCGCCCAGCTCGGCCCCGGCGACATCGTCGGCGAGGCCGCGATCGTCGGACACTCGCTCCGCACGGCCAGCGTCGTCGCGATGACGCCGCTCGACACCATCCACCTGACCGACGAGACGCTGCGCGAGCTCGACGCGGAGTGGCCCGCCTTCCACGACGCGCTCGTCGAGGTCGCCCAGGCGCGCCTCGGCGGCCAGGGCTGACCGCGGGGTGACCGCGGGGTGAGCGAGCCGGTCGACCCGACGGACGACGGGTCGGCCGCTCCGTCGCTGCCTCCCGTCGCGCCGCACCCGGGCGCGCTCGAGGCGCTCGAGCAGAAGCTGCTCGGCGCCCGACCTCACCTGACCCAGGAGGAGGTCGCCGAGCAGGCCGGGATCACCCTCGACGTGGCCCGTCACCTGTGGCACCTCCTGGGCTTCGCGCACACCGCGCCGGGTGAGGTCGCGTTCACCGACGCCGACGTACACGCCCTGAGGCTCACCAGCGACCTGATCGGGATGGGCGTGCTGAGCCAGGACCGGCAGGACGGCCTGGTCCGCACCTGGGGCCGCAGCTTCGCCCGGCTCGCGGAGTGGGAGGTCGCCCTGCTCGGCGACATCGCCGCCGAGAGCGGCGCCGACCCCACCGACGGCCTGCTCGCGATCGCCGACGAGGTGCTGCCACGCGTCGAGGCCCTCCAGACCTACGCCTGGCGGCGCCACCTGCTCAGCGCCGGATCACGGCTGATCGCCGAGCGGGAGTCCGGGTCGGCCTCCACCCTGGCGGTCTGCTTCGTCGACATCGTCGGCTACACCTCCCAGTCCCGGGCGCTCACCGATCGCGAGCTGGTCTCCTGGCTCGAGGCCTTCGAGTCGGCGGTCCTCGGGATCACCGTCGACCGCGGAGCCCGGATCATCAAGAACATCGGCGACGAGCTGCTCCTGGTCGCCGACGACCCGGCGCAGATGGCCGAGATCGCGCTCGAGCTGACCGCACGCGGGGCCGACGAGGACGACCTCTTCCCTGCCGTCCGGGCAGGAGTGGCGTACGGCGAGGTGGTGACCCGACTGGGCGACGTCTTCGGCCCCGTCGTGAACATCGCCGCCCGCCTCACCTCGGTCGCCCGGCCGAACACCGTACTGGTCGACCGAGGGATGCACGAGGCGCTGTCGGAAGCGGGCCCCGGCGACGAGCCGGACCCGGAGCCGGAGGCGGCGTCGTACCGGCTCCGGCGCCTGCGGCGGGTCTCGGTGAAGGGGTACTCCCGGCTGCACGTGTGGTGCCTGCAGCAGCCTCGGTCCGCCTAGCGGATCGTGACCTGACGGTTGGCCAGGCCGCTGCGGGCCGCGCGCTCCTCGGTCGTCAGGTCGGTGGTGCTCGCGAGCGCGTCGTCCAGCTTGGCCCGGAAGGTGCCGGCAGCCTCCTCGAGCGGCTCGGGACCGGTGCCGACGGCGAGGTCCCACACGGGGGCGAGAAGCCCGTGCGCGCGGAACATGCCGACCAGGCGGGCCTCGGGCAGGATCACGTCGTCGCCCGAGACGTGCAGCCGGGCGAGTGCGTCCAGGAGCACGTCCTCCGGCTCCGGCATCACCCAGCGCAGGTGCTCCTTGGCGCCCATCCGGGTCCAGTAGGCGGCACTGACCTCGGTGAGGCGCGCCGTCGGCGCCGCGGCACCCTCGGCCGCCTCCAGCGCCTGGGCGAGCTCGGAGCTCTCCTCCATGTCGGCGACCCAGAAGTCGAAGCCCTCGTGCACCTGGACGTCGAGGACCGCGTCGGGGTCCACCAGGTCCTGCAGCCGCGGGCCGGGCCCGGGAGGCTGGGTCAGGCCGACCATGCCGGCACCGGGATCGCCGTCGAGCGCCGCGAGCAGCACGGCGCCGAGGTCGCGGGCCGGGTCGCCGTAGTTGTGCTGGACCTGGAGGCCGAGCCAGATCTCACCGCTGTCGCGGACCAGCGCGGGGGCCGCCGCGGGCAGCAGCGTGCAGAGCCTGACCACGCGGTCGCCGTGCTCCCCCTTCAGCGGGAGGACGGCGGTCGCGGCCGGCACCAGCTCGCGCATCGCGACCACGTCGCACTCCGCCGGCAGCCCCTCGAAGGGACGCTTCACGAAGACCTGGCCGCCGCCGGGCGCGCCGTGGCAGGCCTTGTAGCGCTTGCCCGAGCCGCAGGGGCAGGGCTGGCGCGGACCCACCTCGCCCGGTCCCGCCTCGGGAGCTGCCGTCGACCTGGTCCGGTTCTTCTTCGCCATGCCCCGCAAACTACTGCGCGGCCGCCTCGCGGGTGTCCTCGCCCCCGAACCGCTTGTCGAGCAGGTCGATCATCAACCGGGGACGGTCGCTGATCACGGCCTTCACCCCCGCTTCGAGGCACAGATCGAGGTCCCGCTCCTTGTTGACGGTCCAGACGTGCAGGTCGCGGCCGGTGCGGGCGATCGACTCGATGACCCGCGGGTGATCGCGCAGCATCCCGATGCCGGGACCCACGACCCAGTCCTTGCCGATCACCCGGCGCACCATGGGCCAGTAGGTCGGCTTGTCGATGAGCTGCACCAGCCGGACCTCGGGCGCGAGCCGTTCGACGCGCTGCAGCGCGGTGAACGAGAAGCTCATCACCCGCACCGGCGCGTCCGCGTGATGCCAGCCGAAGTCGCGCAGCATCTCGACCAGCCGCTTCTCCACCAGTCCGCCGAACCGGGTCGGGTGCTTGGTCTCGATGGCCAGCTCCACGCGGCGGTCGTAGTCGGCCACCGTCTCCAGCAGCTTGCGCAGCGTGAGCACGCTGTGGTGCGTCTCGTCGATGTCGGGAGCCTCGTCGTCGAGGTCGGCCCACGGGTTCTTCCACGACGCGAAGTCGAGCTCGGAGAGCTCCGCCAGGTCCATCGTGGAGACGAGCCCCTTGGTCGCCGCCGTACGACGCAGGTCCCGGTCGTGCACGCAGACCAGGTGTCCGTCGGCGGTCAGCCGGACGTCGCACTCGAGGCCGCCGGCCCCGGAGTCCAGGGCGGTGAGATACGCCGCGAGGGTGTGCTCCGCGAGCTCATGACTGGCGCCGCGATGGGCGACGACCTGCGGTCGCATACGTCGATTGTCGCAGGGCCTGCGCGCGTTGGCAGGGATGTTCACGGGTCGTTCGTGAGACGTGCGTCCTCAGGGTCCGTTCGGGGGTCGACCGGGGTCGTTCCCGGATGTGCCGGCCGGCCGCTCGCGGCAGGGTCGAGGTCATGACCGACTACCAGCCCTATCCCGCTCCCGAGCCGGCACCTCGTGCCCCCTCCGCGCCCCGCCGGCTCGTCCGGCGCGAGGACAACAAGGTCGTCGCGGGCGTGTGCAGCGGCGTCGCGGACTACCTCCGCGTCGACGCGAACATCGTCCGCCTGGCTCTCGTCGCCGCCGTCGTGTTCGGTGCCGGCTCCGGCGTGCTGCTCTACCTCGCCGGATGGTGGCTGATGCCGCGCGGCTGAGGCCCCGTGCCCGCCTAGGCTGGCGCGGTGGCTGATCCCGACCTGGTCATCCGGCTCCGCGCCGCCGGCTGCGTGTACGCCGAGGAGGAGGCGCGCGTGCTCTGCTCCGCCGCGTCCTCGTCCGACCAGCTGGAGGCGATGGTCGCCCGCCGGGTCGCCGGAGAGCCGCTCGAGTACGTCGTGGGCTGGGCCGAGTTCGACGGGCTCCGGGTCGCGGTCGACCCGGGTGTGTTCGTGCCACGGCAGCGGACGTCGTACCTCGTGGAGCTGGCGGCCACCGCCCTCGCCGAGGTCGGCGATCCCGGCCTGGCGCTCGACCTGTGCTGCGGGAGCGGCGCCCTGGGCCTGGCGCTCACCACCCGCCGGCCGGGCCTGCGACTGCACGCCGTCGACAGCGATCCGCTGGCGGTGGCCTGCGCCGCGCGGAACCTCGCGAACGTCGGCGGCGTCGCCCACCTGGGCGACCTGGACGCGCCACTGCCGGTGAGCCTGCGCGGCCAGGTCGACGTGATCACAGCGAACGTTCCGTACGTGCCCTCCGCTGTGATCGCGCTGATGCCCGCGGAGTCGCGGGACCACGAGCCCCGGGACACCGTCGACGGCGGGCCTGACGGGCTCGTGCTGCTGCGACGGGTCGCGACGCTGGCTCCGGCGTGGCTCCGGCCGGGCGGATGGGTGTTCTCCGAGGTGTCCGCGGCGCAGGCGGGCACCGCGGTCGCGGCGTTCCGCTCCGCCGGCCTGGCGGCGCAGGTGCACCACGACCCGGAGCGGGACGCGACGGTCGTGAGCGGCCGTCAGTCGATGCCGAGCTCGTGACCCCAGCGCCGTAGCGCCGCCGCCAGCAGGGTGCGATCGCGTTCGCTCAGCAGGCCGACCAGGCGGTGCTCGTTGGCCATGTGCGCGCTGAACGCCTCGTCGATCAGTGCGCGGCCCTCGGCAGTGAGGGAGATCAGGCGCCCACGCCCGTCGCGGTCGTCGACGCTCCGCGAGACCCAGCCCCGGCGCTCACATCGATCGACCCGCTTGGAGATCGCGCCACTGGTGACCATGGTCGCGGCCGCGAGCTCCCCGGCGGACAGCGCGTACGGCGCACCGGAGCGGCGCAGGGTGGCGAGGATGTCGAACTCGCCCTCCCCCAGCCCGAACGTCGCGTACACCGCGACCAGCTCGTCGGTCAGCCGGTTGCTCACGCGGCTCATCCGGCCGATCACGCCTACCGGCGAGACGTCGAGGTCGGGTCTCTCCTGAGCCCATTGCTCGAGGATCCGGTCGACGTGGTCCGCTGGCATGGCTGGAATATATCTGACGAGGAAGATAGTTTGACTTCCGTGGAAGATAAACTTGGCGCGCGGTTGCTCCTGCTGGCGGTGACCGCGATCGCCCCGATCTCGTGGGGCTCGACGTACTACGTCACGGCCACGCACCTGCCGCCGGACCGGCCGCTCTTCGCCGCCCTGGTGCGTGCGCTGCCGTTCGGGCTGGCCCTGCTGCTGGTGCGCCGACAGTTGCCGCACGGCGACTGGTGGTGGCGGGCCGCGCTCCTCGGGGTGATCAACGTCGGTGCGTTCTTCGCGCTGATCTTCGTCGCGGCCTACCGCCTGCCGGGCGGGCTGGCCGCCACCCTGACCGCGACCTCGCCGCTCCTGGTCGCCCTGATCGCGTGGTTGCTGATCCGGGAGCGTCCCACCCCCGGCGCGATCGTCGGCGCGGTGCTCGGCGTCCTGGGCGTCGCCCTCCTCGTGCTCCGCGCGGGCTTCACCGTGGATCCGGTCGGCGTCGCCGCCTCGCTCTCCGCGGTGCTGCTCTTCTCCCTGGGCATGGTGCTGGTCAAGCGCTGGAAGCCTCCCGTCGACATGCTCACGTTCACGTCGTGGCAGCTGGTCGCGGGCGGACTGGCGATCCTCCCCGTCGCCCTCATCGTCGAGGGCGCGCCTCCCGCGGTCGACACCTCCGCCGTGGCCGGCTACCTCTACATCGGCGTCGTGGGCACGGTCGTCGCCTACACCGCGTGGTTCACCGGCATCGGACGGCTGCCCGCCACCGCCGTCGCCCTCGTCGGCCTGCTGAACCCGGTCTCGGGAACCGTCATCGGGGTCACGCTGGCCGGTGAGCCGTTCGGTGCGGTCCAGGTGGTCGGCACCGGCCTGGTCATCGCCGGGATCGCGCTGGGGACCGTCCGTCGCCGCCCGAGCGGGCCGTCGGCGGAGGAGCGCGAGTCGCAGCGAGCGCTGGAAGAGGCGGCCGTCTGATGTGCGTTCCCCGGTTGCGATGTCAGCATGGACGACGTGGACGGCGCACGCGAGCTGCTCGAGGCGGAGCGTGACCGGACCCTGCGCCGCCTCGCGAGCCTGACGGACGACTACGACTCGGTGGTGGCCGCCTCCCGCGACACCAACGCCGACGACGAGCACGATCCCGAGGGCGCGACCATCGCCTTCGAGCGGTCGCAGGTCGGCTCCCTCGTGCGCCAGGCGCGGCTCCACCTGGCGGAGGTCGACGCCGCCGCGGAGCGGCTCGACGCCGGCACGTACGGGACGTGCGAGCGCTGCGGCGAGCCGATCGCCACCGGCCGACTCGAGGCCCGGCCGGTAGCGAGGACGTGCATCCGCTGCGCCGGCGCCCGTTGACTCGGGACCGGGCGATGCCTTGCACGTCGTCCTGATCGCGGCGAAAGCAGTGCCGAGCGCCGCGATGGCCGGTTCAATGCGAGTGTGCCGACCACCGCTCCGCCTTCCGGCACCCTGGCGCTGCTGTTCACGGACCTGGAGGGCTCCACCCAGCTCTCGCAGCGCCTGGGCGACCGCTGGGCGTCGGTGCTCCGCCGTCACCGGGAGCTCAGCAGAGCTGTCTGGCAGCTGCACGACGGCTACGAGGTCGACACGGCAGGTGACGGGTTCTTCGTGGTGTTCGCCGACGGGCGTCGAGCCGCCGCGGCCGCACTCGCCGCACAACGGGCACTGACGACCGCAGCCTGGCCAGACGGTGTCGTCGTACGGGTCCGGATGGGACTGCACCTGGGTCAGGTCACGAACTACGACGACAGCTACGTGGGCTACGAGGTGCACCGTGCCGCCCGGATCACCTCGGCCGCACACGGCGGCCAGGTGGTCGCGTCGGCCGCCCTGATCGACCTCGGACTACCGGAGGGGAGCGGGATCTCGGTCGTGGACCTCGGCCATCACCGGCTCAAGGACCTCGTCGAACCGGAGCACCTGTTCCAGCTCACCGCACCGGGCCTGCCCGCTGCGTTCCCGCCGCTGCGGTCGGCCCGGGCGGACACCGCCGCCGCGAAGCTGCCGGCGACCTACCGCAGCGAGGTCTCGGTCGCGCCCGGAACCCTGCAGCTGCCGGACGGCCGGCTGGTGGCGGTGACCACGTACGGGCTGCGGATCGGTCGGTCGCCGGACAACGAGCTGGTCCTCGCTGACAGCTCGGTGAGTCGCCACCACTGCGTCCTCACCGCGACGAACGACGGCTTCGTGCTCACCGATCTGCAGTCGACCCACGGCACCCTCGTCAACGGGCTCCGACTCGATGCTCCCAGGATGCTGACGAGCGGCGACCTGATCCGAGTCGGTGACACCCAGCTGACGTTCGGCTGGCCGCTGCAGCCGTGACTGCCTGCTTGAATGAATGCGTGCAGTGGGCCTTGCTCAGCGGACTCACCGAGGCCGAGCGCGACGAGGTCGTGGCCCTCGGGCGGCGCCGCAGCTTCGCCCGCAACGAGGTCGTGTGCCACCTCGGGGATCCTGCCGACTCCTTCCACCTCGTCGAACGGGGCAGGCTCGGGGTGAAGGTCGCGCTCCCCAGCGGTGACGAGGCGATGATCAACGTCCTCGGCCCCGGTGGGTCCTTCGGCGAGCTGGCGCTGGTGCGCGCGGACGGCCACCGCACGGCGACCATCGTCGCGCTCGAGGAGGCGACCACGCTCGCCGTCCCGGGCTCGACCTTCCGGATGCTGTGCCGGCGCAAGCCGGAGTTCCAGGCCGCCGTCACCGAGATGCTGGCGGACCGGGTCGACGAGCTGTCGCGGTTGCTGCTCGAGGGCATGTACTTCACCTTCGACCGGCGCCTGCAGCTCTGCCTGACCCGCCTCGCCGCGGCCTACGGGAGCGGGGCGGGGACCGTGTCGATCCCGCTCACCCAGAGCCAGCTCGCCGCGATGACCGGAGGCACGCGGCCCACGGTCAACCTCGCTCTGCAGAAACTGTCCGAACAGGGCATCGTCCGGCTCACTCGCGGCCGGATCGAGATCACCGACCTGCGCCGGCTGCAGGCCAAGGTCCGCACGTGAGCCGCGTGCTGCCACGTCCCGCCGATCGGACGCGGACAGTGCCCGGTCGGCCCCGAGGGGCGACCGGGCACTGCGCGCGAGGAGCTCAACGGCCCCCGTGGCCGGCGTACGGGTACTGACCGTCGGGGTGGCCCGGGTGCTGGGCGAAACCCACGGGCGCTGCCACCGGCTGCGCCGGAGTGGGTCCGGCTCCCGGGGCCGCG
>NZ_SSXI01000116.1:92978-106057 GCF_004803405.1 Nocardioides sp. | reverse complement strand
CTCGCCGGCCGCCGTGCGCGCCGCCGTCGCCGACACCCAGCGGATCGAGGCCGCGCGGCTGACAGCCCTCGAGGTCGTCGTACCCGAGGCGCTGCACGTCGCGGCCGTCGTACCCATGCTGGAGGAGGGCGTCGGTGACCCGGAGGGAGTGTCCGTCTACGTCGAGGTCCCCCGGGACGATCGCCGCGACGACCTCCTCGCCGAGCTGGCCGGCACGCCCTACCTGGCCAAGCTGCGGACCGGCGGCGTCCGCGCCGACCTCTATCCGAGCGAGTCGGAGCTGGCCGCGACGATCGCCTCGGCCGTGCGCCACGGCGTCCCGTTCAAGGCGACCGCGGGCCTGCACCACGCGGTGCGGAACACCGACCCCGCGACCGGTTTCGAGCAGCACGGGTTCCTCAACCTGCTCGTCGCCACCCACGCCGCCCTCGAGGGCGCCGCCGAGACCGACCTCGCGGTCCTGCTCGCGGAGCGGGACGGCTCCCGCCTGGCCGAGCTCGTGCGGGAGGTGCCACCCAGCACCAGGGAGGCCTTCCGCTCGTTCGGCACCTGCCACATCGGGGAGCCCGTCAGCGAGCTCGCCGACCTCGGGCTGCTCGATCCCGATCTCGTCCCGGGGCTGTCATGACGCGGCTGGCCGTCGCCGACGACTCGCTCTTCGGCTTGGCGAACCTGCCCTACGGGGCGTATTCGGTCCCCGGCGCCGAGCCCAGGATCGGGACGCGGTACGGCGACCACGTGGTGGACCTGGCGCTGCTGCTGGACGACCACGTGTTCGCCCGGCCCACCCTCAACGCGTTCATGGCGCAGGGCCACGACCGCTGGGTGGCGGTCCGGGAGCGGCTCGTGGAGGCGGTCGCCGGTGACGTGCCCGACCGGGCCGTGCACCCGGCCGGGGCGGTGACGCTGCACCTGCCGTTCGAGGTCGCCGACTACGTCGACTTCTACGCCTCCGAGCACCATGCCTCGAACCTGGGCCGGCTCTTCCGGCCCGACAGCCCCGAGCCGCTGCTGCCGAACTGGAAGCACCTGCCCGTGGGCTACCACGGGCGGTCGGCGTCGATCGTGGTGTCGGGGACCGACATCGTGCGGCCGGCCGGGCAGCGGAAGAATCCCCAGGACCCCGCCCCGCTGTTCGGGCCCTCGACCAAGCTCGACATCGAGGCCGAGCTCGGCTTCGTGGTCGGCACCGGCAACCCGATGGGCGAGCCGATCCCGGTCGAGGACGCGGAGCACCACATCTTCGGCGTCGTCCTGTTCAACGACTGGTCGGCTCGGGACATCCAGGCCTGGGAGTACGTGCCGCTCGGCCCCAACCTGGGCAAGTCCTTCGCCTCCACGGTGTCGCCGTGGGTGGTGCCGCTCCTCGCGCTCGGGCCGGCCCGCGTTCCGACGCCGACGCAGGAGCCCGCGGTGCTGCCTTACCTGGCCCTCGAGGAGCCCTGGGGGCTGGAGATCGATGTCGAGGTGGAGTGGAACGGCGAGGTCGTCAGCCGGCCGCCGTATGCCTCGATGTACTGGTCGCCCGCCCAGATGCTCGCGCACCTGACCGTCAACGGCGCCCCGACCCGGACCGGAGACCTGTTCGCCTCCGGCACGATCTCCGGCCCGGAGCGGGACCAGCGGGGCGCGTTCATCGAGCTCACCTGGGGCGGCCGCGAGCCGGTCACGGTGGCCGGCGCACAGCGCACGTTCCTCGAGGACGGGGACGAGGTTGTCCTCCGGGCCAGCGCACCAGGCAGCGGCGGCGCACGGATCGGCTTCGGCGAGGCCCGTGGCCGGATCCTCGCCTCCAAATTCATCGGAACAGAAGGGTAGGCACATGGGAGAGTCGATGAGGGACCTGCTCGGTCGCTTCGAGGAGATGCCACCCGAGATCGTGTTCGAGTGGCACGACTCCGAGACCTCCGCGCGGGGCTGGGTGGTGATCAACTCGCTGCGCGGTGGTGCCGCCGGCGGCGGCACCCGAATGCGGCGCGGGCTCGACCGGTCCGAGGTCGAGGCGCTGGCCAAGACGATGGAGGTGAAGTTCACCGTCTCCGGACCGGCGATCGGCGGCGCCAAGTCGGGGATCGACTTCGACCCGACCGACCCTCGCAGGGACGGCGTCCTGGCGCGCTGGTTCAAGGCGGTCACGCCGCTGCTCAAGGCCTACTACGGCACGGGCGGCGACCTCAACGTGGACGAGGTACTCGACGTGATCCCGATGACTGAGCGGTACGGGCTCTGGCACCCCCAGGAAGGCATCGTCAACGGTCACTTCGCCGCCGACGAACGCGACCTCGTGCACCGGGTCGGGCTGCTGCGCGCCGGCGTGTCCAAGGTGGTCGAGGACCCGCGGTTCACCCCCGATCCCGACTCCAAGTACACGATCGCGGACCTCGCCACCGGCTGGGGCGTCGCGGAGTCGGTCGTCCACTTCTGCCAGATCTACGGCGGCGACGTGGGCGGCAAGCGGGTGATCGTCCAGGGCTGGGGAAACGTCGGCTCCGCCGCGGCGTACTACCTCGCCCAGGCCGGTGCCCGCATCGTGGGGATCATCGACCACGAGGGCGGTCTCATGAACCCCGACGGCTTCACGATGGAGGAGGTGCGGTCACTCTTCGTCGGCAAGGAGGGCGGCTGCGTCCGCGCCGTCGGCAAGGTGCCCTTCGACCAGGTCGACGACGCGATCTGGGACATGGGCGCAGAGATCTTCCTGCCCTGTGCAGCCTCGCGGCTGGTCACGGTGGAGCATGTCAAGCGCCTGATCTCCGGCGGGCTCGAGGTCATCTCGGCCGGCGCGAACGTGCCGTTCGCCGACGCGGAGATCTTCTACGGCCCCACCTACGAGTTCGCCGACCACAATGTGGCCGTACTGCCCGACTTCATCGCCAACTGCGGCATGGCACGGACGCTCGCCATGCTGATGGAGGGCGGGGCCGAGGTGTCGGACGCCGCGATCCTCGGTGACGTCTCGCGGACCATCCACGCCGCTCTGGAGCGCTGCCACGACAGGTCGTCCCACCCGACGTCCGTCGCCGCCACCGCGCTGGAGATCGCCCTCGCCGAGCTCGTCTAGGAGGACCATGCCGCTCAGCGCGTTCGACCTTTACTCCGTGGGCATCGGCCCGTCGTCGTCCCACACGGTCGGGCCCATGCGCGCCGCCGCGCGGTTCGTCGCGGGGCTCCAGCGCGACGGCATCCTGACGGAGGTCGGGCGCGTCCGGTCGAAGCTCTTCGGTTCGCTCGGCGCCACCGGCCACGGGCACGGTTCGGCGAAGGCCGTCATCCTCGGGCTCGAGGGCAAAGACCCGGCCACCGTCGATACCGAGACCGCCGAAAGCCACACCGAGGACGTCAGGAGCTCCGGCGTGCTCTCCCTCGCCGGCGTGCACGAGATAGCGTTCTCGGCGGACGACGACCTGGTGCTCCATCGGCGCAAGTCGCTGCCGGCGCACCCGAACGGCATGACCTTCACCGCGTACGACGCACACGGGGTCGAGCTGCGACGCCGGACGTACTACTCGGTGGGCGGGGGCTTCGTGGTCGACGAGGCGAAGGTGGGGGCGGACCGGGTCGTCCTCGACACGACGACGGTGAGCCATCCGTTCGACTCCGCCGACGAGCTGCTGGTGATCTGCGCGCGCACGGGCCTGCCGATGAGCGGTGTGATGATGGCGAACGAGCTGGCCTGGCGGAGCGAGGCCGAGGTCCGCGCGGGCCTCCTGCACCTGTGGGACGTGATGCAGGAGTGCGTGAAGGCCGGCTGCCGGCACGACGGGACGCTGCCCGGTGGCCTCAAGGTGCGACGACGGGCGCCCGCCCTCTTCCGCGAGCTCTCCTCGGGCGCCGGCGCCGAGGACCCGCTGCGGGTCATGGACTGGGTCAACCTCTTCGCCATCGCCGTGAACGAGGAGAACGCCTCCGGCGGCCGCGTCGTGACGGCACCGACCAACGGCGCGGCCGGGATCATCCCGGCTGTGCTCCACTACTACATGCAGTTCGTGCCGGGTGCCGACGACGACGGCGTCGTACGGTTCCTGCTCACTGCGGCGGCCGTGGGCATGCTGTTCAAGCAGAACGCCTCGATCTCGGGCGCCGAGGTCGGTTGCCAGGGTGAGGTCGGCTCGGCCTGCGCCATGGCTGCCGCCGGGCTCTGCGAGGTCCTCGGTGGCACGCCGGAGCAGGTCGAGAACGCGGCCGAGATCGGGATCGAGCACAACCTCGGCCTCACCTGCGACCCGGTCGGCGGCTTGGTCCAGATCCCGTGCATCGAGCGCAACGCGATCGCCTCCGTCAAGGCCATCAACGCTGCCCGCATGGCTATCTACGGCACGGGGCGGCACACCGTCAGCCTGGACAACGCGATCAAGACGATGCGCGACACCGGCCGCGACATGCACGTCAAGTACAAGGAGACCGCCCGCGGCGGCCTTGCGGTCAACGTCATCGAGTGCTGACCCTCCCGCCGCTGCTGCTCAGAGGACGGTGAAGCCGGTCGTCGGGACCGGCCTGCCCGTGGCAGCGAGCAGCAGCGGGCCTGCGACGCGGCCGGCGACGGCGAGGTCACAGACGATCGCCAGCGCCTGCTCCGCGGTGGCAGTCGGGACCACTGTGGGCACGCCGAGCACCACCGCGAGGTCGGTGACGTGCACGGCAAGCTCGAACGTCCGCGTCGGCAGGTAGTCGCTGAGCCGCATGCCGCCGACGAGCGTGGTCACCAGCTCCGTCCCGTCGCACGAGTCGAGGCGGGTCAGCACCCGCGCCGCGATCTCGGCCACCGCGACCTCGGGAGACCCGCCCAGTGCGGCGCCGGCGTCACGTCCTCGCTGCGCGATCACCTCGCTGCTCGCGACGCTCTTCACCACACGGAAGTAGTCCGCAGGGCCGTCGACATCAACGGCCGGAGCGGGCTGGTCGAGGTACTCCTCGACCGTCAGCAGCGCCCGGCTGGTGTGGCCGACGAGGGCCCGCACGTCCCACTCACCCAGCCCCGGCTCGGACCAGCGGTCACCGACCAGTGCCGTGGTGCGCACGAACTGGTCCGCCCCGTCGATGAACGCCTGCCGGGAGTCCTCCCACCTGAGTTCCATGAGCGAAGGCTAGATCGCGTTGCCCTGTTCTCGACGCGAGCATGTCCCGCGAAGGCCGCTCTCGCCGGGGTTCCGGGATCGAACCGGCATGCTGGTGACCCCCGGTCGTGACCCCTGCGGCATAGGAGTCGCTGTGGAACTCGCGTTTGCCTCTCGACTCTTCCTCTGCCTTTTTGTCAGCGTTGTCGCGAACGTGACGTTGGTCCTGCTCCTTCTCGCGTCGGCACAGCCGGACCTGGCGCCCAACCCCGTGCCGGCCGCCCCGGAGCAGGAGCCCACGACCATCAGCGAATCCGGCGTCCGCTGGGATCCGTGCGCGGCCGTCGGCTGGAGGCACCGCCCCGGCGCGATCGGCACCGAGGTGGTGGGCGCGTCGGCCTTCTCGAAGAACAGTCACCCGACACCGACGAAGGTGCCCGGCGCGGGCCACGTCCTCGCCCGTTGCGAATGAGGCGACGAGCGTCAGGACGTGTGGCGACGAACCCGCCGGTCAGGCCGCCGCGCCCGGCGCGGGACAGCTGCCCATGGCGTTCAGGCGGTCGAGGAATCCGTCGAGTGCCCCGCATGGGTCGGTGAGCGCCTCACGCAGCAGCACCACGTCCAGCTGCGCGTAGAGGGACGCCATCGTCGCAGAGCAGCCGGCGGCGAGAAGGAGGTCGATCCGCTCCTGCGCGTCGGCGGCCTCTTCCAGGACGGCCAGCACCGTCTGGTCGCCGCAGTCCGCCAGGGAGAGCGCGAGAGTCCCGCACAGGAGACCCCGCAGACCGCCGGTCCGGGTCTCGGCGAAGGCAGCGAGTATCGCCAGCTCGCGATCGGCCCCGCTCCGGTGGACCATCAGGCGGCCCTGGTCACCTGGTCGCTGCCGAGGCCCTTCGTTGCCGACCTCTCGTTGAGAGTCACCTCCGCCGCGTCCGTGATGCGCGCCAGCACCCGCTCGGCGGTGTCGCCGTACGGAGCGTCCGGATGAGCTGCCGCCCACTCGAGGAGGACTCCGAGCCGACTGCGGTCTCGCCGGTGTGCAGCGGCGGCGGCCCGGCGGGCCTCGTCGGTCATCGTGGCGTACTCGGAGTAGGCCTCGTACTGGGAGGCCACGTAGGCGTCGACCAGGCGGGAGGCCAGCTCGCACCACCAATCGTCCTGGAGCCCGCTGGCCGTCATGACGACCGTCTTCAGCCTCTGCAGCGCCTTCCTCGGCGGGCGCGGCAGCGGCGAGGCCGCCGCGAGAGCCAGCAGATGGCACACGTGGCCAGGACGTCCGAGCAGCTCGGCCGAGGAGTCCTCGGTCTGCTCGTCCCACAGCGCCAGCACCCGTTCGTCGATCTCCTCCATGGGCTCAAGAGCGGAACCGAAGACCAGCTGGCGCCACCTCCGTAGCGACCGCTGCGCGAGGGTCTGGTCGGCGCTCAGCACCTCCAGGCAGTAGTCGCGGTCGGCCATCGACTCGGGCCGCACCGCCGGGCGGACACCGAGGCCGACGCAGAGCGTCTCGGCCGACACGAAGACCCGGTCCGTGCTCCGCATGCCACGGATCCGCTGCGTGAAGTCCTCGACGAGCTCGGCGACCGCGGCGTGCCTGCGGAGCGCGTAGGGATCCACGACGTCCTGTGCCGCGGCGCCGTTGACCATCGCGGCGAACTCATGGCTGGTCGGGTCGATCGGCGCTCCGAGACGCCGTGCGGCCCGCTGATGGTTGCGCAGCTCCGACTGCGCGACCGACTTCGCGACCTGTCTGGCCCAGCCGCAGGCGGACTTCTGCCGCCCCGTCTCGAAGGAGTAGAAGCTGCCGGTGATCAGCTTGTCGATCAGCCGGCTGAGGAGGAGGTCGGCCAGGTCGCTGCGAAGCTGGCGCGGGAGGTCGAAGCGCTTGTTCGCAACGTCCAGGTGGATCCCGGCGACGTACAGCGCGGCGGAGATCTCGCGCCGCGTGGTCTCGGCGTCGATCTGTCCGGCAAAGTGCAGGTCGATCAGTCCGTGCACGACCTGGTCGATCTCGCTGGTGGTCGGCGCCGGGCTGAGGACCAGGGAACGGGTCGCGGGCGTCATGTCGGACAGGTGTACGCCGGGCACGCCAGATGCTCGGCTTCGCTGGTAAATCGGCCGGCAGGTCGGCTGGCGGGCGAGGCCGAGGGGAGGTCCCCGATCACGGCGCGAGTGAGAGCTCGGCGCCGCTGATGACCACGGCGTGCCACCTGGTGCGGACGGATCCTTCGCTGCGCCCTTCTCAGGGACTCACGAAGGCCTGCCGCTACGACCGGATCGCCGGTTGCGTACTCAAAGCTGCCCATACGACCCTCATCCCGCGCAGTCCCCCACTCCGCTGTCGTGTTGCCGATCGGTCTTGTCCGCTTCCGCGGTCTCGGCCCCGCCGTCCAGGTCCGGGACGGCTGCTCCGCGGCGGTACGTCGCACCCGGGGCACGACGTGAACAGGCCGATCAACTCACAAATCGCCCCATCTGTCACACGGTTCACAGAAAAGGTTAAAAGTTGTCCTACCTCGTTTGACCACCGAGGCAACCCCGAGCGGCACACGCGGCCCCACGGCCGGAGGCACGGCCTGCCAGGCCGCTATCCGGACAGCGCCTCGGTGCTGACCGGGCGTTCCGGGCGGGTCGAAGTGGTCGCGGCGTTGGTGCGTAGTCCGGAGGACACCCCTGCCCGCTGGAACGCCTGCAGCGCGTCCTCGGCGCACCCCACCGAGAGCAGCAGGCCGCCCAGGTCGAACCACAGCTGCGCCGCCCGGCGGTCCGCTCCAGCCGTCTCCAGCGCGAGGATGGCTTGCTGGAGCATCGCCTGCGCGCCGGGGAAGTCGTCGCCGCCCAGCGCGATCTGGCCGAGGAGCAGGTAGGTCTCAGCCGTGGCGAGTGGCGAGTCCTCGACCACCTCGAGGACTCGACGCGCCTCGGTCGCGGCGCGGCTCGCGTGACCTCGCAGGAAGTGGGCCCGAGCCTGGGCCAGCCGGTTGTCCGCGAGGTCCGCCGGCGCGGCGCCACTCGTCAGGAGCTCCGGCTCGGCCTGCCGCAGTTGTGCGAGGGCGTCCTCGACTCGTGGGGGGTCGACCCTCAGGTAGAGGGCTCCCAACCGGGTGCGCAGGCGCGCGGTGTTCCGGGTCGAGTCCGCATCGTCGAGGATGTGCAGCGCCTTCTGGGCGAGGGTGACTGCCTCCGCGTGACACCCGCGACGGGACTCGATGACACTGGCGTTCCAGTAGCTGATGGCCTTCTCGTCCGCGCTCCGCAGGGCGTCAGCGTGCTTCAACGCCTTCCGGCACAGCCGAGCGGCGTAGCCGACATCACCGCTCTCGGAATGGGCGGCCGCGACCGTGAGGATCAGCTTCACCGCCTCCGGCGTGCCCCTCAGGCCGAGCGACCCGATCCGCTGGTCCGCCCGCGCCCCGACCTCCATCGCCCGACCGAGCTCGCCCGACCGGCGATAGATGCGGCTGAGCGCGGTGAGCACGTCGATGGCCGCGACCCCGTCGAGGGCGCCGTCGAGAAGGCCTTCGAGAGCTGCGGCAGCGTCGTCGTACCTCCCCTCGGCCTCCAGCGCGAGCGCCCGGATCAAGGTCGCTCGTCGATACAGGGCCGACTCGGGTGGGAGCTGTCCCAGCAGCGCGTCGGTGCGACTCAGGGCTCCTGGGGTGTCCCCGGTCCGCAGGGCCAGGTGCGCCCAGTCGAGCTCGACTCGCACCGAGGACCACTCCTTCGGGCTGAGGCCGAGGAGGAGCTCGTGCGGCGTGGTGCGGAGGCGCTCCGCGATTCCGCGCAGCACGCGCAGATCCGGGCGCCGCTGGCCCGACTCGATGCGGGACAGGTAGGCCGTCGAGATGAGCCCGGCGGCCACGTCGGACTGCTTCAGGCACAGGGTACGGCGCGCTCGCCGGATGCGAGCTCCGAGCTGGGTGACGTCGACGGAGGCGATGGCTTCGGTGAGGTCGGTGGGATCAGGGGCCTCAGCGGCCTCGACACTGCCGTTCTCGACCCCACCCCGACGGCTGCGCGTCACGCGCCGAGTGTGCCGTATGCCCGGCCGGCGCGCCCCGACTTGCCCGAAAGTGCCAACGCGTCTGGGCAATCCGACGCCGGCGTTCCGTCCGTCGTCCCGTGCCCACCCCGCACGGATCCCGAGCCCGGGTCAGGCCAGGCGCAGCAGCGTGCCGACGCCGACTCGGGCGACGTGGCGCGGCACGAACCGGTCCGCGACGGTGAGCGGGACGCTGTCCTCGATGAACACCATCGCTCGCCGACCGCTGTGGCGGATCAGCCCGTAGAGGTTCAGGTCGGTGACGGCTGGTTCCGTCGCGGCGACGACCACGACGTCTCGTCCGCCGGCGAGCGCCGCGTCCCAGTGAAGGCGCCGCGTCGCCTCGTCCCAGGCCGAGACCCTCTGGAGGATGGCCCGCGCGGACCCGACCAGCGCCGTCAGTGGCAGCGCAGGCAAGGGTGAGGTCGCAGCCATGGGAGGCTCGATCCCGCTCCCGGCCGGCTCGGCGTCGACCAGGTGCCGCGCGAGTCCGTGGGATGCCAGGAGCTCGGCGGCGACACCGAGCGGACCTCGACCCGGTGCCAGGTGCTCGGCCGTCGTCAGGGCCGAGCAGAGGAGCTCGGCGGTCGCGGCGTGGACGACGTCGTCACCGAGGCTGTCGCGCAGCGAGCGGACGATGGCCATCGCCCGCTCTGCTGCCGAAGCGCCCGTCGGCGCGGGGTGCATCGCGCACAGTCCCGTGTCGACGAGGTCCGCCCGGCCGGAGTCGATCACCCACCCCGCCTCGAGGGCCGCTCGCGCTTCGGGGTGGGCGACGACGGCGATCACGGTCACCCCGGTCCTATGCCGCCTCCTGCCGGCCGGCCGCCGCGCGGACGTGCCACGGCTGATGCCGTCGCGCTCAGGCGACCTGCCGTGCGCCCGTCCTCGCTCGACTTGCCAAAAGTACTACCTTTGGGTCAGGGTGACGCTCGTCACGTCCCAACTCATTCTCGGAGAGCCCATGGAACCGATGGACCCGGTGCACAGCACCGCGACCCTGCTTCTCATCGCCGCCGCTGCGGTGGCCCTGCTGCTCCTGCTGATCATGAAGGTGCGTCTGCACGCCTTCCTCTCCCTGGTGCTCGTCAGCCTGGTCACGGCCATCGCGGCGGGCATCCCCCTCGGTGACGTCCCCGCTGCGCTCGCGCTCGGCTTCAACGCCACACTCGGCTCCGTCGCGCTTCTCGTCGGCTTCGGCGTGATGCTCGGGCGTCTGCTCGAGACGACCGGGGGCGCCCAGGTGCTCGCCGACACCCTGATCGGTCGCTTCGGCGAGAACCGGGCGCCGTTCGCCCTGGGCGTGGCGGCGTTGCTGTTCGGTTTCCCGATCTTCTTCGACGCCGGGCTGGTCGTCTTCCTGCCGATCATCCTGACCGTCGCACGGCGGTTCGGCGGGTCGGTCCTCTACTACGCGCTCCCTGCGGCCGGTGGCTTCGCCGCGATGCACGCGCTGGTCCCGCCGCACCCGGGCCCGGTCGCCGCCGGCGTCTCCCTCGGGGGCGACATCGGCCTGATCCTGCTCGTCGGCGTGCCGACGGCCGTCATCTCCTGGTACGTCGGGGTCATGCTCGTGTCGCGGTTCCTCGGTGCGCGCGTCGCCGTGGACGTTCCGGCGGCCCTGTTCGGCGAGCTCAACGGCGGGGTGGCTGAGGAGGACGAGCGGTCCCCGCGCGAGGCGCCGAGCTTCGGCGTGGTCCTGGCGCTCCTGCTGATGCCGATGTTGCTGATCTCCCTCAACACCGTCCTCACCACCCTGGTCGAGGCCGGGGCGGTCGCGGAGGGCAACGCCGTCGTCGACTTCCTCCGCCTGCTCGGCAACACCCCCGTCGCCCTGCTCATCACGCTGCTGGTCGCGATCGCCGTGCTCGGCCGGCCCTCCGGATCGCTGGCGAACACCACCCGGATCCTCGACCAGGCGCTCGGCCCGATCTGCTCGGTCATCCTGATCACGGGAGCCGGCGGCATGTTCGGAGGTGTGCTGCGCGCCAGCGGCATCGGGACCGCACTCACCGGCTCGCTGGCGGACGTCGGCCTGCCGCTGCTCGTCCAGGCTTTCGTGATCGCGACCGCACTCCGCGTCGCCCAGGGCTCGGCCACGGTGGCGTTGACCACGACGGCCGGTCTGATCGCTGAGTCGGTGGCAGACGCTGGCCTCGACGGCTTCCACATCGCCCTGCTGGTGATGGCGATCGCCGCGGGAGCGACGGTCCTCTCCCACGTCAACGACTCCGGGTTCTGGCTCGTCAGCCGGTTCTTCGGCATGGACGAGAAGACAACCCTCAAGACGTGGACCGTCATGGAGACCACCCTCGGACTCAGTGCGTTCGCCCTCGCCGGGATGGCCTGGGGTGTCGCTGCGGCGGTCGGGTGAGGCGCGACGCGAGTCCTCAGCCCGGCGGCTCCATGGCGGTGAGCACCTCCGCGCAGATTGCGGTCATCGCCGCCTCCGCCAGCTCCGGCTGTCCGGCGGCGACGGCCTGCGCGACCATCTCGTGGAGCTGGCGTGCCTCGGGCTTCGGCTGCACCGGCATGAGGTCGTGCTCGGTGCGGCCGCGGAGCACCTCCTCCACCACGTCCCCGAGACCGGCGAAGAGGTCGTTGCCCGAGGCGACGAGCAGCAGCCGGTGGAACTCGACGTCGTGCTCCAGGAACGTGTGCAGGTCACCGCGGCCGCCGGTGTCCTCGAGAAGCGCGGCGAGCTCCACCACACGGGCGCGCTGGGCCTCGTCGGCCCGGGTGGCCGCGAGCGCGGCGGCCCGGGGCTCGATGGCCGCCCGCAGCTGGGAGAGCTGGGCGAGCATCTCGGACCGCTGCCTGCCAGCCAGCCGCCACCGCAGTACGAGCGGGTCGAGCTGGTCCCACGCCTCCCGGCCGAGGACCCGGATCCCGGTGCGCCGGCGGCTCTCGACCAGGCCCAGGGAGGTCAGCACCTGGACCACCTCACGGGCGATCGTGCGGGAGACGCCGAACTCCTGGGAGAGCCAGTCCAGGGTGATCACGGTCTCGGCCGCCAGCTCCCCCTCGACGATCCGCGTGCCCAGGCTCGCCAGGACGCTGGTGTGGAGGGTGACCATGGGCCGCACCCTAGCCGTCACCGACAGGAGGGATGTGCGATGACCGACCACCTGCACGTCGTCATCATGGGAGTCTCGGGAACCGGGAAGTCGACGGTCGCCCGGGGCGTCGCCGCCGCCCTCGGCCTGCAGGTCGCGGAGGGCGACGACTTCCACCCGCCGGCCAACATCGCCAAGATGAGCGCCGGCATCCCGCTGGACGACGACGACCGAGGACCGTGGCTCGCGGCGCTCGCTCGCTGGGCCGGGGAGCGTCACGCGGAGGCCACGTCCACGGTCCTCACCTGCTCGGCCCTCAAACGCTCGTACCGCGACATCCTGCGTTCCGGGGTCCCCGAGCCGACGCTCTTCGTCCACTTGGTCGGCAGCCGCGAGGTGCTCGAACAGCGCATGGCGACCCGGGCGCACTTCATGCCGGTCTCGCTCCTCGACTCCCAGCTCGCCACGCTTCAGGCGCTCGAACCCGATGAGGACGGACTCGTCGTGGACACCGACCAGCCGGTCGCGGACGTGGTCGCAGCCGTGGTGTCCTGGCTGCGCCGTCGGCCCGAACCGCGTCCCCCCGTCAGGGAATCGCCCTCGGCGCGCGGTGGCTTGCCCGGAACCCGGTAGTGGGTGGCGGCGGAGTCTGAGAACGCGGGCGGCTGCCTCGTCGCTGTTGTTCGAGACACGCGCGTCCCCGACCGCTCGGACCTTGCCGACGCCGAGATCATCACCTGGCTCGACGACACTCCCGCTACGCACTCCACGTGTCCGATGCTCCACATCGGAATCGGGGCAGTACACCGCCGAACCCAGGTCTACAAGCTCGTCGACGGACTCCACGTGCGCATCGTCAACGCCGCCACGGGCGAACTCATCCGCGACGGACCATCGACCCACCCGCAACTACCAGCCACTCGGCCG
>NZ_SSXI01000116.1:715-92949 GCF_004803405.1 Nocardioides sp. | reverse complement strand
AGGGATTCGAACCCCAAACCTTCTGATCCGTAGTCAGGTCCGGGCCAGATTTCGGCCGTCTGGGCGCGCCCTCAGACGACCGGCTGAGGACCTCAAAGTACCAGGTCAGCAGCGTGTTTTGCCCTATGTCGGGCGGAGACGGGGCCAAGCGGATCCAGTCGATCCGCGGGTCGGTAGGCAGGGTTATTGAGCCGTTTCTGAGCCGGCGTCCTCACTCACGACTTGTCTTCGGCTGCCCATAGGAGCGAGAGCAGTAACCGCCCGGACATCGCTCTCTTCTGTGTCAAGACGCCGTCGGGAGGGGCGTCCTAGGGTGGGGCGCGGCGGGTCCGGGAAGCGGCTTGTCCGAAGAGGCGGTGTGGGGATGTGAGCCGGCCGCGCTGGAGTTAGAGTCGTTTCCCGTTTCCCGTTTCCCGTTTGCCCTCCCGGGCCCGTCGCAGAGTGCGCGGCGAGGTCGGCCCTCAGACGAGCACCAGCACCAGGCAGAGCACTGAGCTCGCCGCGACCGAGAGCGCGAGCGCCTGGGTGGCGAGGTCCGCGTCGAGTCCCTGCTGGGAGGCGAACGTCACGGTGACAAAGCCCAGCGGCGCGATGCCGAGGAGCAGCAGGACTCCCGCATCGACTCCGTCAAAGCCAAGCACGACCACCAGGCAGACGGCCACGACCCCGCCGACCAGGAGCCGTCCCGCCGCCAGCCGTCCGGCGCGACCCAAGGCGTGCCTGGTCGGTCGGAGGAGAGCGCCCGCGCCGACCGCGATCAGCACAGGGCTCGCTGCAGCGAAGGGAGAGGCGAGGTTCGCCGCGGCGTCTGGCAGCGGCGTGTTCGTGAGGCTCAGGGCGACACCTACGACGGTCGCGTAGACCGGCGGCGTGCGGAGCACCTGCCGCGTCAGGGAGCGTCGCGCGGCGGGCGACGGGTTCGCTCGCGCCGCGAGTCCGTTGACGACCGTCAGCACCAGCACGTTGTTGACCGCGTCGAACGCCGCGAGCCGCGCCACGCCGGCGGCGCCGTACACCGCCTCCACGAATGGCAGGGCGAAGGCGACGTTGACCACCATAAACGCCATGACGACCACCGCGGCCTCGGACCTCTGCAGGTGACGGCTCGCGGCCCGTCCGGCGACGTAGCCCACCGCGACCATGACTGCGGCCGCGACGGGAAAGACCACGACCTCCTTCGTCAGCTGCACCTCCGGGAGCGACCGGAGCACGAGTGCCGGCATGCAGACGTAGAGGTTGAGCAGCAGCAGGAAGCGGCCGTCACTCGCCCGCGCGACGCCGGCGTGGCGCAGCCACCATCCGCATGTCAGCCCGGCAAGCACCGGCGCCAGCGCCGCGAATGTTCCCAGCACGCGATCAGGTCCCGCTTCCCGCGTGATCCCTGCGCGCGCCGGTCGTCATGCCCTTCTCAGCGGCACGTCGAGCCGGGCGCTGATGTCGTCGACCGTGGTGCCGAAGGTCTCGAGGACTCTCACCCCGTCCGCTCCGAGGGCGAAGGTCGCGAGGTCGGTGTAGACCCGATCGACGCAACCCATCCCGGTCAGCGGGTAGGTGCATTCCGGCACCAGCTTGGGAGACCCGTCCTTGGCGAACAGTGTCATCATCACGAACACCTGCTTCGCCCCGATCGCCAGGTCCATCGCCCCGCCCACCGCCGGGATGGCGTCCGGGGCGCCGGTGTGCCAGTTCGCCAGGTCGCCGCCCGCGGAGACCTGGAAGGCGCCCAGGACACAGACGTCGAGGTGGCCACCGCGCATCATCGCGAACGAGTCAGCGTGGTGGAAGTACGACGACCCCGGCAGTTCGGTGACCGGCACCTTTCCCGCGTTCGTCAGGTCGGGATCGATCTCGGGGCCCTGCGCTGCGCGACCCATGTTCAGCATTCCGTTCTCGGTGTGCAGCACGACTCCGGAGCCGGGCTCGAAGTGGTCCGCGATCAGCGTCGGCTGGCCGATGCCCAGGTTGACGTAGGCACCCCGCGGGATGTCCCTGGCCACGACCGCGGCCATCTCGTCCTTTGAGAGGCTCACTGCTCACTCCCCACTGCGACCACACGGTCGACGTAGATGGACGGGGTCACGACGTGCTCGGGGTCGATCCGGCCGATCTCGACGACGTCGTGCACCTGGGCCACGGTGAGCGCCGCGGCGGTGGCCATGACGGGTCCGAAGTTCCGCGCCGTCTTGCGGTAGACGAGATTGCCCATCCGGTCCGACCGGTGCGCGCCGATCAGCGCCACGTCCCCGTGGATGGGCATCTCGAGGACGTGGGTCCGTCCGGCGATCGTGCGGGTCTCCTTGCCCTCGGCCAGCGGGGTGCCCGCGCCGGTGGGGCAGAAGAAGGCGCCGATGCCCGCGCCGGCTGCCCGCAGCCTCTCAGCCAGGTTGCCCTGCGGGACGACCTCGAGCTCGATCTCGCCGGCGCGGTAGAGGCCGTCGAACACCCAGGAGTCCGACTGGCGGGGGAACGAGCAGATCACCTTCCGCACCCGACGCTCCGCCAGGAGGGCGGCCAGGCCGGTGTCACCGTTGCCGGCGTTATTGGAGACCACTGTTAGGTCCCGGGCCCCCTGTCGTATGAGGGCGTCGATGAGTTGCACCGGCATGCCCGCCATGCCGAACCCACCGACCAGGACCGTCGAGCCGTCCGCGATGCCGGCGACCGCCTCGTCGGGGTCGGCGCAATGGGCGGCGGTCACCGCTCGACCGCCGACTGGGCGGACACGTTCTCCAGCACGACCGCCAGCGCCTGCCCGACGCCGATGCAGATCGCGGCGACGCCGTACCGCTGGTCGTCGGTGCGCAGGCGGTGGGCGAGGGTGCTGAGGATCCGGCCCCCGGACGCCCCCAGCGGGTGTCCGACCGCGATCGCGCCCCCGCGGGTGTTGACGACGTCGGCGCTGGGGAGACCGCGCTCGGTCCATGCGTCGACGCAGGCCAGCGACTGCACCGCGAATGCTTCGTTGAGCTCGACGGCCGCGACGTCGGCCCAGCCGATGCCGGCCCGCCGCAACGCCTGCTCCGCCGCTTCCACCGGGGCGATGCCGAAGTCCTGGGGGTCCAGCGCGTGCGCGCCCCGGCCGGCGATGCGGGCGACCGGTTCGCTCCCGATCGCCGCAGCGGCTGCCGCGGATCCGATGAGGAGGGCTGATGCGCCGTCGCTGAGGGGCGAGGCGTTGCCGGCGGTGATGGTCCCGTCCGGCCGGAACGAGGGCTTCAGGGAGGCCAGCTTGTCGACCGAGCTCCCCGGCCGGACGCTTTCGTCGCGATCAAGGTCGACACCGGGCACCGCTACCACGAGCGGCGCGTAGAACCCGTCGTCCCACGCTTGCGCGGCGAGCTGGTGTGAGCGCGCTGCGAACTCGTCCTGTCGCTCCCTGCTGATGGCCACCCGCTCGTGGAGCTGCTCGTTCGCCTCCCCGAGGGACACCGTCCACTCTGTCGGCATGGCCTCGTTGACGAGGCGCCAACCCAGGGTGGTGGACACCGCCGTGACGTTACCGGCCGGGTACGCGCGAGACGGCTTGGGCAGCACCCACGGGGCGCGGGTCATCGATTCCACTCCGCCGGCGAGGACGATCTCGGCGTCGCCCGTCTCAACCACGCGGGACGCCGCCATCGCCGCATCGAGGCTCGATCCGCACAGGCGGTTGACCGTGCTGGCCGGGACGCTCGTGGGCAATCCGGCGAGCAGGCCGGCCATCCGACCGACGTTCCGGTTGTCCTCGCCGGCCTGGTTCGCACATCCCCAGACCAGCTCGCCGACGAGTGCAGGGTCGAGGTCGGGGTGGCGGTCGAGGAGGCCGCGGAGAGCAGCGGCGGCGAGGTCATCCGGGCGTACGTCGGCGAAGGCGCCCCCGAGACGGCCAAAGGGGGTGCGCACTGCGTCGTACAGGTAGGCGTGGCTCATGGATCTCCACGCTACGGTCGCCAGCCCATATGCTGAAGTATCAATAATCGTGCATTTTGAGAGGCGGCGCGTCTGAATGGAACTCCGGCATCTGCGCTACTTCGTCGCGGTAGCCGAGGAACTGCACTTCGGCCGCGCTGCCACTCGGCTGCACATCGCGCAGCCTCCCCTGTCCCAGCAGATCCGGACGCTCGAAGCGGAGCTCGGTGTCGAGCTGCTCCACCGAACCACGCGCAAGGTCGAGCTGACCTCCGCCGGAACGGCCTACCTCGAGCGGGCGCGGGCGGTGCTGGCCGCCGTCGATGACGCCGGACACGAGGCCCGCCAGGTCGCTGCCGGCGTCGTCGGCCGCCTCGTGGTGAGCTGCGTCGGCTCGGCCACGTACAGCCTGCTCCCGCAGCTCGCCCGCGGCCTGACCGGCGCGCTGCCGGGCATCGAGTTCAGCTTCAGGGGAGAGATGCTCGTCCCGGACCAGATACAGGCGCTGCGCGCGGACGAGGTCGACGTCGCACTGCTGCGGCCACCCGTGCACGACGCGACCATCCGGACAGTCGTGCTGAGGCACGATCGTCTCCTCGTCGCGCTCCCGGCCGATCATCCGCTCGCGACGCGGCGCCGGGTGCGGGTCGGCGACCTGTCGGCGATGGATCTCGTCGTGCACACCGGTCGCCAGGACTCGGTGATGCATGCGATGGTCGTTCGGATGTGCCGCGGGGCGGGATTTGAGCCACGCTTTCGCGCCGAGGTGGGCGAGACCTCGACCCTGATCACGCTGGTCGCGGGTGGGCTTGGTGCCGCCGTGGTGCCCGAACCAGTCACCGCCCTGGGACTGTCCGGGGTCGTCTACCTCCCGCTCGTCGACGGACCGAGCGTCGATCTCGCCGTCTCCTACCGGCAGACCAGGGACGAGCCGCACCTGCTGCGCGCGGTGGAGGAGATCCGGCGGCTCGTTGTGGACGGGTGAACGAGCAGTCAGGACTCCTCCAGGACCTCCTGTGCGATCCGGAACGCGGTGTTGGCGGCTGGGACCCCGCAGTAGATCGCCGTCTGCAGCAGGACCTCCTTGATCTCCTCGATGCTCAGCCCGTTGCGCAGCGCCGCCCGCAGGTGCATCGCCAGCTCGTCGTGGTGCGCCCCTGCCACCAGGGCGGTGAGCGTCACCATCGAGCGTGAGCGCCGATCGAGGCCCGGGCGAGTCCAGATCGAGCCCCACGCGTACTCGGTGATCAGCTCCTGGAAGTCCCGGGTCAGGTCCGTGGTCCGTTGCACCGAGCGGTCGACGTGCTCGTCACCCAGCACCTGGCGGCGCACCACCATGCCGGTGGCCCGCACCTGCGACGACGTGCGGCTGCCTCGTTCGGCGCGCAGCGCGTGATCCCTGATCAATCGCGCCACGCGTGCCGGGTCCTCGACCGGCGCTAGGTGCGCCACGTCGTCCAGCACGACCAGACGACCCTGCCTCACACCTTCGGCGATCTCGCGGAGCTTGTCCGGCGGAGTCGGAGTGTCGTGCGCCCCGGCCACCGCGAGCACCGGCGTCACGACGTCGCCCAGACGGTCTCGCACGTCGAACTCGGCCAGCGCTCCGCAGACGGCGGAGTAGCCCTCGTCGTCGATATCGGCGAGGGTCTGCACGAGCGCCGCCGCCGTCGCCGGCTCACGGTTCAGGTAGTCGGGCGCGAACCATCGCGCCGCCGAGCCGTCCGCCAGCGCAGCCGTCCCCTCGGCACGCACCATGGCACTGCGCTCGCGCCACGCCTCGGGCGACCCGATCGACGCACCGGTGCAGATGAGGGTCGCCGACCGGATGCTGCTCGGCGCGTCCAGCAGGAGCTGGATGCCGACTGCTCCCCCAACCGAGTCCCCCGCGTAGTGGAAGGTCGGCGGATCGCCAGCGGCCCGAGACCTCAGGGAGTCCACGAGTCCGAGCACCCCGGCCGCGAGATCAGCCATCGTCACCCTTGGGTCGACAGGCACCCGATTGGTGCCGTGGCCGGGCAGGTCCCACGCGATCACACGGAAGTCCTCGACCAGCTGGTCCGCTGCGGCGGACCACAGATCGGAGGCCGTGGTGCCGAGAGATGGTCCCAGGACCAGCAGTGGCAGGTCCTCGCGGCCGCCGAGATGGACCGCGGTCAAGGGCGTCATGGGGTTCTCCCGCTCGCGGCCAGGACAAGGCGGGCGCGGTCCCGCACCTCGTCGATGAAGACGTCCGCTGCTCCGAGGTAGTCCCCGAGGGGTTCGTGGTGGCCTGGCGCTGCCAGGCTGCGCTGCTCTGCGCGAAGGTCGTCCGCCGCGGCCTCCGCGGTCGCACGCATCCGCTTCGGGTCCACCCGGAGGCTACCGATGAGATCGGTCGCTTGGGTCGCGGCGACGAGCACGCGACGGGCGAGGGTCTGGAGCGTCGACCATTCGGCGTGCCACGCGCCGGCCGCACGCTCGTCCGCTTGGTCGGCTGCGGCGGTGTGCAGCGTCGCGGCCAGCTGAGGAGTCGTCAGCGACGCGCGTCTCAGGAGCACGGCGAGGACCGGGTTCTGCTTGTGGGGCATTGTCGACGACCCCCCGCCCACCGCCTCCGAGAGCTCGCCGATCTCCGGGCGCGAGAGCGTGAGCACGTCGTTCGCGATACGACCCCAGCCGTCAGTGCACGCGACCAGCGCATCACCGACGCGGGTCACAGGGCGGCGAGTGGTGTGCCACGGACCTGTCGGAGCAAGCCCCAAGGTCGTCGCCAACCTGAGGCGTGCGGCGACCGGATCGATCCCCGCCTCGACGGCAGCAGCCATGGTCCCCGCGGCCCCGCCGAGCTGCACCGGGAAGGACAGGGCGGCGAGGTCGTCCCAGGCATCAAGGACCGCGGTGAGCCAGCCGGCCGCCTTCAGCCCGAACGTCGTTGGCACGGCGTGCTGAGTCAGGGTGCGCCCGGCCATCAGCGTCCTCCGGTGTTCCTGGGCGAGGGCCTCGAGGGCAGCGACCTGCTGAAGCACCTGGCGCTGCACGCGGTCAACCGTGTCGCGAAGGAGCACCATCAACGCCGAGTCGACCACGTCCTGGCTGGTCAGACCACGGTGCAGGCGATGCTCACCCGACCGCTCGCGCAACAGCGCCGCCAGGCCGACGACAGGGTTTCCACTGTCCTCGGCACCGAGGGCCAGGGCGGCGAGATCGTCCTCACCGACGAGCTCCTCGAGCGGCAGCGGGGAGCCGAGCACGGTGAGCCATGCCTCCTCGACGCGCACCATCGCAGCGAGGAATGCGGTATCGCTGAATGTGCCGCCGGCGCGCTGTGCGCCCGGCCAGAGGAGGTCCGTCATGAGGTCAGTCTCGTCGACCTTCGAGGAACACGGTTTCGTCCTCACCTTGGAGCCGCACGTCGAAGACGTAGCCGAGCTCGTCCTCGCGAGCAGTGAGGGTCGCACGTCGCGACGTCTCGAGGGAGGCCAGGAAGGGGTCGTCCGCCACCTCCGGGCCCGGGAGGTAGCAGCGGGTCATCAGTCGGTGGAGCAGACCGCGTGCGAAGACCGCCATGGCGAAGTACGGCGCCCGGCCCGGTGCGACGGAGCCGGGCCGCAGCGTCGAGAAGGTGTAGCGACCGGCGCGATCGGTCGCTGCACGACCGAACCCGGTGAAGGTATGACCGTCCCGGTGCAGCGAGCCCGCCGCGCGGACGACGCCGCCGGCCGGGTCCGGCTGCCAGATTTCGATGAGTGCGTCGGGCACGGGGTCCCCGGAGCCGTCGAGCACGAGGCCGGACAGGCGCACCGACCCCGGGCTCCCCGGCGGTACCAGTTCATTGTCTCCGTCATAGGGCAGGGCGTAGTGAAAGAAGGGCCCCACGGTTTGGCCGGGAGTCGGCGGCAGCGAGCTCATCGGTCCTCGTCCTGCTCAAGCGGGGTCGGGAGGCTCCCGGTGAGGACGATGTCCCACCGGTATCCGGTGGAGACCTCCGGCACAGTCACGTCGTGGTCGTAGGCGGCGACCAGACGCTCACGGGCCCGGGGGTCGCGAATCGACTGGTAGATGGGGTCGAGCGCGAAGAGCGGGTCTCCGGGGAAGTACATCTGCGTCACCAGGCGCTGGGTGAACTCGGTGCCGAAGACGGAGAAGTGTATGTGCGCGGGCCGCCAGGCGTTGCGGTGGTTACGCCAGGGGTAGGGACCGGGCTTGATCGTCGTGAAGCGGTAGGTCCCGTCGTCGTCGGTCAGGCATCTTCCGACGCCGGTGAAGTTCGGGTCGATGGGAGCCGGGTGCTGGTCTCGCTTGTGGATGTAGCGCCCCGAGGCGTTCGCCTGCCAGATCTCGACGAGCTGCCCGCGCACCGGGCGCCCAGCGGCGTCGACGACCCGTCCGGTCACCACCATCTTCTCCCCTAGTGGCCCCCCGCCGGCCTGGATCGTCAGGTCCGCCTCGAGCGGGTCGACGTCACGCTCACCGAAGACCGGGGACCAGCGCTCAATCCCTTCCGGATCGGCATGGTGCGGGTCCTTCGTGGGATGCCGCAGGATGGTCGAGCGGTAAGGCCCGTAGTCACGGCGTGGTTGCAGCTCGAGCGTGCCCGAGCGGCCGTAGGCCGCGGAGAGGGCAGCGATCTCCTCGTTGACCTGCTCCTGGGCCATCTCGGCGTGGGCGTTCGCCTTGACCGGCGTGGTCATCGTTTGTTCCTCTCGTCGGTGTCGGCAATCGTCGCCGTCCGGGCTGCGGTGGCCTTCATGGCTCGAGTCGTGCCTGCGCGGCCAGCCGGACGTGGGCGTTCGCAGCGCCGTAGCCGTCGTAGTCGTCGCTGCGCTGGACGATCTCGAAGAACATGCGACCGATCCGGCGGGTGTAGAAGTGCAGGAAAGTGCCGTGCTCATCACGGTCGTAGAGCAGCTGGTACTCGCGCAACCGGTCGACCGTGGCTTGGTCAAGGTGGAAGCGTGCGACCAGGTCGTCGTAGTAGTTGTTGGGAACGGGAAGGAATCGCATCCCCCGGACTCGAGCCCCGGCGGCCACCCCGAAGATGTCCCCGCAGGAGAACGCGACGTGCTCGGGGTAGGCCGTGCTCACGGCGGGAGCGACGTTCAGAGGCAGTCGGATGCGCCCGGCAGCCGTCCTCATCACCCGGCTCCGCACCAGCCCGTGGGGGCTCGCGACCTCGGTCGCCGGAGTCGCGGTCAGGCCCAGCACACTGGTGTAGAAGAGCACGGCTTCGTCCTGGTCGTCCCAGGTGTGGACCAGATTGACGTGGTCCACGCCGGTGACGTTGGCGTCACTCTGCCGGCCGGCTCGGAGCGCTGGAGGCTGCCCGTGCTGGAACTCCTGAACCCAGGCGGGCTCGTCTCCGTAGCTGTTCTCGCCGAGGAAGACCTCGAGCCCCCCAGGAGCACTGAATCCGGCGAGTCTTTGCTCGCCGGCGGCCGCACGACGGACAACTCCCGCCACTGCGAGCGCGCGTGCGCGCGCCTCCACATCGTACGGTTCCGACACCTGCACGCCGATCGCAGCCACGTGCGGCTCCAGGTCGCGTGCGTGTTGCTCGTTGAGGACGACCCGTGCTTGCCCGGATGCCCATAGCCGCACCGGCTTCGTGCGGTGCTGGCCCAAGAATGTGAGACCCAGCTGGCCAAGCACCTCTTCGACGGCGTCGGTGTTCTCCGCCTTGATCTCGACGAAGTCGAGATCAGACGGCGGCTCGAGAGCCGGGAGCTGCTGCAGGCCTGTGCCCGTCAGCGATTTCGACGCCTGGTCCTCGAGCCACACAAGCGACCGGAGCGCGTGGGTGGCGGTGCGGGCGGTATCGGTCTGTCGGAAGGTGTCGTTGAAGACCTCAAGCGACAGCGGCCCGCGGTACCCGGCACTCATCACCCTGCGGACGAAGTCCGGCAGGTCGAAGTCGCCTTCGCCCGGGAAGAGGCGGTGGTGCCGGCTCCACGAGAGGACGTCCATCGAGAGGTAGGGAGCGTCGGCGAGCTGTACGAAGAAGATCTTCTCGCCCGGGATGTCCTCGATTGCCGCTGGGTCGTGGCCACGGGACAGGATGTGGAAGCTGTCGAGGCAGACGCCGACCGCCGGGTGGTCCGCGCGCTCGACCACCCGCCATGCACGCCGGTAGTCGTCGATGTACCGCCCCCACGCCAAAGCTTCGAACGCCACCCGGATCCCGAACCCGTCGGCGAGGTCACCGAGGCGTCGTAGCTGGGCGGCCGACACCTCGTCGGAGTCCACGGTCGCGGTGCCTACGTTGCTGCATACCAGCACGGTGTCGATGCCCAGGCGGCGCATGACCGCGAATCTGGCCTCCGCCCGCCGGAGGTTGTCGAGCAGCTCAGCCTCCCGGACGCCCTCGAAGTCACGGAAGGGCTGATAGAGATCGAGCGACAACCCGAGCCGGTCAGCACGAGCTCGGATCTCCTCGGGACTCGTCTCGCTGGAGACCAGGTCAGGCTCGAAGATCTCGAGCCCGTCGAACCCCGCGGCCGCCGCCGCGTCCATCTTCCCTGCCAGGCTGCCGCTCAGACACACCGTGGCGATCGACCTCCGCATCACGCACGCTCCTCGGCATAGTGCTGCAACGCTCGGATGGCGAGCTCGTAACCGACCACTCCCAAACCGACCACCACCCCGCGAGCGACGGGTGAGATGAAAGAGTGGTGCCGGAATGCCTCGCGGGCGTGCACGTTCGATAGGTGCACCTCGATCGTCGGCACCTCCGCGCCGACGACAGCGTCCCGCAGCGCCACCGAGGTGTGCGTACAGGCACCTGCGTTGAGCACCGCTCCGACACTGCGGCCGCTCGCGACGTCGGCGCCACACTCCTGCAGCCATGTCACGAGCTCGCCTTCCTCATTGCTCTGCCGAAAGTCGAGACCTAGGCCGAGACCCGCAGCAAGGCGGCGGCAGCGCATCTCGACGTCGGCGAGCGTCTCGTCGCCGTAAACCGCCGGTTCGCGGTGACCGAGCAGGTTGAGATTGGGTCCGTTGAGGACGTGAACTACGCTCATCGAGCTTCCCTTCGAAGACGATCAGGCGGCGCTGCCGCCGGCGGCCAACTGGTCGAAGTGGGCATGCATCCGTGCGGCGTCCGGCTCGCGGCCGGTGATGAGCCGAATGCTCTCGACGGCCTGACCCACGGCCATCGCCCCGCCGTCGAGCGTGGCGAGTCCACGCCCCCGAGCCCGTCGGACGAGCTCGGTCTCCAACGGGCGGTAGACGACCTCGGCGACCCACGCCTGGGCCTTCAGCGAGTCGACGTCCAGTGCGATGCCGGGATGCTCCCGCATTCCTACCGGCGTGACATGCACGATCCCGGAGACGCGACGGAGCCAGCCGTCGAGGTCACCCCCGCTCGTCTTCAGCCGGTCGCCCGCTCCGAAGCGCGCCACCAGCCTCTCGCTGGCCGTCTGCTGGCGGTCGTGTATCACCACCTCGGCGAACCCGAGGTCGATCAGCGCGCAAGCGGTGGCCAGACCTGCGCCCCCCGCCCCGACCTGAAGGACGGTCGCCCGTGGTCGCTCGCCGAGGAACCGTTCGAGACCGGAACGGAAGCCGGAGTAGTCGGTGTTGTGCGCTACCCGCGCGCCAGGCCCCAGCAACACCAAGTTCGCAGCGCCGATCCGCCCGACGGCGTCGCTGGTGTGGTGCACGTGCTCCAGCACCTGCTGCTTGAACGGATGGGTGACGTTGACGGCGGCGAAGCCGGCCGCCTCAAGGCGCGCGAGCTCAGTTCCCAGGTCCACGTGCGGCTGATCGATGAGGTCGATGGTCTCGTAGTGGTAGTCCAGACCGAGTCTGGCTGCTTCGCGAATATGCATGGCGGGCGTGAGGGACGGGCCGATGCCGTGCCCGATCAGACCCACCCGGAAGCTGGCGGGTGGCGGGGTGGCGCTCATCTCCGGGCCTCCACGCGCGCGGGCGCCAGCAGCCGGCGAGGGTTGGTGATCATCATGGTGTGGAGGTCCTCCTGGCGTGCGCCGCGCTCGAGGAGCTGCGGCACGATCCGGCGGCTGAGGTGGTCATGGGTCCAGTGCGGGGTGTTGACCTGCCGCCATGACGGCGGTGTGACCCGGCTGAAGTAGGCGCTGTCGTGCGAGAGCACGAGCTGCTGGGCGTAGCCCCTGTCAAGGAGGTCGAGCACGACGGCGACGCGTTGCTCGTCGCTGCCGGTGTGGGCCATTCCGAATCGGTCCATCCCGAGGGTGACGCCGGTGTCCAGCAGGGCCAGGAGGTAGTCGAGATCATCGCTGTCACCGCTGTGACCGATCACGACGTGGGCCGGATCGACTCCTCGTTCGGTGAGGAAACCCGCCTGGTCAAGACCGTTTCGAGTGTGCGGGTTGCTGTGCGTCGTGACGGGTACACCCGTCTCGACGTGGACGGTCGCTGCGGCATCCATGACACGGGTGATGTCAGCAGTCATCCCAGGGGCGTCGGTGACTACCTTGAGCATCCCCGCGCGTACGCCGCTGTCACCGATGCCCTCGGTCACATCGCGCCGGAACATCTCCACCAACGGTTCCGGGCCGCCGACCAGGCGACCCGGGCCATGAGTCCGGAAGTACGGAGGCAGCACCTCGTCGGCGTACCAACCGGTCGAGGCGACGAGGTTGACCCGCACCCGCGCCGCGACGCGTGCCACCAGGCTCGTGTCGCGTCCCAAACCCGGAACAGTGAGATCGACGACCGTGCGCACGCCGAGGTTCCACAGCTCCTCCAGGCCCGCCACGGCCCGCTCGACCGCGAGATCCGCGTCCCACTCGGGATGCGGGTACTCGCGGTCGAGCTCGGGGCTAAGTACGAACAGGTGCTCGTGGGTGAGGGTCCACCCCAGGTCGCCCGCGGCGACCGGCCCCCGGTAGGTGGGGACGACGGCGGCCGGAGCGGCGCCGCCGTCCGTCACTGCTGAGAGTCCTTGATCGACTCGTAGACGGCGAGGGAGTCGCCCTCGAGGTTCTCGCGGAACCAGGCGTCGGTCTGCTCGGAGAAGGCCTCGGTGTCGACGTCGTCGACGATCTCGATCGAGTCCTCGGCCTCGTAGCCGTCGAGGATCTCCTTCTCGGCCTTCTCGACGCAGCCGGGCATCTGCTCCACCGCGTCGGCGACGGCGTCGTCCAGCGCGGACTTCTGCTCGTCGGTCAGGTCGTCGTAGGCAGGACCGGCGACGATCAGGTTGGAGTTCTGCTGGTGGTTGGACATGCTGAGGTAGTCCTGGACCTCGACGAGGTTGGTGGCCTGGATGTTGACGATGGGGTTCTCCTGGCCGTCCACGACGCCCTGCTGGAGGGCGAGGTAAAGCTCCTCGTAGGCGACCTCCGTCGCCTTGGCGCCGAGGGCCTTCGCGTTCAGCAGGAACTGGGGGGATCCGGGGAACCGCATACGCAGCCCGTCGAGGTCGGCTGGCTCGCGGATCGGCTCGTTGGCCGTGAACTGGCGCGCGCCGGCGGACCAGGCGCCGAGGATGGAGACGTCCGAGGCCGCCTTGAAGTCCTCCTTGAGCTGATCGACGGCACCGCTCGTGAAGTAGTTGTCGAGAGCGTCGGCGTCCGGGAACGCGTAGGCCGCGTCGAGGACACCCACCGGCTCGTAGACGGCGGCAAGCGCGCTGGCGCCCTGGATGTCGATGTCGATGTCGCCGGACTGCACCGAGGCAATCCGGTCGGCGTCACCGCCGAGCTGGCTGGCGGGGAAGATTTCGACGGTCAGGTCGACACCGGCGTCCTCGACACCCTTCTTGATGACCTCGGCGCCGCAGGTGTGCTGCGGCTGGTCCTCGGTGTAGCTGTGCGCCAGCGTGAGCTTGGCTTCGCCGCCAGAGCCGCCGCCGTCGTCGCCGCAAGCGGCGAGCCCCAAGGGCAGGGCGATGACAGCAGCAGCCGCCAGGGCACGGTGGGACTTGGTGAGGTTCTTCATGGGTGTTCCTTTCCAACGGGCACGAGCACGTCGCTTCTTGGGTGTGGAGGTGGGGAGACCGGGCTGGAACTCAGAGCAGTCCGAGCTGCTCCGGCAGCCAGGTGACGAATCCAGGGAAGACGATGATCGCCACGCAGATGATGAGCAGGGGGATGATGAAGGGGAGCGACCCCTTGAAGACCTCGCCCACCGGAACCTTCATGGTGGAGCTGAGGACGTAGAGCACGGTGCCGACGGGAGGGGTGAGCAGACCGATCATCAGCGACAGGATCATGAGGACACCGAGGACGATCGGGTCGACCCCCAGCCCTAGCGCGATCGGCATCAGGATGGGGATTACGAGGACCAGCACCGCGGTGGGGTCGACGACCGTGCCCAGGACGAGCATCAGCGCCGCCACGATCAGGAGGAAGACGGTGGGGTCGCTAGTGAACCCGAGCACCAGTTCCGAAAGTTCTTGGGGCACGCGCTCGCGAGCCAGCACGTAGCCGAGGAGGGACGCGGAGGAGACGATGAGCATGATCGCGGCTGTCGTCATGACGGTCTCGGAGAAGATCCGCGGCAGGTCGCGAACCCGCACGGTCCGGTAGGCGAACCCGAGGACCAGCATGTAGAACGCACCGACCGCCGCCGCCTCCGTCGGCGTGAAGAAGCCTCCCAGGATGCCGCCGAGAATGATCACCGGCGCCAGCAACGGTCCGACCACCCGCTTGCCGGTCGCGGCAAGCCGTGCCCACGAGAAGCCGGTGTGCACGATGTCGGGCTGCCGGCGGACCATGAAGAACACGACGATGCAGAGACCGACCGCCATGAGCAGCGCCGGGATCACCGACGCCGCGAACAAGGCGCCCGTCGACACCGCGGCGAGCCCGGCGAAGATGACCGCAGGGATGCTGGGCGGCATCACCGGTGCGATCAGGGCCGAAGCCCCGACGACACCGAGACCGAAGCGCCTGCTGTAGCCGTTGCGCAGCATGGCAGGGATCTCGACCTTGCTCAGGGCGGCAGCGTCCGCCACGGCCGACCCGCTCATCCACGAGAACCCGAGGCTGACGCCAACGCTGACGTAGCCCAGGCCGCCGCGCACCCGTCCGAACAGGGCAAGGGCGAAGTCGAAGAGACGGTCCGCGATGCCGGCGTGGTTGGCCACCACGCCGAGGAGGACGAACAGCGGGACGGCGAGCAGGGGGAAGCTGGCGGTGGAGTTCACGATCAGTCGCATGGCCAGGCCCAGGGACTGATCCGTCAACAGCATGTAGGCCAAGCCCGGGCCCAGGAAGGCGAAGGCGACCGGTACCCGGAGGAGCAGGAGTAGTCCGATGGCCACCAGCAGGAGCGCGACGGTCATGCGGTCGCCCCCCGGTCCTTGGGCCCGTTGACCTGGATGGCGAGCTCGTCGGAGCGATCCGCGGCGGGCACCCCTCGAGTGGCAACCAGGACCGCTGCGACGCAGGCCCGCACCGCGGTGCTGACGAAGCCGAGCAACGGAACGACGTAGACCCACTTCATCGGCAGCCCCAGCGACGGCGTCGAGAGGCTGCCGGACTCATCGATCAAGGACCAGCAGGCGAAGGCGAAACCCACGGCGGTCGCCGCGACGACCACCAGAGCGAAGACGTGGATCGTGCGGACGACGAGTTGGGACTTCAGGGTGTCCACAAGCTGGAGCGCGATGTGGCCGTCCCGGGTGACCAGCACCCCTGTGGCGGCGAAGGTCAGCCAGACGAGTCCGTACCTGGCGAGTTCTCCGGTCCATGTCCAGCCGTCGATGGGCAGGTAGCGCTGACCAGCCTGCACCAGCACCAGCACGAAGATCAGCGCCGCGGCCGTCCCGGCAACAGCGACCTCGAACGCGGTGACGACGCGCAGAACGCGGCGTAGTGGCGTGAGCGCTCGTGGCGACGGATCGGCGCCCGTCCCTTCCGTCTCGTGCGTGTTCACGAATTCATCTCCTCGTCCAGCCTGCGACCGTGTGGTCGCCATCACAGGTCTCGGACTCTAGAAACCGAGCGGAAACAAAGGCAATCGGTTGCCAAAGTTGCCAGAGCCGTGTCTTGATATGGCGGTGCAGCAGCCGACGATCTACGACGTGGCCCGCCGGGCGGGCGTCGCGCCCTCCACCGTCTCGCGCGCCTTCGGCCGACCTGAACGGGTCGGCGCCCGCACCCGGGAGCAGGTCCTGGCCGCCGCGAAGGAACTGGGCTACGTGCCGAACCCGCACGCGCGCGCGTTGCAGACGGGACGACACCGGACCATCGCGATGGTGATCTCCGACATCGCGAACCCGCACTTCTTCGAACTCATCCGTGGTGCCGAGCAGCGCGCCAAGGCCGCCGAGAACACCCTGGTCATCGTCAACGCCGAGGAGTCTCCGACGATCGAGCGCGACCAGATCAACGGACTGCTGCGCTCGGTGGACGGATTCATCCTGGCCGCCAGCCGACTGCCGGACGACGACCTGCGCGCCCTGGCCTCGAAGCACCATGTGGTCCTCGTCGACCGCGAGTTGGCCCCGCTGCCCAGCGTCGCAATGGACACCGGATCCGGCTGCCGGCAGATCCTTGAGCACTTCGCCTCCCTGGGCCACGAGGAGTTCACCTACTGCGCCGGTCCCCCGGGATCGTGGATGGGCGCTGCGCGTTGGGCAGCGCTCAAGGCGGGCGCCGAGGAACACGGGCTGCGCGCGCGCAGAGTCGGGCCCTATACCCCGACCGTCGCCAACGGCGGCGCGGCAGCCGACGGCGCGCTGCGGTCCGGCACCACGGCACTCGTGGCTCACAACGACCTGCTGGCGATCGGCATCATGCGCCGTCTGGCCGACCGGGGCGTGCGGGTGCCGGCGGACATCAGTGTGCTGGGCTTCGACGACATCTTCGCCGCCGAGCTCGTCCAGCCGACGCTTACCACGCTCGGCGGTCCGGACGCCCATGCCGGACGTCTCGCGGTCGAGTTGCTCCTGGACCTGCTCAAGGCGCCCCACGGCCACCACGTCGGTGACGACGGGGAGTCCCCGCACCGGATCAGGCTGCCCACCAGTCTGGTGCTGCGCGAGTCGTCGGGACCGGCCGCACGGCCGGCCCCGGCGCCCTAGCAAGTCTGCGGGCGTGAGCCGTCAGGACGTGATCTGGACCTCGTCCGCCGGGTTGCGGAAGCCGGACGGGCTCCACCACCGCGTGACGGTCCCGTCCTCCGCGACCTCGTGCCGGTAGTGCTCGAGGAAGTCCCAGAGCATGGGCGTCTCCTCAGGAGTGTTGTTGTGGGATCGGTACTCGTTCAGCGACACCTTGACGGCTGGCGCCTCGGTGTCGGGCGTGGTCCAAGTCCAGGTTCGGAACCGGTTCTTCCAACCGCTGCGGACCGCGTCGGCCTCGGCGATCTCGTCCAGGCTGCGCCCGTTGACCCCGAGGTGGTAGTCCGCCCACGCGTCCAGCCGGTTCTGGGTGTCGTCCCACAGGGTGCCCGCAAGGAAGGAGAGGTCGCCGGCCCCGTAGATGAGGTAGTTCGGGATCGGTTCCCCGCTCGCCTGGTAGGGCGTGCCGTCCAGTGTCACGCGTCCTTGTCCGTCGGGGCCTCCGGCGAAGGAGGTCGACGCGACGGCGGCGAAGTACTCCGGCTTGGCGATGGCGAGGGTCTGGGTCACGCCGCTCCCGGCTGACTGTCCCGTGCTGTAGAAGCGGGTCGGGTCGACGTCGTATCGCCGCAGCACCACGTCGCGGAGCTTGCGGTAGAACTCGTCGGAGTCGCGGTGACTGACCGAGATAGCCGACGCCGCGTAGGTCTCGCAGATCACGACCACGACGCAGCCGTGCTCGTCGGCGACCCGCCACCACTGCGCGGAGTCGAAGAAGAGCCGGTCAGTCTGCGTGTTTCCGGGCCACACGAAGACCACCGGTGCCATTTTGCCCCACTGCCGCTTTGCCGAGCTCGGGACGTAGACGAGGTACTCCCGCGGGTGGCCACCCACCATCATGGTCCGCACCTCGACGCCCATCTTGTTCAGGTCTGGGCGCTCCATCAGCTGGTTGCCATAGGCGAAGAAGTTCTCGTAGCGGGTGTAGGCGCCGAGGAAGTCGACGATCCGGCCCGTGGTGCCGCGGCTGGCCGCCTTCATCGGCCGGGGCTGCACCGCGACGAGCGAGATGGGACCGGACGACGAGGTCGTCCACCGGTCCGAGCCGGGTCGCTGGCGGTAGACGGACCCGAGCACGCCGTCCCTGCGACCGCCCTGGGACGCGTCGTTCGCCACGCGCCAGTAGTCAATGCTCGCGCCGGCCTCCCGCTGGGGTGCGATGTACCAGGTCGGGAGCACGACCTCGTCGCGACGGATCCGGTCCAGGTCCTCAGGGAGCTCCACGGGCGTGTAGGAGCCATCCGTCGTTCCGTCGTACTCGAACGAGCCAACCTCGCGGAGGAACCGCTCGGACAGGCCGGTCGAGGCGAGGTAGACCTGGGCGATGACTCGCAGCGGGTTGACCGCTGCCCAGCGCTCGAGAGCGGGGGCGGCGCCCTCGTAGCCCACGAGGTAGTGCTCGCCGAAGATGGAGTAGTAGGGATTCGACTGGTGGAAGGCCAGCACCGCGTCGAGGTAGGCCGCCTCCGCGTCGGGACCACCCCACCCGGCCGCGCCCGGTTCCAGGACGACCAGCCCCTCGCCCGCGCGGTCGGCGTGCTCCCGCCAGCCGCTGCGCGTGAGGAATGCCGAGGCGGTCATGTCCTCTGGGGCGCCAAGCACGATCCAGTAGGCACGGTTCGGCGTCTCGGCAGGGATGTAGACCTTCGCGGACCGGGACGTGCCGCCGACGTCGAAGGTCTTCGACCAGTAGCCGGTCATCTCCTGGGGCAGCCGGTTGGGACGGCTGTAGTCATAGTCGGGCGCCGGGCGGCCATCCAACGGCCGCGGGGACTCGAGGGGCCGACCGGTGCCACGGTCGCGGACGTCGGCAACATGCGCCGCCGATGACGACGGGGCCAGCGCGCCGGCTGCGGCGGCTCCGACGGAGGTGATCGCCGCGCCACGAAGGACGGCACGGCGACCGAGAGGTGAGGGCATGGCAAAGCCTTTCCAGAGAGCGAGCAGGCGCCGCAGGACCACCCAGCCCCAGCATCGCCGGGGATGTGAGGGCGGTCACGGCGTGGCTCGACTGTGGGCGCGGCCGACCGACCTGGTCAACGAGTTGCCATCGTTGCCAAGGCGGGAAGGTCAGTCCCTCTCGGCCTAGTCGGCAACCGATGGCAACCCATTGCCCGGAGCTGCCGTGGATTCCTACGGTCGCGGTCCGATGTGACCACCACCACGAACGCAAGGCAGACAAGATGTCGCAACTCCCGTTCATCCAGCGAAGGACTTCGCGGCTCATGGCCGCGCTGGCCGTCACCGCTCTCTCCGGATCCCTGCTGGCCGCGCCGACCTCCGGCGCGGCCGCCGAGCCGCCCGCACCGCGGAGCGCGCCCTCTACCGCGCTCCCCGACGTGCCGGTGCCGTCTGTCCGCGGCCCTGTGCCCTCGCGCCTCGACGCCCCCGGGAACAACCGCATCTTCTTCGGCACTGACCTCGACATCGCCGGCCGCGGCTACGTCGAGGAGGAGTTCTTCTACGGCGGCGAGGCCAACGTCTATGACGCCACCGTCGCCGGCGGAATCGGAGCCCGACCCACTCCGTCCCCGACCGCAGGCGTGGTCTCCACCGGCCACGACTACACCACCCGGATGGTCGTCCGGCGACCGGCGAAGGCTCGCGACTTCAACGGCACGGTCGTGGTGGAGTGGCTCAACGCCACGAGCGGCTACGACGTCGAGGCCTTGTGGTTCCGAACCCACGAGTACTTCCTCCGGGAGGGCATCGCCTGGGTGGGGATCACGGTCCAAAGCGCCCCCATAACCCACCCCACCCGCGGGCTGAAGGCCTTCAGCCCGACCCGGTGCGGCGTCCTCGACCTCACTGACGGCGGGCGGTTCACGTCGGGCGACCCGTTGTCCTACGACGTCTTTGCGCAGGGCTTGCAGGCCGTACGCCAGGCCGGCGTCCTGGGTGCCCTGCAGCCGGAGGTCGAGACGATCATGGGTGCGGGTGTGTCGCAGTCCGCCGGACGTCTGTCGGTCTACACCAACGCCGTGCACGTCCGCACAGCACCGACGATGGACGCGGCCCCGCTCTACATCGGCGGCGAGCGAATGCGGGACGACCTCGACCTTCCCGTGTTCAAGGTGCTCTCCGAGACCGAGTACACGGCGCCTGCCTCGGCGAACGAGATCAGCTCGCTCCAGCCCGACAGTGACCGCATGCGCACGTGGTCGGTCGCCGGGACGTCGCACTCGGACTGGGCCTCCTTCGCAGTCCGGTACGCACTCCTCCGGCGGGACCAGCCCTCCGCGTCGCTGAGCGACAGCTGCGCGTTGCCGAGTCGCAGCCGCGTGCCCGACCGCTACACGCTCGCCGCTGCCATGGACCAGGCGGTCGCCTGGTCGGAGGAAGGCACCGAGCCGGCGCGCGGCGCCGGGATCGCCCTCGCCGCCGACGGCCGCACCGTACTCCGCGACGAGCTGGGCAACGTGCTCCGCGGTATTCGCCTCGCGCCGTTCGAGGTGGCCACCGCCCTAGACACCGGGTACAACGAGAACCGCCCCGGGCTCGGCGGTCTCTGCTTCCTCAATGGCACACACGTCCCGTTCGACACCGGCACGCTGGACCGCCTGTACCCGAGCCCAGGGCGCTACCGCAGCGAGTTCGCGCGTGTCGTCAACCGCAACGTCCGGGAGGGGTTCGTGCTCCCCGAGGATGCGCAGGAGATGCTTCGGGACGCGAGCGCCTCGCTCGCCGGCCGCGGCCTGCAGTGCGGTTCCCTGTGTGCCAACGTCGCCCAGTTCCCGATCCAGCCGTCCACGCAGCTGCTGCGCGACCACACTCAGTTCCTGTACCTCGACGGGGGTGAGCGCCTGCTCGGGCTGCTCGATCGCGCGACCCGGTCGGTCGCCGAGGGGCAGACCGACCCCACGAAGCAGGCAGACCACTACGCACGCGCAGTGAAGGAACTGCAGGAGTACGAGGCTGCTCTGGCCACGCTCGAGCAACGGGGGGCGGTGACTCCCGAGCAGGCCGACCTCCTCGGCGGCTACGCCCAGATCCTCATCGCGGAACTGCGCGGCTGAAGGGCTCGACGCCAGGCTCTGCCCGTGCAGGCGACGCGCTTCGCCGCCTTCACGGGCTCCTCACGTCCCGTAGCGGCGGCGGGCCGCTCCTCCTGGACAACCCGCGCCACGGGTCCGCCGAACTCGACCCAGGTCGCCGACCCTCGTCGCCTGCGACATGGCGTTCTGGACGCGGCAGCGCGATGCGCGGCCGTGGCAAGCCTGAGCCAAACGCTGCACCGGCATCTCCGACCTGAGGTTGATGAACCTTTGAGAAATTAGTCGCCGAGGACGAGCACACGACACAGGGCGGCGCTCTCTCGGGACTCTCGAAGTACTAAGCACGCTTGGCGCCCACCCCCTATCCGTCCCAGCCGGCCGTCCGAGCCGCCCACCAACGCGCGCTCGGCACCCCCTCTAACCGCGCGATCAACCATGTTCCACGGCAGCAAGAGTCCGCTCTGATGGGCGCTTGTCCACGCACGTCCGTGGACGTTCTGCCGCAACGGTTGCCCACAGATTGCCCACTAGCGTGCATTGAACACATCAAAGGCGGCTCCCGGATCTCTCCGGAAACCGCCTCTGACCTGCTGCTTCTCTTCGTAGCGGGGGCAGGATTTGAACCTGCGACCTCTGGGTTATGAGAGACCCTCCGGCCGCCAATCGACAGGTGCGCTGAGCGTCGACCCAAGGTAAAGTCCCAGGTCAGAGGCCAGTTCTGGTTCCAGACTCGTCCCAGGTCGTCCAGCCAGATCCGGGCACGGTCTGCTCACAAATGGCTCACATGCGACTCGGGGAGACTTCATGGCATGGGTGGTTGAACGACACGGCGCAAAGGGCACCCGCTACCGCGGCGGCTACCGCGACCCCGACGGACGCCTCCGCTCCGCAGGCACCTTCTCTACCCGCCGCGATGCCCTGCGCGCGGCGAACCGGGAGGAACAGAAGGTCCTCGCCGGGGCCTGGCACGACACCACGCTCGGCGAGGTCACCTTCCACGACTACGTCCAGGGCGAGTGGCTGCCCAACAAGCACGTCAAAGCCTCCACCCGCGCCGCCTACATCTCCTACCTGAACAAGCACTTCTACCCCTAATTTCGGCGCCTGCCGACTGAACCGGATCTCACCGTCCCTGGTCCAGGACTGGGTCGCCCAGGCCAAAGACGCCGGGCTCTCGCCGCGGTCGATCCGCAAGTACCACGTGATGCTGTCCTCGATCTTCGCGCGCGCCGTCAAAGACCGCGTGCTGGTGCACAACCCGTGCGACCACACCGAGCTGCCCAAGGTGATCGCCCGCAAAGCGCGCACCCTGACCCCCGACGAGTACACCCGGTTGCTGGCCGCCATCCCCTACAGCACCGATTGATGGTGGAGACCCTGATCGAGGCTGGGCTGCGGTGGGGCGAGCTCGTCGCCCTCGAACCTCGCCACATCGACTTCCTCCGCCGATCGTTGACCGTGGAGGAGACCATCGTGGAGGTCTCCAAGACCCGGCCAGCGCTACCTAGTCAAGCCCTACCCCAAGGACAACGAACCCCGCAGCTTCGGCGTCCGCCAGGCCTGGCTCGACGCCATCGCCCACCACATCCACGCCAACGGCATCGGCCACGACGACCTGCTCTTCCCGACCAAGGCAGGTACGCCGATCTCGAGGAACACCTTCCGCACCCGGATCTGGCTCCCCGCCGTTAAAGCATCCGGGATCGACTTCCCCGTCCGGGTCCACGACCTCCGCCCACGCCCACGCCTCCTGGCTCCTGGCCGGCGGCGCGGACCTGAAGTCAGTGATGGAACGCATGGGTCACTCCCAGATCCAAACCACCCAGAAGTACCTTCACACCCTGCCCGACACCGACCAACGCAACCTCGACGCCCTAAGTCGTATCCAGAACCGACAGCCGTAGTGACGATGCCGGCGCCTATTCAGCGAGGACTTTCTAGGCGAATCTAGACGTGTCAGGTCCAACCCGACACACGTCAAGTGATTCGCCGACGCCCCAGTGATGAACACCAAGGACGGGTTCGTCCAGGGCTTCAACGCCCAAGCGGTGGCCACGATGGACCAGTTCGTGATCGCCGCGGAGGTCTCCAACCAGGCCTTCGACGCTCCGCTCTACGAAGACGTGGTCGGCACCGCGAAGACAAACCTCAAGAGCGGTGGGGAGAAGCGTCGGCTCCGCCGGGGGGTGGCCGATGCCGGCTACTGGAGCGAGCACAACACCCAGCTGCGTGGCGTCGATTCGTTCATCGCACCCGGCCGGGCCCCCAAGCTCCGCAAGATCGCCGAGACCGAGCAGCGCCGCAGCCAAGTCATCGACCAGGTTCAAGCCGGCGAACTGACCAAGCCCGAGGCCGCGGCGGAACTCGGAGTCTCGGTGCCCCGTGTCAACCAGATCCTCCGCAGACGACAAGCCGGCGACCCCGACCAGCTCACCGCCGCCTCCATCGCCAAGATCGACAGCCCCCCGCGGACGCAGAACCTACGCCCGAAGAGCCGGGGCCATCGAGCCCGTCTTCGCCCAGATCAAGCACAACCGCAAGATCCGAACCATCTCCCGCCGAGGCCTCACCACCGCCGACAGCGAATGGAAGCTCATCTGCGCCACCCGCAACCTGCTCAAGCTCTTCCAGTGCCGGGGGTCGATTGCCTTTGGCTTGTGTCCCGGCTGTGTCCCAAAAAGCTGGATGCGAGAAATCAGAGTGGCATATCCGCATCAGCCGCGGGCCAGATCGCGGGCGGCCTGCTTGATGGCTTCGCGGATGCGAAAGTAGGTGCCGCAGCGGCACACGTTCTCGATCGCCTCGATGTCCGCGTCACTGGGGTTCGGATTGCGCTTGAGCAGGTCGACCGCGGCCATGATCTGTCCGGGCTGGCAGTAGCCGCACTCCGCGACGTCCTGGTCCAGCCACGCCTGCTGCACGGGGTGCAGTTCGTCGCCCTCGGCGAGGCCCTCGATGGTGGTTACGTTCTTGTCCGCGCACTCCGAGACCGGGGTCACGCAGGGGTTAAACGCCTTGCCGTTGAGGTGGCTGGTGCAGGCCTTGCAGACATTGATGCCGCAGCCGAACTTGGGTCCGGTGATTCCGAGCTTGTCCCGGAGTACCCAGAGCATGGCCAGGTCTGCGGGCGCGTCGACCGTCGTCTTCTTGCCGTTGACGGTGAAGGTATAAGTGGGCACGGGAGACTCCGCTCAGTCGGTCGGAAAGGGGTCGAAGTCGACCTCGAAGTTGATGGGGAAGTGCCGCGGCCACGTGCCTGTGGCCCGCGCGTAGGCACAGGCAATAGCCCCGACAGCGGCGGGCACCGGCAGCTCGCCGACGCCGCCGGGTTCCTCACGGCTGGGCGGCATGACGAACACCTTCACGTCGCGAGGGCTGTCCTTCTGTCGGGCGAAGTGCGACTGCGAGTAACTACCCTCCAGTGGCAGGCCGTCCCTGATGTGCAGCCCCGCGCGCAACGTGCTGGAGATGCCGTCGGTCAGGCCGCTGATCATCTGCGCCTCGATCCCGAGCGGGTTGATCGGACGGCCCACGTCCGCCGCGATCGTGGCCCGATAGACCCGGGGCCGCCTGGGATCCGTGGCATCGATCTCGACCAGGAAGGCGCACGACGAGCGGTGCTCGACGTGCAGCGCGATCCCCTGGGCATGCCCACGGGGCATCGTTCGGCCCCAGCGGCCCTCAAGGGCAACCTTGTCCAACACCGCCCGGACGTTCTCGTGCTTGAGGTATTCGCGGCGGAACTTGTAGGCGTCCTTGCCGAGCCTCGCGGCGATCTGATCCACCACCAGCTCCTCGGCGCCCCGCACCATCGCGGAGTACACCGACCGCCAGGCAGCGGTGTTGAGGATGATGTCCTCGGGCTCGTGCAGCACCTCGGTGACAACGCCGAAGTTGTACGGGCACTCGACCATCATGTTGAAGAAGCTCTGCGCATACGTGTAGTTGCCCGCGCCGGCCGAGAGCTTCGCGGTGATCAGCTCGCCGAGGCCATGACTGAAGTCCGTCTTGGTCTGGGTGATCCGGTGCTCGTAGGACGCCACCTGGCCGGCCGCCAGGGTCGCCCGCACCCGGTGGAAGCTCGGCCCACGCATACGGCCGTGCCGCATGTCGTCGACGCGGGTCCACATCAGCTTCACCGGCTTCCCGAACGCCTTGGAGGCCCGCGCGGCTTCCATGGCGCCGTCGTGGAACAACCGCCGCCCGAACGCGCCACCTGACTGCACCACGTGCACCTTCACCGCGTCCTGTGGCAGGCCCAGCTCCTCGGCAATGACCTGCTGCGCGAAGATCGGCGTCTGCAGTCCGGACCAGATCTCCGCGTGATCCCGGCGCACGTCGGCGATCGCCGAGTTGGTCTCCAGCGGGGCGTGGCTGACCGGTGCGAACCGGAACTCCGCGTCGATGGTGTCCAGCAGGCCTCCCGGGACCGCCAGCGGGACCGTCGCCGCCTCGAGCTTGGCGAAGATGTCCTCGTTGCTCAGGCCGTCGACAGTGCCGGCGCTCCAGTCGACCCTGAGCACCTTCTTCGCGTCCCACGCCTGCCCGAATGTCTCGGCGAGGATGGCCACCCCGGTCTTGATGACGGCGATGTCGATCACTCCGGGCATCGCCCTCACCTCGGCGTCGTTGCGGACCCGTAGCGGCCTGCCTTGGATCGTCGGCGGACGGTGCACCAGGCACGGCTTTGCGTCCGGAACCACGTTGAGGTCGAGGGTGTATTCCAATTGCCCCGTCACCATCTTGCGTGCGTCGATCCGGCCGGCCGGCTTGCCGATCACCCGGAACTCCGCAGCTGATTTGGGCGTGACGCCTGTCGGGCTCAGCCCGGGGTCGGCAGCGGCTACGGCGAGCGAGGCGTACGTCGCCGTACGCCCGTCGTCAGCCACCACCATGCCGTCTCGAGTGCTCAGCTGCTCGGCCGCGATGTCCCACTGATGCGCCGCCGCCGCGACCATGCGAGCCCGCGCCTCGGCCGCGGCCTGGCGGATCGGGTCGTAGACCGTTCGCATCGCAGTCGACCCACCAGTGAGCTGGTTGTACAGCAGCGCCGGGTCGGCGTCGCGCATCGGGACGTGCACCCTGGACAGCGGGAGGTCCAGCTCCTCGGCCACGAGCATCGCGCAGGCGGTAGTGATGCCCTGACCCACCTCCATGCGGTGCAGCCACAACCAGGCATCGCCGTCCTGTGCCACCTCGAGCAGCACCAGGTTCTTGGTCGGCTCGCATGCCTGCTTGTACAAGTCGCCGACGTCGTACAGCTCCGAGGGCCGCGGCGAACTCGGTATCGCCGCATGCGCCGCTTCGGCACCAAGGCCCCAGCGTGCGGCGACGGTCAGCGTCGGCGCCGCCACAAGATAGGTCAACAACCGCCGGCGACCGATGCCGGCCTGGTCGCGGGTCTCCTCCGCCATGGGAGCCTCCTCAATATTCTGACCGTACATGCGGTCACCGTTGGGAACGGTATGGGACTGGTCGACGTCCCGCAAGGGGTGACGACGTTCTCAAGGGGCGGCGCGTCGCCGCCTTCGAACGCGCGCGAGCCCGACAGCCGCCACCGTCGCCGACGCCCCTCCGCCGACTCCGAGCATGAAGCCGGTCGGGATGCTGCGGTCGTCGTGCGGTCCTGAGGGAACCCACTCCACGACGCCGCGGATCGCCCCTGGCGCAGCGTCGTACGTGACCGGGACGCGCCAGCGATTCACGACGGCGAGGTGGCCGTGCACGGGCGGTTGGCCGGGCATCCGAACTCGCTCCTCCAACCAGCTGCCGCTCGCCACGGTGTCTGCCGCGCCGATCGACGCAAGGACCACACCCTCAGCTGTACGGACCACCAGCCGGTGCCCAGCGGCGACCTCGACGAAGAACCCGGCTACCCGGCCCTGCAGCGGGTGCACCACGACGCCGCGCGGAGCATGATGGACCACCACCCGATAGCTGCCGTCGGTCGCCCCGACACTCCCACCATGCGCGGCGGCGACCGGAACGGTGGACATCGAGATCGCGAGGGCGCCTGCGGCCGCCGCGATGCCCCTACCCGTGCCGGGCACCACTCAGCTCCTGGCGACGAGCACCGGACTGGACGCCGAGGGGATCTCACCGCGCTCCGAGTCGCGGTTGGCGAACAGCATGTACGGGCCGGGCGGCAGCACCTTGTTGTCCGGCACCGCCAGCGTCAGCGTGTTGCCCGATCGGTCGAGGACCGCCAGCTCGACAGTCCGCTGATCGGGATCGACGAGGTGCGTCAACGACGGATTGCGCACCATGCGCACGCTGCTGATATAGGTGGGGCTGTCCACGACGATCTTCATCGTGCTCCCGTTCACCGCCTTGGCCGGCGCCGCGGCGATCTTCGGCCGCTCACCCCAATGCAGGTACGGCGGTGAGAAGATCTGGAAGCTCGGGTCGGTGGTGTTCCTGCTGGTGCCCAGGGTGTCGTGCAGGATGTTGTTCTGCGGCCCGAACATCAGTGGGAAGGGAGCGTGCCCGCCCAGCATCACCCGGCCGTCCGGCAACAGGGTCGCGGTGGTGTGGTAGGTCCGACCCTGCGTCTGGGGCGCGGCCTCGGTCCAATTGCCCGTCTCCGGATCGAAGATCTCGGTTTCGCGGATCGGGAAGCCGAGGCCAGGAGTGACGTCCTCGTCGACGTTGGCGCCGTTGGCGACGAACACCTTCCCATCCGGCAGCACCACGGCGCTGGCGTACCAGCGCGGCTGGTGCATCGGCTCGACCGACTTGCTGGTGAACTTGTCGCCGTTCGCCGTGTCGATGGTGTTGAGGGTGACGCTGTCGGAGCCGAGGTAAGTGCCCGGAGTCATGCCTAGGACGCCGCCGCCAGACAGCACCTCGGCCGAGTTGTACCTTCCGTCCTGGTCGGGCTTCAGCGTCAGCATGACCGAGAACCCGGAGCCACGGAAACCTGCGGGAACGCCGTTGATCACAGGGACGCCCAGGTCTTTCCAGGACTGGGTGGCGGGATCGTAGACGCTGGTCAGGTTCCAAAGGGCCTGGTCGTAGGCCCCACCCATCGGGTTAAAGGCCTGCCCCGCCGCGTCGTAGTACACCTTGCCGTTGGGCAGCAGATGGATCCGCGGGTACAGCGGCAGGGACTTGTCCGCGCTCGAGGGGTTTGTCCTCCACTTGCCCGTCGTCGGGTTGTAGGTTTCCGTCTGCCGGACGTTCGTCACCCAGTCGGTGACAGGACTCTCCAAGTAGATCGGCTTGACCAGCTTACGCACACCGCTGACGGTGAACGCCTCGCCGCTGGGCAAGGTGACCGTCGATGGGTACCACCGGCCGTAGCTCATGTCCGCCGCGGGTTCGAACGTGTTGGTCTTCGGGTCGAAGATGCGAGTGTTCTTGATGCCCACCGGCTCGAGCACCCCGAAGTTCGTGCCCGGAATACTGGGCTCGGAGTAGTACGCGGTGCCCCCGTTGATCAACAGCCGTCCATCGGGCAGGAAGACGTGCGCCGCGCAGAACAGGTTGCCGTCGTTGTCCTTGTTGTCGTTGTCGTGCGGGATCAGCGGGAGGTACTCGGCGTTCTGGTCGTAGCCGCCCGGGTTGCCGTTGGTGTCCGCCGGCATCGGCACCGACCATGACGGCTCAGGGCCTGAAAGATCCAGCACCCGCGCCTGATCGCCCATTGCCTTCTCGCCGAACTCAAGGACGACGTTGAGCCCGACGTGATTCATCCCCTCGATGCCGTCCCAGTACAGGATCCGGCCGTTCGGCAGGACCGCGACGCTCACCGCCGTCGGCTTGCACCGCTCCCCCGACGAGTCCTGCGCCTCCAGGCACTCATGTCCAGACGGGTCCGCGAACAATGCACCAAAGGCGCCGACCTCTTCTGGATACGACGTCTCCGCTGCCGCAGGTACGACCAACGGCGAGGAGGCTGCGGTGACGAGAAGTAACGCGGCAAGGACAGGAGCACATCGCATGAGGGCCTCGCTTCGACTGATGGCAGCAAGCTCACAAATTGACCGTACAAGCGGTCAGGCTAGACGCCAGGGTTGGGCAGCCGCAAGCGGATGACTTGTGCCGGTTCTCCAGCGACTCTAAATTGACCGTATGAGCGGTCAATTTTTCGCGACGCGTAAGTGCCTTCACAAAGCAATCAGGCCGGCGCGGCTCGCATGCAGGGGATGTCATGCGTGAGGTGATGCCCGAGCTCGTGGACTGGTGGCGAACCGGCAATCGGGTAGCCGTCGGGACGGTCGTGGCGACCTTCCGGTCCGCGCCGCAGCCGCCCGGCGCCTCGATGATCGTCGGACTAGACGGGGCCGTCCTCGGGTCCGTGTCCGGCGGCTGCGTCGAGGGCGCGGTCTATGAGCTCGCCCAGGAGGTCCTGGCGGCGGGCACGCCGGTGCTGCAGCGGTACGGCGTCTCCGACTTCGATGCCTTCGCCGTTGGACTGACCTGTGGCGGGATCATCGACGTGTACGTCGAGCAGGTCGATCGCGCCACGTTCCCAGAGCTCGAGGACGTTTTCGCGGACATCGAGCGAGGCCATCCCGTGGCGATCGCGACCGTGGTCGACCACCCCGACAGTGCTCGCGTCGGCCGGAGGATGATCGTGCGTCCAGATTCTGCGCAGGGATCACTCGGCAGCGGCCGCATCGACGACGGCGTCCGCGACGACGCACGGGGTCTGTTGGTCCACGGCCAGTCCCAGGTGCTCTCCTATGGACCTGATGGCGAACGCCGAGGCGAGGGCCTGCGGGTCTTCGTTCAAGCCTTCACACCGGCACCGCGGATGCTGGTGTTCGGGGCGATCGACTTCGCTGCGGCGACGGCGCGCATAGGCGCGTTTCTGGGATACCGCGTGACAGTCTGCGACGCGCGACCGGTGTTCGCCACAGCCGCCCGGTTCCGCGACGCCGACGAGGTCGTCGTCGACTGGCCTCACCGGTACCTCGCAGCCGAAGCCGCCGCCGGACGCATTGACAGCCGGACGGTGATCACCGTCCTGACCCACGACCCGAAGTTCGACGTACCCCTGCTGGAGGTGGGCCTACGCCTCCCCCAGGTGGCCTATGTCGGCGCGATGGGCTCGCGTCGTACCCACGACGACCGGATGACGCGCCTCCGCGAGGCGGGACTGACCGAATCCGAGCTGGGCAGACTGCGGAGTCCGATAGGCCTGGACCTCGGCGCCCGCACGCCTGAAGAGGCGGCGGTCAGCATTGCGGCGGAGATCCTTTCTCAGCGCTGGGGCGGATCAGGGCAGCCCCTGAGCAGCACGTCGGGCCGGATCCACCACGCTGCCCTCTCGTAGCGGTCGGCCGTTGAGCATCCGCGGCCTGGCGCTGGGGGCGGCTCATCCCTTGCGACGGCCGACCTCGGCGCCATCGTGGTGACAATCTCGCTCACCCCCACGATGGTGAACGGCGCGAGACTCACCGTCGCCGGTCGGCTGCCAGCGCCAGCAGCCAACAACAGCCCGGCCATCCGCCACCCGCAGCTCCACATCCAGACCCTAATCCGATCGCCCTGGCAACCGGTCGCACTTGGTCTGCCCATGCCGACAACTCGAGGGACTCCGACCCCCAGGACACGCAGGAATAGGCCGCCCGTTAAGGCGTCTCAGACCCGCTCACCCCCCTCGAACCGCGCCAGCAGATGACAGGGACGGCCCGGCCGCCAGCCGGCTCCTACCGCTATTGACATCGGCCTGTGACCTCCCGCACACTACTGACCGTGCGTACGGTCAGATGGTCTGACGAGGCGACACCAGAGGTAGGCACGATGCTCAAGGGATCCCCTGACTCCGGTCTCAGCGTCTCCGGCGTAACCGTCCAGTTCGGTGGACTCCGGGCGCTCGAAGACGTCACCTTGTCTGTTCCACCACGAAGCGTGGTGGGACTCGTGGGCCCGAATGGCGCCGGCAAGACCACGCTGTTCAACGTCGTCAGCGGCTTCGTCCGTCCGTCCGCCGGGCAGCTGACGTGGGACGGTCACCCTTTCCACCCCAAGCCGCGACGCCTGGTTCGCCAGGGCATCGCCCGCACCCTTCAGGATGTCGGACTCTTCCCCCACCTGACGGCTGTCGAGAACGTCATGCTCGGTCGCACGACCCAACGACGCGCCGGCTACGTGTCGTCCCTCCTGGGCCTGCCGGGCAGTGCGCGGGACGAACGTGAGTCACGACGCATCAGCACGGAGGGGCTGGATCGGCTCGGGGTGGCGCAGCACGCCGAGCGCCAGGCATCGGCGCTTCCCTACCCCGTCCAGAAGCGAGTGGCGCTCGCCCGCGCCCTGGTCACCAGGCCGCGACTGCTACTGCTCGACGAGCCCGCGGGCGGACTCGGTGCCGAGGACTTCGAGCCGTTGGCAGAGCTGGTCAAGTCGTTGCCGGGCGACCCGGACTCCCCGTGCTCGGTCCTGCTCGTGGAGCACCACATGGACTTCGTCATGGGGGTCTGCGACCAGGTGGTGGTCCTCGACTTCGGCCGGCTCGTCGCTGCGGGTACGCCGTCGGAGATCCAGTCGGATCCTGCGGTGGCCGCCGCCTATCTCGGCATTGATCCCACGGACATCGAGGTCGACGCCGGGACCGCCGTCACCCTGACCGAGGAGCCGGCATGAATACGTTGACCGTCACAGCCTTAGAGGCGGGGTACGGCAACGCGCCCGTCCTGCACGACTTCTCGGTGGACCTCCCTGCCGGCACCATCACGGCCGTCCTAGGAGCCAATGGAGCGGGCAAGTCGACGCTCTTGAAGGCGATCTCAGGGTTGGTGCCGCGAACTGCGGGCAGTGTCGTCCTCGACGGGGAGGACGTCTCGGCCCTTCCCGTGGAGCAGCTGATGCCCCGCGGTCTCGCCCACGTTCCCGAAGGTGGCGGGATCATCCGGGAGCTCACGGTCACGGAGAACCTCCGGCTCGGCGGAAGCTGGCGCCGCGGGGCGACAGCCCGTCGTACGACCGAGCTCGCTGTGGCAGAGGTGCTCGACCTCTTCCCCGGGCTTGCCAAGCGACGCGAGGCGCTCGGGCACCAACTGTCGGGCGGTGAGCGCCAGATGGCCGCACTCGGACGGGCGCTGGTCAGCCGACCCAAGGCGCTGCTCCTCGACGAGCCCTCGCTCGGGCTCGCCCCTTCCGTCGTCGCCCAGCTGCTGGCGCAGCTCGCCCAGCTCCGAGACGACACCGGCCTCACGGTCCTGCTGGTCGAGCAGAACGTCGGAAGCGCTCTCGCAATCGCCGACAGCGCTCTCGTCGTGGCACTCGGTCGCGTCGTCGCCCGCGGGGCGGCCTCCGAACTGCGTGGCGATGAGGCCATCCGCCATGCCTACCTGGGCTACTGAAAGGGACCACCCGATGGATCGGTTCGTCTTCCTCACCGTGAACGGCGTCGCGCTCGGAGCGATCTACGCCTCAGTCGCAATTGCCCTCGTCATCATCTTCCGCACCACGCGCGTGTTGAACTTCGCCCAAGGCGCCATGGCGGTCGCCAGCGCCTACGGCGGCATGGCGGTGATCGAGTACAGCGGGTCCTACTGGCTCGGCTTCACCACTGCCCTGGTCTTAGGTGGCGCCCTGGGTGCAGCGGCACGGCTGACCGTCTTCCGGAGTGCAGATCGCCAGGGGCACCTGAATCCCATCGTGATCGGCATCGGCCTCCTCATCGTCATCGAGTCGGCACTTGCTATCGCGTTCGGTCCCACCGAGCGCCACCTGTCGACGGCCTTCAGCCGGGACCTGCTCCACCTCGGTGGCACTGCCCTGCTCTCACGACAGGACCTGTTCACCCTGCTCGCGGTCGGCGTGGTCATGTCACTACTCGCCTGGACCCTGACCCGGACCCGGATCGGCCTGCAGATGAGGGCAACCGCCTTCAATCCCGTGGTGGCGCGGCTCCACGGCATCAAGGTCGGGCACATCCTGACGCTGGGCTGGGTCATCGCCGGGGTGGTCGGGGCTCTGGCGGCGATGCTGGTCGTCCCGACGGGGCTCGGGCTCTTCCCGCAGGCCATGGACCTGGTGTTCGTCCTCGGCTTCACCTCAGCCGTCATCGGAGGTCTGGACAGCCTCAGCGGAGCCATGATTGGCGGCGTCGCCACAGGTCTCGCCCTCAGCTACGCGAGCGGCTACCTGGGAAGTGAGCTGACCTACGTGGCGGCGTTCGTGCTCCTGCTTGGCGTCCTCCTGCTCAAGCCCGCCGGCCTCTTCGCCGGTACGACCGCAAGGAGCGTCTAGTGCTTCAGATCAAGCTTGTCCGACACGGCCTGCTCACCCTCGCCGCCGCGGCCGTCGTGGCCCTGCTGGTCCTGCAGTCCGAGGACGTGAGCAATTTCGAGTACATCCAGGTCGCCGCCTACGTCTGTGCGGCGGCCGGCCTGACCCTGCTGATCGGCGTGAACGGCCAACTGTCTCTGGGCCACGCGGCCCTGATGGCGGTCGGTGCCTACAGCGCCGCGCTGTACCTGCGGTCCGGCAGCGAGGACTCGCTGGCTTCCGCCGGGGACCTGTTCGTCGCGCTCCTCGTCGGATCCGTGACGGCAGCCGTGGTGGGCATCGCGGTCGGCGCCGTCGCGGCCCGGCTCCGGGGGCCCTACCTGGCCGGAGCGACGCTTGCGCTCGGGGCGTGCGTTGTCGGCGTCACCACCTACTTCGATCACCTGCTGGGCGGCGACCAGGGCCTGACCATGCCGTTGACCGAGGTGCCTGCACCGTTGAGCGCCGCCCTCACGTCCTACCAGTGGAGCGCGCTGGTCAGCCTGGGCACTGCCCTGCTGGTTCTCTTCCTCCTGACCAACCTGAAGTACTCCCCCGTGGGCCGCGAGATGGCTGCCGTCCGCGACCACGAGGTGGCGGCGCAGCTGTGCGGGCTCAGCGTGGCGCGCGTCCAGATCAATACCTTCGTCGTCAGCTCGGCTGCTGCCGGGGCCGGCGGCGCGATCCTGGGCGTGCTCTACCTCCAGATCGCATCTCCGGGGGCCTTCACGCTGTTCCTGTCGATCTACCTGCTGGCTGCGGTCGTGATCGGCGGGCTCGGAAGCATGCGGGGAGCCGTGATCGGGACCGTGATCGTCCTCTACTTCGGCCGCCTCATCGAGGACCGGGTTGCACACCTGGGCCTGTCGACGGCTCAGACCGACCGACTGGCCGCCCACTTGCCGCTCGCCGCCTTCGGCGTGCTGCTCATCGTCGTGATGCTCGCCGTACCCGGCGGCATCCAAGGGACGCTGGGACGCATTGCTCCCCGGCTTCTCCAACTCATGGAAACCGTAGGAGGAAAGAAATGATGCGAGCCTCGTCCCGACGTCAGGTCGGGCTGTTCAGGCGGTGCGCAGCGAGCGCGGGCGCCGCGGCGCTGGCGCTCGGTGGATTGGCGGGCTGCGGAGGTACCTCCGGTGACGCCACCGCGGGCGCCCCCGGAGTCACCGAGGACACGATCCTGCTGGGCTCGACCCAGGCGCTCTCCGGCCCGGCGGCGCCCTATGCCGCGATCGGGAAGGCGATGACGGCCTACTTCGACTACCTCAACGAGCACGGCGGCGTGCACGGACGCAGCATCGAGCTGAAGATCGCCGACGACGCCTACAACCCGAGCAACACCGCCTCGCAGACCAGGAAGCTGGTCCTGCAGGACAACGTGTTCGCCATGGCCGCCTCCCTGGGGACACCCACGGTGTCGGCCGTCTCTGACTTCCTCACCCAGAACAAGGTGCCGAACCTGTTCCCGACGTCGGGCAGCCGCGTGTGGAACCAGCCCGACAAGCACCCCGCGGCGTTCGGCTTCTCGCCCAACTACACGATCGAGGGCAAGGTCCTCGGCACCTACATCTCCGAGAAGTTCCCCGACAAGACGGTGTGCTTCTTCGGTCAGGCCGACGACTTCGGCGCCGACGGCCTCGCAGGCCTGGAGAAGGTCGTGAAAGTAGCGCAGAAGCAGGAGTACTCACCGGCCAACACCGACATCGCGCCCCAGATCGGCGCCCTCAAGTCGGCCGGGTGCCAGGTGACCGTCTCCTTCACAACCGCGGGCTTCTCGGCGCTGACACTCGGAACGGCCGCCCGCCAGGACTTCAAGACCCAGTGGGTCTTCACGGGCTCCGGGTTCGACATCCCCACGCTCGAAGGGTTCCTCAAGGAGGACACGATCGAGCTCACCGAAGGTGCGATCACCTCGGCGTATCTGCCCGTTTCGACTGCCGCGGACAACAGCTGGATCAAGCTGTTCAAGGAGATCAACCAGGACTACAACGGCAACGCCCGGTTCGACTTCAACACCGTCTACGGCATGTCGGTCGCGTACACCGTGGCTCAGGCCCTGGAGCGTGCCGGCGAGGACCTGACGCGCGACAGCCTGGTCGACGCGGTCGCGAAGGGTGGCATCAGGGGCCCGATGCTGACGCCGTTCCAGTACTCAGAAGACAACCACAGCGGCGCGTCCGGCACGCAGGTCTACGTGGCTCGAGCCGGGGTGCTGGAGCCCGCCTCGCCGATCTACACCACCGACGACGGTGACGGCGACGTCGTCGAGTCGACCACGCCACCGGCTGAGGCACCGCAAGACGGTCTGCCGCAGTAGTCGCGAACGAAGCGCCCGGATCCCGTGCTGGGATCCGGGCGCTTCTCGTTACCTGCCGGTCAGCTCAAGCGCGCGACGGCGTTCCTGGCTGCCTCGGCCGCCGCGGCGGCAACTCGCTCGACCCGCTCGGGCGGGAGCGGGGCGACGAGCGACTTCGCGACGATCACCGGCAGGTCACTCTGGGCGATCGTGCGGTGGTGCGAGAACGTGTCGAATCCGGCCTTGCCGTGGTAGGCGCCCGATCCGCTCATGCCGACGCCACCGAAGGGCGCTGCGTGGTTGAGGTAGGCAAGGGCGGTGTCGTTGCGCGACACCCCGCCCGACGTCGTCCGGACGAGGAATCGCTCGAACTCTGCCGTCTCACCGCCGTACCAGTACGACGAGAGCGGGTGCTCGCCCGCTGCCACGTAGTCGATCGCCTCGTCGACGTCGGCGTAGGTGTGCACGACCAGGACTGGGCCGAAGATCTCCTCGGCGTTGATCTCTGCGTGCGGCGAGGTGTCGAGGAGCAGCGTCGGCGGGATCCGGCGCATGGTGCTGTCCAGCACCCGGTCCCGCTCCTCCTCGGGAAGGATCACGACCTCGGTCGCCCCCTTGGCCTTCGCGTCTTGGATCAGTCCGGTGACGCGGGCGTAGTTCGCCTCGTTCACGATGGACACCACGTCCGGGTTCTCCTCGAACGTGGGGAAGTGCGAGAGCACCGCGGCCCGGTACGCCTCTATGAACTGCTCCTTCGCGGACTCGGGTACGAAGGCGTAGTCGGGGCAGAGGCAGACCTGCCCGTTGTTGATCAGCCGGCCCGCAGCGATGCGTGTGGCTGCGTCCGCGATATCGGCGTCGGGGGCCACGATCGCCGGGTTCTTGCCACCCAGCTCGAGGGTCACCGGCACGAGGTTCCGGCCAGCCGCGGCGCCGACGAGCCTGCCCACCTTGGGCGACCCGGTGAAGAAAAGGTGGTCGAACCGCAGGTCGGAGAAGGCAGTTGCCGTCTGGACGCCGCCGTTGACGACCACGACCTCGTCGGGCCCCATGCGCGAGGCGACCGCGCGGGCGAACACCTCGCCGGTGCCCGGAGCCATGTCGGAGAACTTGATCATCACCCGGTTGCCGGCGGCGAGCGCCTCGGCGGCAGGCACGAAGACGAGGAGCACCGGGAAGTTCCAGGGGCCGATGATCCCTACGACTCCCTTCGGGCGGTGCTGGATGACCGCGGGAACACCGCCCCGTAGCGCGGCCGGCAGCTCCGTCGGCGCCAGCCATTCCTCGAGGTGCTCACGGGTGGCTTCGATGCTCGTCAGTCCGGACAGGATGTCCAGCTCAAGCGAGGTGGTCGGCGGACGGCTGCCGAAGTCGGCCTCGAGGGCGTCGGTGAGCTCGGTAGCGTGCTCGAGAACTGCGGCGACGAACCTGTCCAGCCGGTTCCGGCGCGTGGCCGCGTCGGGGATCGGGTCGGCGGCGTGGGCCGCGCGCTGTTGCTCCAGGAGCCTCGTCAGCTCTTCGCGGGTGACCTCTGTGGTCGCTGCAGCCGTGGTCATTGCCGTGATCTCCTTTGCCGGTTCTGAGAGTGACGCGCCGTCAGGCTGTCGGGCGTTGTGAGCGCCCGGGTCCAGCCGGGGCACAGTTCCGCGCGGCTCTGGACGGATCATCGCGGGGCCATTCGGAGTGCGCCGTCCATGCGGATCGTCTCGCCGTTGAGGTAGTCGTGGTCGATGATCATCGTGACGAGTCGAGCGAACTCCTCCGGCCGGCAGAGCCGCTGCGGAAAGGGCACCCCGGCTGCGAGGCCGACGCGATACTCCTCGCTGACCGTGGCGAGCATGGGGGTCTCGACGATGCCCGGTGCGATCGTGCACACGCGAATGCCGTGCTGCGCGAGATCGCGGGCTGCAGGCAGGGTGAGGCCGACCACGCCCGCCTTGGACGAGGCATAGGCAGCCTGGCCGATCTGGCCGTCGAAGGCGGCGATCGACGCCGTGTTGACCACGACACCGCGCTGCCCGTGCTCATCCGCCTCCGAGGCTGCGATGGCCTCCGCGGCCGTCGCCATGACCGTGAACGTGCCGACGAGGTTCACCTCGAGCACCTTCGCGAAGAGGGCGATGTCGTGCACACCCTTGCGGCCGAGGATCCGTGTGGAAGGGCCGATGCCGGCGCAGTTGACGACCGTCCGCAGGGGCCCGCCACCACGGACCGCGTGATCGACGGCAGATCGCACTTGGTCGGCGTTGGTGACGTCTGTCCCGACGTACTCCACGCCGCTGACCTCAGGAGCGCTGTCGAGCGCCTTGGGCAGGTCCAGTCCCAGGACGCGTGCGCCCCTGGCGGCCAGGGCCGCCGCCGTGGCGGCGCCCAGCCCAGAGGCGCTTCCGGTCACGAGGGCGGTGGTGTTGTCGAGCTCCATGGGTCTCCTCAGGTGTAGATCGGCACTTCGGCCGCAAGCGGTGTGCTCGGTCAGCGTTGGGAGGCAGCACCCAGGCCGCGGGCATCGAGCCAGGCCGTCACCGCCGGCAAGGTCTGCTTGCGGGCCGAGCTGCCCACGAGCAGCCCGACGTGGCCCGCCTTGAGGGATTGCGTCTCCGCGTCGTCGGACCCGACCAGGTCGGCCAGCGGCGTCACGGAGGCTGGCGGAGTGACGTGGTCGTAGGTGCCGTAGATGTTGAGGAACGGCACCTTGATGGCGGAGAGGTTGCGCGCGCGATCTCCCAGCACGACGGAGCCGGTTGCCAGGCCGTTCCCCCGGCTGATCCGACGAACCATGTCCACAAACGCAGCCCCGGGGAAGGGCACGTGGTCCCGGGCCCAGTTGCTGAGTGCCCAGATCGCCTGTGCGGCCCTTCTGTCGTGCAGGCGTGTCCACAGGATCACGTAGCCGCCGAGGTCGCCCAGGGGGCGCAGCATCTGGAACGACCGCAGCAGCGTGGTCGGCGGGACGTTCCCGGTTCGGTCGAGGATGTCCTCGGGATCGATCCGCCCCTGCCGGGTCATCTGGGCGAGCGGACCCATCTCGAGCCAGTTCGTCGGCACACCCAGACAGATGAGGGCGGCCGGCGGTGCGTCGGTCGAGGCGGTCCACAACGCAGCGATGACGCCGCCGAAACAGTGGCCGATGACCACCGGGTTCTGCCCGGTCGCTTCGCGGGCAGCAGTCATCGCGGCGGGCAGGTACTGGTCCACGTAGGTGCTCATGGAGTTTCCGACATCGCGTTCGTCCGGCACTCCCCAATCAACGAGGAAGACGTCATGACCGGCCGCCTGCAGGCCCTCCACGAAGCTGTCCCCCGGGCGGAGGTCCCAGATGTGGCTGCGGTTGATAAGACTGGGGACGAGCAGCACCGGGCGTCCGCCGGTCACGTCGGTGTAGTGCCTCAGGGATGCCTTGCCCTGCCGCCAGGCGATGGTGTGCTGGGAGTGACCGGTCTGGGGCCGGTCGAGTCCCCCGGCGAGGCGCAGCGCATTGACGGTGCGCTGGGCGTTTCGGGCTGCGCGGGCGCGCGCCCCACGAACCGGCGCGGTGATCCCTGCCAGTAGGGCGGTCACCGGTTTGCTCTGTCGAGCGCGTCCAGTGACGCCTGCAGCTGCCGCAGCTGGCGGCTGGAGGGGAGCCCCGCGATCTCGACGGCCCGGTTGGCGACGCCGTCCGCCGCGCGGCCGAGGAGGCGACGAAGGGCGAACGCGACAGCGAGCGTGTCCAGGGCGGCGTCGGTGCCTAGCGCCGCCTCCAGTCGTGGCGAGAGCCTTCGCTCGGCGGCGAAGAAGGCCTTTGCCGGGTCGAGGCTGACCCACGTTGGAAGTTTCATCGGCGACTCCCTTCCATCCTCATCCGGTGGCCCACACGTCGACGAGCCACCGCCGGTCCTCGGTCAGCTGCTGCAGCCATGCCTCGGCGTCCTCCGCCTTCTCCCCGCACAGCTCGGAGCGCAGGTCGAGGAGCGTCGAGCGGACGCCGTCGGCCATCGCGGCGGCGCCGCAGACATAGAGCGCTCCGCCTCGTTCGAGCAGGTCCATGACGTGCGCGCCCATGGCCTGCAAGCGGTCCTGGACGTAGACACGGGGCAGGTCAGGCACCCGCGAGTAGGCGCAGGCGAGCTGTACGCCGGCTGCCTCGGCGAGCTGTTCGAGCTCGCCCCGGTAGAGCTCGTCCGACTGCGGGTGGCGGCAGCCGAAGAGCAGGAGGGACGGAGCGAAGTCGGTGCCTGCTCGCCTGGCCGCGGCGCGATCCTGCAGGAAGCCGCGGAACGGTGCCAGTCCGGTGCCCGCGGCGACCATGACCACGGGGACGCTCGGGTCACTAGGTAGCCGGAAGGAGCTGGCCGTGTCCCGGACGAACGCGTGCACCACCCGGCCGACCTCCTGGGCGAACAGGTAGCTTGAGCAGGTGCCGTGGAAGGTGCCGTTCCCCGACCGGGCTTCGCCGACCAGGGCGCCCACGGTGATCGAGCACCTGTCCGGCTGTACGCGCGGCGACGAGGAGATCGAGTAGTAGCGCGGCGACAGGGGGCTCAACAGCTCGAGGAAGACCTCGAACGGCAGTCGACACGTCGGATGCATCTCGAGGAGGTCAAGGACCGAAATGCGTCGGGCCAGGACCTCGGCGCGGTAGGTGTCTCCGTCCAGGAGCCGCTCGAGGCGGGCTCGGGTCCAGGGGTACTCGGTGTGCTCCAGGAGTCGCTCGATGTCGCGACGTCCGGCCACCCCCTGCAGCTCGACGTAGTCGCTGATCAGGTGCCGCACGGTCACCCGCTCCCCCACGGGGAGGAACGAGCTGACACCGTGGTCCGCCACTAGCCGCACCCATGCGTCCGGCTCGAGGTCGAACCGCTGTGTTACGCGGGCGACCAGGGCGTCACTGTTGTGCGGGATGACGCCGAGGTGGTCACCCGCCTGATAGGTGACGCCCTTCGGCAGCTGGAGCTCGACGTGACGTACGGGTCGCACCGCCACTGGACCGTCGGGCGTCGTCAGCTCCCGGGTCTCGATGATCCGCATGGGCCGGGCGTCGAGCGACTCGACGAAGGGGCTGGGCCGGTCGCTCGGCAGGAACTCGATGCGCAGGCGGGGCTCGTAGGATCCCGCAACGGCTCCCAGGTCGATGCCCAAAGCCTCGGCGAGGCTGGGCCACAGGGCCGTTTCCCAGGTTTGGAGGTCTCCGTCGAAGTCCGCGGCGACGTCGCCCTCGCCGCGGGAGTGCAGGCGGGTGGCACCCAGCTCCTCGAGCCGGCTGTCGACGAGCCGCGGGAAGTCCTGGAACGTCGGGGCCCACTCGTGGTTACCGCACCCGAAGACGCCGAACTTCACGCCGCTGAGGTCAGGCGCCTGGGCAGTGATCCACTCCGCGAACCTCACGGCGTTGTCAGGTGGAGTGCCGTTGTAGGTGGCGGTGGCGATGAGCACGACGCCCTGGGTCGGCAGGTCGTCCACCGCCTCGTCGAGGGTGGAGACGCGTACGTCGAAGCCGCGAGCGCGGCCGGCGTTCGCGAGGTCGTCGGCCACCTCCTCCGCGGTCCCGAAGTTGGAGCCGAAAAGGACCAGCATCGGTGTCGCGTGTCCCGGTGCAGCGGGCTGTTCAGCGGCGACGTCGTCCTCGGCAGGTCCGTCTTCCAGGTCGACGCCCGCGACGACCAGCGGCCCTCGTCTCTCCGCTGGGGTGAAGCGGACCGGCAGGTGCTTGATGCCGTTCATGAAGCTGGACTGCATGTGGCTGGCCTCGCCGCTCACTTCGATGTCGGGCAACCGGGTGAATAGCTCGGTGAGCAGGGTCTGAACCTGCAGACGTGCGAGGTTGGCCCCGAGGCAGTAGTGCGTGCCGTCCCCGAAGGAGATGTGCGGGTTCGTATCGCGGGTGATGTCGAACCGATCCGGGTCCGCGAAGACGCTCTCGTCGCGGTTCGCCGATGCATAGTTGATGATCACGCGGTCGTCCTCGGCGATCGACTGTCCGGCGAGTTCGAGGTCCCGCGTGGCGGTGCGCCGGAACTGGATCACCGAAGGACTGAAGCGCAGGACCTCTTCGACGGCGCCCGGGAGGAGCGAGAGATCCTCGCGCAGCCTGGCGAGCTGGTTCGGATGCTCCGACAGGGTGAGCATCGTGTTCGCCAGCAGGTTGCGCGTGGTGTCGTTGCCGGCGATGACCAGCAGCTGGAAGAACCGGTCGAGGTCGTCGTCGGAAAGGAACTCACCGTCCACCTCGGCGTTGACGACCGTGCTCCAGAGGTCCTCGGTCGGCCTCGTGCGCCGTTCTTTGGTGGCGGCCCGGCAGTAGGCGAACATCTCCGTGAACGCGGAGAGGAATCCCTGGGGGTCACCGCCGTACTCGGGGTCGTCGATGCCGACGAGGCGGTTCGTCCAGCTGTACAGGAGCTTCCGGTCCTCGGGCGGCACGCCCAGCACGTCGGCGAGCACGAGCAGCGGCATCTCGGCAGCGACGTTGGCGAGGAAGTCGGTCTCGCCGGTCTCGCAGACGGCATCGACGACCTCGCAAGCGTGCCGCTTGATGGCCTCGAAGAGCTGCTGCCGGATCACCTTCGGCGTGAACGCCCGGTTCACGATCTTGCGCAACGAGCTGTGCTCGGGCGGATCCATGTTTAGCATCATCCTGCGCAGGACGGCGACATCGGTCGGCCGCTGGTCGCGCAGGAAGCTCGTGCCTCGCCACGACGAGAAGTCCTCGGGATGACGGGACACGTGACTCACCTCGGCGTGCCGGAGCACCAGCCAGTAGCCCCGGCCGCCGGCAAACGTCTCCGTGGCGGGCTCGTCGACCCAGACGACGGCATGCTCGCGTCGCAGGTCGCGCAGGACCTCGTGCGGGATGCCGTCGGCGTACATCGACGGCGTCAGGATGTCGCTCAGTGCAGTGGTCATGGCCCTGCCCCTCCGCAGGTGCCTGTCGACGGGTGCAGCCGGAAGGCTGCCGTGGTCAGCCGGGCGGCGAGCAGGCTGCGCAGCGCGTCGGGTCCGTTGACCAGCGGGAGCCTCTGGGCGTCCTCCCACAGTCGCCGCAGCAGCCCTCCGTCTGGTCGGCTCCATGGGATGCGCTCGTCGGAGACGAGGGCGACGGGCATCTCTGCCGCGGTGGCTCGACGAACGGCCGTGGCGATCCGCTGGAGGCTGTCGCGGGCGGCCGGGAAGACCAGGTCCATGTCGGTGAACCCGTGCAGCTGGCCGGGGAAGTCGTGCCACTCGACGGCGACACCGGCGGACTCCAGCGCCCGCACGTAGTGCTTGGCGTCCTGGCGGAACGGGTCGACGCCGGCCGTGATCACGACGGCCGGCGGGAGGCCGGTCAGGTCGGGGGCCCGCGAGGGAGAGATCACCGGGTCGGTGCGATCGACCGCTGGCGGAACCGCGTGTGCGGCGAACCAGTCGATCGTGTCCCAGTCCAGCAACCTGGCGAGTGCCGGGTCCCGGTCGGTGTGCTCGAGGCTGAAGTCCAGACCGGGATTCACCAGCACCTGCAGCGCCGCCGGTGCGCGGCCGTCGTCGCGAAGGCGCTGCGCGACGTGGGCGGCGAGTCCCCCACCGGCCGAGTCACCAGCCACGACCAGGCGGCCAGGATCTGCGCCCAGCTGGCGTGCGTGCTGCTGGACCCAGCGAGCGGCGGCGTAGGCGTCCTCCTGGGCCGCAGGCAGCGGGTGCTCGGGAGCACGCCGGTAGTGCACCGAGACGACCGTCGCCCCGGCGGCGTTCGCCAGCCGGCGACACGCGCCGTCGGCCGTGAACAAGTCACCGATGACGAAGCCACCACCGTGGAAGTAAACGATCAGGGGCCGATCCGTGTCCCCACGGCGCCCGGGGCGGTAGACCCGGACCGGGATCGTGCCGTCGGGTCCGGGGATCCTCGCGTCGCGGACGTCGCGAACGGGGCGCCAGCTGCCGGTCGCTGCATGCAGGATCCGGAGGTCATGACGTGCCTGCCGGGGCGTCCGCGTCCACGTCGGCGGCCAGCCCCAGATCTCCAGCATCCGCAGGAATGCTCGCGCCCTCGGGTCCAGCCCGACGTCGCGATCGCACGTCTCGCCGCTGCTGCTGGAGGGGGTGACCATGCGAAACAGGCTAGTGACCGTACGCACGGTCAGTCAACTCTTGTGCCCTCGCTCACATTGCGCCTATGCTCGGATCCCATCGTCGTATTGACCGCACGTACAGTCAGGAGCAGGAACCATGGGCGTTACCCCGAACGGCATCTTCGAGATCATCGAACGCCAGGCCAGCCAACACCCCGATGCCGTCGCACTGCTCTTCGGCAGCCGGGCCTGGACCTGGACCGAGCTCCGTGCCCGCATCCTGCGACTGGCGGGCGCCCTCCGCGCCGAGGGCGTCACCGAGGGCGACCGGATAGCCTTCCTGGACAAGAACCATCCCGCTTGCCTCGAGACGACCTTCGCGGCCTCCCTGCTGGGCGCAGCCCACGCGGTCGTCAACTTCCGCCTGTCGCCCGAGGAGCTCGCCTACGTCATCGACGACACCACGGCCGAGATCCTCATCGTCGGCGAGGAGTTCGCCAGCTCCGTGGAGGCGATCCGGTCCGAGCTGCCCAAGCTGCGGCGGATCGTCGTCCTCGGCGGAGACCAGGACGAGTACGAGGCGCTCGTCGCGGCCGGCACGCCCCTCTCCGAGCGCCACCACGCTTCCGCCGACGACTGCTTCCTGCAGCTCTACACGTCAGGCACGACGGGCTGGCCGAAGGGCGCCATGCTCTCGCAGGCCGGCCTTGCTGCCCACAGCGAGGCACTGCTGCCGGCGTACAAGATGGACGAGTCGACGGTGAACCTGGTGGCGATGCCGCTCTTCCACGTGGGAGGCACCAGCTGGGCCATCGGTGGGATGTACGCCGGCGGGCGGACCATCATCGCCCGCGACGCCGTCCCCGCGGACCTCTTGAAGCTGATCAAGGACGAGCAGGTGACCCACGCCTTCTTCGTGCCCGCGCTCATCCAGATGCTGCTCGCCCAGCCCGACCTTGTCGAGGCCACGAAGAGTCTCCACGTGATCGGGTACGGCGGCTCCCCCATGCCCGCCCCGCTCATGGAGAAGACCCTGGCGACGCTGGACACCCCGCTGTACTCGGTCTACGGCATGACCGAGATGTCCGGGGTCTTCTGCGTCCTCGGACCCGACGACCACCGGGACCCCGAGCGTGCCCACCTGCGTGCCTCGGCGGGACGCCCGCTGCCCGGAAGCGACGTCCGCGTCGTCGACCCCAGCAGCGGCAAGGACGCCGCACTCGGCGAGGTCGGCGAGTTCTGGGTGAAGTCGCCCCAGGTGATGCTGGGCTACTGGAACAAGCCCGATGCGTCAGCCGAATCGATCGTCGGCGGGTGGCTCCGGACCGGGGACGCTGGCCGGATGGACGAGGACGGATACCTCTACATCGAGGACCGGGTCAAGGACATGGTCATCACCGGCGGAGAGAACGTCTACCCCGCCGAGGTGGAACGCGTCCTGATCCAGCACCCTGCGGTCGCTGAAGTCGCCGTCATCGGGTTGCCCGACCGGAAGTGGGGCGAGACCGTCCACGCCATCGTCACCCCCGAGAGCGGCTCGGAGCCCGAGGCATCCGAGCTGATCGCGTACGCGCGTCAGCGACTCGCCCACTACAAGTGCCCGACGGGCATCACCTTCGTCGACGCCCTTCCCAGGAACCCCACGGGGAAGATCCTCAAGCGCGACCTCAAAGCCAAGTTCGGATGACCGCCTGTGCGGTCAGGCTCCTCTAGAGTGGGCTTGACAAGCGACTCGCAACTCCGCGGACAGAAGGAGCCCTGATGGCGACCGGTGCTGGACGGTACAACGAAATCCTCGACACGTTCACCCGACACATCGCCGAGATCGGCTACGACGGCGTCAACTTCGGTCTGGTCGCGAAGGAGCTCGGCGTGTCCAAGGGCACGATCGTGCACCACTTCGGCACCAAGGACAGGATCCTCGCAGCGCTGCATGAGTCCTACATGACGCGCCGGCTGGCCGAGCTCGACCACATGCTCGAGAAGCTGAAAGACCCGGCCGAGCAGCTCGCGGCCGCGCTCCACGCCTTCATGCTGTACCACGTGGAGGATCGCGCGGCGACGGTCGCGTTCCAGCGCGAGGTCGTCAGGCTGGCTGACGAGGAGTCGATGGCCAAGGGAGCAGAGCTGCGGCAGCAGTACTTCACCCGCGTTCGGGACGTCATCCAGGCCGGAGTCGACGCTGGGGTCTTCCGCCAGGTGGACCCCACCGTCGACGCGCTGCTGATGTTCGGTTCGGCGCAGTGGGCGTGGACCTGGTTCCACCCGGACGGCGATCGCCCCATCGATGCCATCGGAAGCGCTCTGGTGGACCTCGTCCTGGGCAGCCTGCTGGTCGACCGCGACCGCGTGACAGAGCTCAGCGACCCGGCGGGGCGGGCCGCGAAGGCCGTCCGGGACGCGATGCAGGTCGTTGCGGAGACCGAGGGCAAAGCCGCTTCCTGAAGCGAGGGCAGATCCGCTCTGGCGTAGGTCGGCATGCCGCGCTAGAGTTGACCGTACGCACGGTCAACGAGGAGCTTTCATGTATATCCAGGCGGCAGTACTGCGCGAGCGCGGTGGCGCCTTCAAGATCGAGGACGTAGAGCTCGCCGAGCCCGGACGAGGCGAGGTGCTCATCGAGATCGCCGGTACGGGGTTCTGCCACACCGACCTGCTCCCGCGCATCGACGGGTTCATGGCGCAGCCACCGCTGATCCTGGGCCACGAGGGCGCCGGGGTGGTGACCGCGACCGGGACGGACGTCACCGATGTCGCCGTCGGCAGCCACGTCGTGCTGTCCTTCGACCACTGCGGCACCTGTCGGGCCTGCACGGACGGGCATCCCGCCTACTGCCGTTCCTTCTGGGGGCGGAACATGGTTGGCCGCTCCAGCGCCGACGAGGCCCGAGCGCACGACATCGCAGGCACCCCGATCGGTGCCCGATGGTTCGGACAGTCCTCGTTCGCGAGCCACGCCGTGGTCGAGGCGCGCAACGTCGTCCCGGTGCCCGACGACGTCCCGCTGGAGCTCCTCGGTCCCCTGGCGTGTGGAGTGCTCACGGGCGCAGGCTCGGTGTTCCGGGTCCTCCGGGTCGCGGAAGGCGAAAGCACGGCCATCTACGGCGCAGGGACGGTCGGGCTCTCGGCCGTGATGGCGGCCGCAGCAGCGGACGCCGAGCACGTCATCGCGGTCGACCGGCACCACTCTCGGCTGGAGCTCGCGCTGGAGCTCGGCGCGACGCACGTCGTCGATTCAGCCGGCCTCTCTGCGGGGGAGATCGCCCGTCAGGTCAAGGAGATCGCCAAGGGGGGCACCGATACCGCCTTGGACACCACTGGAGCGCCCATGGTCGTCGCGGCAGCGGTCGCCGCGCTGCGCGCCCAGGGCACCCTCGGCCTCGTCTCCGCCGTGGCAGGGCCCTTCGATCTGCCGGGTGATGCCCTCGCGACCGGCAAGACCATCACCGGCATCCTCGAGGGTGACGCGGTCCCACGTGCACTCATTCCCGAGCTCATCGACCTGTGGCGACAGGGCCGGCTGCCTTTCGACCGCCTCATCCGGACCTACCCGATGACTGACATCAACCAGGCCGAGGCCGACATGGCCAGCGGCCACACCATCAAGGCCGTCCTCATCCCGGGAGCAGCGACATGAGCACGCTGACCTACGCGCGCACGGACCTCTTCATCGGAGGCGCGTGGCATCCGTCGAGCGGCCGCGAGGTCACCCAGATCATGTGCCCGGCCACCGAGGCGCCGTTCGGCGAGGCGCCCAGGGGCACCTTCACCGACGCCGACCGCGCGATCGACGCTCGGTGCGTCGGGCCCGCAGGTCGTCGAGGGCTGGTACTGCGCGCCGTATCCGAGACCACTCGAGCGAACCCGGGAATACGTGGAGATCATGCGCCGAGTCTGGGCGCGAAACGCGCCGGTGGAGTCTTCCGGGCGGCACTACCAGCTGCCGTATGGAGGCGCCGACGGCACCGGGCTCGGGAAGGCGCTGCGATCCACCGTGCACCCGGTTCGTACGGACATCCCTGTGTACCTCGGCGCAGAAGGTCCGAAGAACGTCGCACTCGCCGCAGAGATAGCCGACGGCTGGCTGCCCCTCTGGTTCTCCCCCAAGTCCGACGCCTTCTATCGATCGGCGCTGGCCGAGGGCTTCGACGTACCGGGTGCCCGGCACACCGCCGAGACCTTCGAGGTTGCAGGCGTGGTGTTCATGGCGGAGGACGAGGATGTCGAGCTCGCGGCCTCACGCATCAAGCCCATCATCGGTCTCTATGCGGGGGCATGGGCGCCAAGAGCGCGAACTTCCACAACGACCTGTTCGTGCGGATGGGCTGAGGTCTGCCAGGAGCTGCAGGAGCGCTACCTCGCCTGGCGCAAGCAGGAGGCGATCGACGCCATCCCGCTTGAGATGGTGGAGGACGTCGCCCTCGTCGGACCGGCGGACAAGGTGGTCGACGACTTCAAGAACCGATGGGCCCCCACCTGCCTCACGACCCTCATCGTGAGCGGGAGCCAGAAGCAGACAACCCTCGCCAGGCTGGTCGAGGAAGCGTCCCGCTGCTGAGACCGCCACAGTCGAAACAAGGGCGCTGGCCTGTCCATGGACGGGCCAGCGCCCTTGTTCGGCGATCAGGTCGTTGACGTCAGACGCCCACTCCCAGCTGCGCGAGGAACCCAGCCTGGTCGTAGATCACCTTGTACTCGGCGACGCGGTCCCCTTCGAAGCGCCAGAACTCAGCGAGCTCGACGTCCATGGAGGCACCGGTGGGCGGCAGGAAGGCGCCGTCCGGAAAGCCGAGATCCTCGGTGTGCGTGCCGGTCACCTGTACGAGTGCAGCGACCTCGTCCGTACCACTGATCACGCGGTAGGGGCGGTGACGCAGATCGGGGAACGCCGCAAAGAACCCGGCCATCCACAACACCACGACCTCGGCGCCCGTCTCCTTGAAGCCTGAGGCATCGATGACGCAGTCCGGCGTCAAGGCGGCCTCCACCCATTCGAAGTCATGCGCATCCACGTGCCGAAAGAACTCTTCGACCCAAGCGGCGCTCGTCAGAGCTGGTGCAGTCGTGTTCATCGTTTCGTTTGCCTTTCGAGTTGTCAGTACGACGAGCTGGCAGGAATGAGCACAGGCTTGATCACCTTGCCGGCGTGGAAGTCCTCGAGTGCGGTGGCCAGCTCCTCGAGTGGGTACTCGGTGATCAGCCGGTCGAACGGGAACTGCCCGTCCTGCCACATCCGGATCAGCCCGGGGATCAGCTGGTGCGGGTCGGCGTCGCCCTCGATGACACCGGTCAGCGTGCGACCGATGAGGAGGTGGCCCTGGTCGATGGTGATGTCGTTCTCGAGGGTTTGCAGGCCCACCGTGGCGCATACCCCGGGCGAGCGCAGCGAGCCGAGGGCCTCCCGGACGACGCTGCCGAGGCCGACAGCCTCCATCGAGGAGTCGAGTCCCCCGGTGGCTTCGAGGATCTCCCACACGACGTCCTTGGTGGAGGACGGGTTGAAGGTGTGGGTCGCGCCGAGCTCCCGCGCGAGGGCCAGCCTGTCGTCGTTGAGGTCGACCGCAACGATGTTCTCGCAGTCGAGCGCCTTCGCGGCCATCAGGCCGGCGAGGCCGACGGTGCCCATCCCCCAGAACCCGATGCTCTGCCCCGGCTGCGGACGGAGCACGTTGAGGACGGTGCCTGCTCCGGTCAGGAGGCCGCACCCGAGTGGTCCGAGCAGATGGAGCGGTGCATCCCTGTCCACCTGGACGGCGTTGCGTGCGCTCGCGACGGCGTGGGTGCCCCATGAGGATTGCCCGAACCAGCTGCCGTGAACCTCCCGGTCGCCCTGGACCATGGTCGTGGTGCCGTCCAGCCGGGTGCCGAAGTAGTTCAGGGGTGCGAAGAGCTCGCAGTACGCCGGGTGGCCGGCACCGCACGCTCGGCAGTCCCCGCACGTGTCGAAGGTCAGCACGACGTGGTCGCCGGCCTCCAGGCCCTCGACGTCGGCGCCGATCGCCTCGACGACCCCTGCGCCCTCGTGACCCAGCACCGCCGGTGTCGGCAGCGGCACGTTCCCGTTCAGGCCTGTGAGGTCGGTGTGGCAGATGCCCACCCCGGCGATCCGGACGAGCACCTCGTTGTCCTGTAATGGAGTGTGCTCGACCTCCTGCAGGGCTGGAGCAGCGCCGGCTTCCTCGAAGATCGCTACCCGCATGGCTCAGCCCTCCTTGGCCGGTACGACGAGGTCGTAGACCCTGCGCTCCAGTGAACGGGAGAGGTCGACGTGCACGAACTTCTCCTCGGTGTACTCGTCCAGCGCGTGGGGGCCGAGCTCCCGGCCCACACCGCTCTGCTTGAAACCGCCGAAGGGGTAGAGGGCGTTCACCATGTGCCAGTCGTTGATCCACACCGTCCCGGAGTCGATCTGTCTGGCCACCTCCATGGCGGCGTCGATGTCCTCGCTCCACACTCCCGCGGAGAGCCCGTACTCGGAGTCGTTGGCGATGTCGATCGCCTCCTGGACGTCGGAGTAACGCAGCACGCACAGGACCGGTCCGAAGATCTCCTCCTGGGCGATGCGCATGTCGTTCGTGACGTCGGTCAGGATCGTGACGGGAACCCAGTGGCCGGGGCCTTCGGGCACCTCACCCTGGAAGGCGATGGTGGCGCCCTCCTTGGGGGCGAGCTCGAGGTAGGACTCGATGCGGGCCTTCTGCTCGGCCGAGATGATCGGCCCCATGTCGGTGTCGAAGTCCGCCGGATCGCCGACCTTGATGGCCTTTGCCCGCTCGATCATGCGCCCGACGAAATCGTCGTGGAGCGAGTCTGGCAGGAGCAACCGGGTGCCCGACTCGCAGGCCTGCCCCTGGTACAGGCAGAACGCGAACAGCGCACCGTCGACCGCCGTGTCCAGGTCGGCATCGGGGAGGATGATGTTGGGCCCCTTGCCACCGAGCTCCAGCGTGACCTTCTTGATGTTCCCGGCCGCCTGCTGGGCGATGAGCCGACCTACCGCGGTCGACCCGGTGAACGCGACCTTGCGGACGTCGGGGTGGGCGGACAGCCGCTTGCCGACCTCCTCGCCCTCTCCGGTGACGATGTTCAGGACCCCCGGGGGCAGCCCCGCGTCATGTGCGGCGCGGGCGAGCTCGAGCAGCGTCGCGGGCGTCTTCTCGTCCGGCTTGATGACGACGCAGTTTCCGGCGGCGAGCGCAGGGCCGAGCTTCCAGACAGCCAGCAGGAGGGGAAAGTTCCACGGCACGATGCCGGCCACGACTCCGATCGGCTCGCGCCGGGTGATGCCGGCAGCCATCGTCGGGTAGCCCAGCATCGGCCCCGAGGACTCGAACGCGTAGGTGCGCGCCAGGTCGGCGAAGTACTGAAGGTGCGAGATCGAGTAACCGACGTGGAACGCCATCGCCTGCCGGATGGTGACGCCGTTCTCGGCGACGTGCAGCTCGACGAGCTCATCCATGCGCTCGTTGAGGATCTCGACGATCCGGGTCATCGTCGCCGCGCGCTCTTCGGGGTTGGCGTTGCGCCACTCCCCTCGGCGGTGCGCGGCGAGGGCGGCGGCGACTGCCTGGTCGGTGTGCTCGACGGTTCCCTTCGCCGCGGTGGCGACGAGCTCCTCGTTGGCCGGGTTTGTCAGCTCGTAGCGATCTTCCGTGTCGACCCACTGCCCGTCGATGTACATCCGGAAGTGCGGGACCCCGATCATCAGACCGCGGCCTTCTCCGCCACCAGATCCCGGTAGATCGGGAAGACGGGCTTCGCGGCGGGGATCAGCTTGAGAATCTTGGTCACCGGACCCTTGGCCTTGACCTGCCCCTTGGCGAGGCCCACGGCGACGTTGTACTCGCCGCGCCAAAACTGGTTGCCGTGGTCGGCCGACATCGACATCCGCACGTCCGGCTCGAGGTCGGAGTCGCCCTCGATGACCTCGATGGCGGGCTCCTTCAGCACCACGGTGATGCTCGACGTGGGGTTGCTGTAGTCGAGCCGCAGCACGATGTCCGCCGCGCGGAGGTTCGACCCGACACCCTCCACGTCGTTGGCGACCCGGAACACCCCTCCGAGGTACTTGTAGACCTCCGCGTCGTCCTTGAAGTAGCTCATCTGATCCTCCTGCTGTCCGGGGTGGACCCGGTCGGGTCCTGCGATGCCCACGTCAGATTGACACAGACCGTACGTGCGGTCAATCATGTGGCAGACCAAGCCACCGCTTGGCGGACCAAGCGAGGAGACGCCGATGACGGGACAGGATCGCCAGGCGCTCGGCCGGTACCTGCGCGCACAGCGCGAGCTGGCCCAGCTTTCCTTGCGAACCCTGGCAAGCGCCACGAACGTCTCCGACTCGTACCTGAGCCAGGTCGAGCGAGGACTCTTCCAGCCGTCCCCGGCCGTGCTCAGGGCGATCGCGGACGGGCTGGGCATCGCCCCCACGACGCTCTTCCGCCGCATGGGCTGGATGCCGCCGGAGACTGCGGAGCCCAGTCTGGGCGTGCTCGACGCGATCGAGTCGGACGAGCAGCTGAACCGGGCGCAGAAGGCCGCCCTCATCTCCACCTACAAGGCGATGGTCGACGGACCGTGAGTCGGAAAGCTCCGACCGCCGTCGTCCCTCAGGAAGGAACAACATGCCCAGCTACCAGGACGTCACCAGGGAGATTGGCGACCAGTGGGTCGCGGCACTCAAGCGGACCGAGGACGCACTCGCCTCGGTCGCACAGGGCGTGCGCGACAGGGTCGACCTCCCGCAGATCCCGGTGCCGGACCGGCTCAGCAGGCTCAACGACGCCCTGAGCGACCGGGTGCCGCTGCCGAGCGAACTGGTGAAGGCGAACTTCGAGCTCACCGAGCGCCTGCTGGCTGCCCAGCGCGACCTGACGCTGCGACTGCTGGGCGCGAGCGAGGAAGCGGCCGAGACTCCGGCACCCAAGCCGGCCGCGAAGAAGGCTGCGTCCGCCAAGTAGCAGCCGAACACCAAGGAGCCGCTCACCCCTGCGACTGGGGTGGGCGGCTCTTACGTCTCAGTCGCCGTCTGCGGGCCGTGCAGTCACCACCGGATAGGCCTCGCCCTCGCCGTCCTGGACGTAGCGCACGACGACGTCCTCGCCCCGCGCGACCTGCTCACCCTCGAGCCGGGTGATCAGCCACGGCCCCTCGTCCAGCGCGACGACCACCAGGTGCGTCGCGGGCTGCGTCGAGCGGTCGACGGCGAGCGCCACGGTCGAGCCCCACCCACTTGCCTCGGCCCAGCCGAGCTCGAGGCTGCCGCACACGTCGCAGGCCAGTACGTCGGGCCGACTGCGATGCCCCTCGGGACAGGCGCGCAGGAGCAGCCGGCCGGCGCGCAGGCCGTCGAACCATGCCGCGGTCATGTCATCGCGTCGCGCGGGCGCCCGGGTCACGGAGCTCATGCTGCGGTCTCCGAGGTCAGGACGAGGGTGGAGTGGTGCTCGAGGATGCCGCCGTTGCCGCTCACCATCGCCGTGTCGTGGGCGCCCACCTGCCGCTCGCCGGCCTGGCCGCGCACCTGGACGACCGCCTCGTGGAGCGGTGTCATGCCCCAGAGGTAGAAGGACGAGAGCTGGCCTCCCCCCGTGTTCGTCGGGAGTGCCCCTCCCGGACCGAGGGCTCCAGACGCCGCCAGGGCTCCGGCCTCACCCGGGCCGCAGAACCCGTAGTCCTCGAGGGTCACCAGGACCGTGTAGGTGTAGCAGTCGTAGATCTCGCGCAGCTGCACGTCGTCCAGGCCGAGGCCGGCCATCGCCAAGGCTGCCCTCCCCGATGCCTTGGCCCCGGTCGTCAGCCCGAAGGAGCCACCAGCACGCAACGGTGGCGCTGGATGTGCCTGGCCCCATCCACGGACGTGCACCGGGGGCTGGCGCAGGTCCCGCGCCCGTTCCGCGCTGGTCACGATCACTGCCGCTCCCCCGTTCGACACCAGGCAGCAGTCGAGCAGGTGCAACGGCTCCACAACCCAGCGCGAGGCGTGGTACTCCTCGAGGCTCAACGGCGTGCGCATCGCGGCGACCGGGTTCATCTCGGCCCACCGGCGCTGGCTCACGGCGACCGCCCCCAGCTCGTCGTGCGTCACGCCGTACGTCGACATGTAGCGGTCCGCCGCCAGCGCGTACCGATGCGTGGTGCTGGTGAGGCCGGCCGCAGTCTCGGCGCTGCGCACTCCCCTCGCCTGCAGGGAGAACGCCTGGTATGCCTCCGCCCCCGAGCTCGTCCCCGAGCGAGGGGTGTCCGCGAAGACACAGGCGACCACGTCAGCCGCGCCAGCGTCGACGGCCTGGGCCGCCTGGGCCACCATCACGCCCGCCGATGCGCCGTACGCAGTCAGCGAGGACAGCACACGCAGGTCGCGAAGCCCGAGACGCCGGGCGAGGGTGAGGTCGAGGGCCGGCTGGCTGAACGCCGGGTTGATCAGCAACCCGTCGACGTCGGCGAGCGTGAGCCCCGCGTCGCCGGCCGCCAGCGCGACCGCCTCGGCAGCGAGCTCGAAGGACGTCCTGCCGTAGACCTTGCCCACCTCGGTCAGTCCCAGACCCGCAATCGCCGCCATCTTCACTCCTTGACCGTACGTACGGTTCACAGGTTACCCTAGGGCAGCGCCGGACGCCATCCGCGAGCGGCGTCCCGCACCACGAAGGGAGATTGACCGTGCAGGCAACGATGCAGCGACACGAACTCCGGATCGCCGACCTGTTCGAGCATGGCGAGCACGTCCATGCCACGGCGACGATCATCGACTACGTAGACGGAGTGCTGGTCGACCGCACGTTCGCCGAGGTGGCGGACGAGAGCCGGCGGCTCGCCAGCGCGCTCGCCGGGCTCGGAGTCGGCCGCGGTGACGTCGTCGGGACGCTGTGCTGGAACACCTCCCACCACGTGGCGGCGTACTTCGCCGTGCCGGGCATGGGGGCGGTGCTGCACACGCTGAACCTGCGCCTGCACGCCTCGCAGCTGTCCTACATCGCCCGGCATGCCGAGGACCGGCTGATTATCGTCGACGCCGACCTGCTCCCCCTGCTCCTGGAGTTCCTCGGCGACGTGCCCAGCGTGCGCGACGTCGTCTGCATCGGGGAGGCCGACCTCGCGGCGCTGGCGGTCGAAGGCGTCTCGTTCCACAGCTTCGCCGACCTGGTCGCGACAGCAGAGCCGATGACCGAGCTCGCCGACGTCCAGGAGGACGAGGCGGCGGTGCTCTGTTACACGACGGGCACGACCGGGGACCCGAAGGGCGTGGCGTACAGCCACCGCTCGACGTACCTGCACACGCTGATGATTTCGACGGGCAGCGCCTACGGGTTCACCGACGGCGACACCGCACTGCCGGTCGTGCCCATGTTCCACGCCAACGCGTGGGGCTGGATTCACGCCGCCTGGATCGCCGGGGCCCGGCTGGTGATGAGCGGACGGTTCCTGCAGGCCCCGCACCTCGCGACCATGATCGAGCAGACGCAGCCGACCATGCTGGCCGCCGTACCCACGATCTGGAGCCAGCTGGGTGAGTACGCCGCCGAGCACGAGGTCCACCTGACCGGTCTTCGCGTCGCAGTATCCGGCGGCTCGCCGCTCTCGCCGGCGCTCGCCCGGCAGGTCCTCGAGCGGAACGGCCTTCAGCTCACCCAGGGGTGGGGCATGACCGAGACTTCCCCGCTGCTGACCTTCTCCCGCCCCCCGGCGGGTACGACGCAGGGCGAGGCCATCTCCTGGACCACGAGGACCGGTCGGCTCATGCCGGGCGTCCGCGCGCGGATCGTCGACGAGCACGGCGTCATCCAGCCGCGGGACGGAGAAGCGCAAGGCGAGGTCGAGGTGGCCGGCAACACGATCACCGGCGCCTACATCGGCGATTCGGACGCCACCAAGTTCCGCGACGGCTGGCTGCGCACGGGCGACCTCGGCGTGATCCATCCCGGGGGCTGGGTCCAGCTCAAGGACCGGCTCAAGGACGGCATCAAGAGCGGCGGCGAGTGGATCTCCAGCGTGGAGCTGGAGAACGCGATCGCCGAGCATCCCGGCGTCGCGGAGGTCGCCGTGATCGGCGTCCCGGATCCGAAGTGGGAGGAGCGGCCGCACGCCTTCATCGTGCCGGTGGCGGGGGTCGAGCTCAGCGAGGGCGAGCTAGCGAGCTTCCTCAGTAGTCGGGTCGCCAAGTGGTGGATCCCGGATCGCTGGAGCTTCACTGCCTCGATTCCCCGTACGAGTGTGGGGAAGCTCGACAAGAGCAGCCTCCGGCACGTAACGCACTCCAACGCGTAGAAGGGGGCCACCGATGCCACGCTTGGCTTCCCGCGGGGTTGTCCGCGCCGATCTCGTCGTTCGAGAACCAGACGATCCGGCAGGTGATGCACCTGCGACACGGTGGCGATGCGATCCGCGTCGAGCGCACCGTCGATTCCTTCGACGACGTGGCCATCAGCATGTTCACGCCCGAGGCGACCGGGCCGGCCACCGTGCACGCCAACGCGAACCAGTCGTTCTTCGTCGCGGGAGGTGACCGCGCCCGCGATGCATCCGCCACGGGGTTCGTCCGACACGGCCTCACCGAGCCGCACCTCGCTTCCTTCACCACGGCCTGGTACTACGTGAGGAGCTTCCAGGTCGAGTCCCCGGGCGCACGAACCGTCGTGGCGTTCGGTGACTCCATCACGGACGGGTTCTTCTCGACGGGCGACACGAACAGCGCTACCCGGATCTCCTCGCTCGACGCATGCAGGCGGATCCACGCACCTCGCATCCTTCGCTGGTCGCGCGGCATCGCGGGTCAGCCGAGGTGAGACAAGCCGTCCGCCAGCAGCTCCGGAACCGCGGCGGCAGCGCCACGTGCTTCTCGGCCAGCGTCCGCCCCGACCGACGCCCGATACGCGATGCCCTCGGCGATGACCGCGAGCTTCAGGTGGGCCAGGCCGAGGTAGAACGCCCAGTCGCCCAGGTCGCGGCCCGAGCGGCGGGCGTAGGCGTCGGCCAAAGACTCGGGGGCCGGGAGGCGTGGACTGGCCCAGGCCGCCGGGATGCCGAGGACCGCGTCGAGTGCCGGGTGCCGGTAGGTGCACATGAGCGCGACGTCCGTGCAGGGGTCTCCGAGGGTGGAGAGCTCCCAGTCGAGAACGGCCACGACCTGGGCCGGGTCGTCCGCGGCGAGCATGACGTTGTCGATGCGGTAGTCGCCGTGCACGATCGAGGTCGCCGCGCTCGTGGGCACCCGGTCCGCCAGCCGGATGTGGAGTCGTTCGAGGTCGGCGAGCTCCCGGGTGTGGACCTGCTCCCACTGCCGGCGCCAGAGTGCTACCTGCCGCTCGAGGTAGCCCTGTGCTCGCCCGAAGCCGGAGAGTCCGACCTTTTGCGGGTCGACCTCGTGCAGCGTGGCGAGCACGTCGACCAGTGCCGCACAGGTGGCGATGAGCTCGTGGTCGGTCAGGTCGGTGAGATCGCTGCGCTGCCTGACCACTCGACCGTCGATCCATCCCGTGACCGTGAAGGGCGCCCCGAGAACCGACTCGTCCTCGCAGAGCGAGACCAGCGGCGGGACCGGCACGGCAGTGTCGGCGAGCCCCGCGGTCACTCGCGCTTCGCGCACCATGTCGTGGGCCGAGGCGGTCCGCCCGGCCTGCGGCGGGCGGCGCAACACCCACCGGCTCTGCCCATCGCTCAGTTGGTAGGTCAGGTTCGAACGACCGCCGGCGATCAGCTCCGACCGCAGCGGGCCCGCGAGGTCCAGGCCAACCGCCTCGAGGTGCTCGGCGACGGCCTGGGTGTCGAGACACGTCACGCCCGTCACCCCTGCACGCGCCGTCGAGCCGCGGAGGCGGCACGCTTCGCGATCGCGAACCGGTGGACCTCGGAGGGGCCGTCGTAGACGCGGAACGGGCGGACCTCGCGAGCGATGCGGGCGATCGGCAGGTCCGCCGAGGTGCCCATCCCACCGCACAGCTGCAGGGATCGGTCCACCACGCGACCGATCGCCTCCGCGCCGAAAGTCTTGGCGATGGACGTCTCCTGCGCGGCCGGAGATCCCGAGTCGAGAGCGGTACAGGCCACGTCGAGCAGGGCGCGCGTGGCGGCGAGGTCGATCTCGTTCTCGGCGATCAGGTGCTGGGCCAGTCCCTGGTCGGTGAGCCGCGCACCCATCGACCGGCGCTCCAGCGCGTAGTCCAGGGCAGTCTCGTGCGCACGGACCGCAGCCCCGAGCCACCTCATCACGTGCGTCATCCGGGCCGGGCCCAGCCGCACCTGGACGTACCGGAAGCCCTCGTCGACCTCACCTAGCACAGCGTTCGCGGTGACTTCGAGGCCGTCGAAGCTCACCTCGCAGTGGCCGCCCACCATCGACCGGTCCATCGTCGGCACGTGCCGGCCGACACGAAGACCAGGGCTCGAGGCCGGCGCGAGGAACATCGTGCCTCCGCCGCGCTCGCCCGGCTCCCCCGAGGTGCGGGCCATGATGATGAAGAAGTCCGCGCCGTCCGCGCCGGTGATGAAGACCTTCTGACCCTCGATCCGCCAGCCGCCGGGCGTGCGAACGGCGATCGTCCGCAGGGCCGACGGGTCGGAGCCGGCCCCCGGGGCGGGCTCAGTCATCGCGAAGGCCGACCGCGCCTCGGCGCGCACCAGCGGCGCCAGGAAGCGCTCGCGCTGCTCCGGAGTCGCGATGCGGTCGAGCAGGTGCATGTTGCCCTCGTCCGGGGCTGCTGCATTGATTGCCATCGCGCCGAACAGCGCATACCCCGCCTCCTCGAACACCCTGGCTCGCTCGCGCATCGAGAGCCCGTGGCCGCCGTATTCCACCGGGCCATGGGGAGCCAGGAGTCCGAGCTCGAGCGCGCGAGCCTGCAGTTGCCGGCGTAGCACGTCGCCGCCGGCAGCGGTGATGTCGCCGTCGTGGCGGTCCTCGACGGGCACCACCTCCTCGCGAACGAACGCACGCGTGCGCGCCACCAGGTCGTCCACTTCGGCGCTGCGCTGCGGCGCTGCGCTGGTGGTGCCAGTCGTCATCGATGCCTCCATGTGGTGGGTTTGTCTTGTCGCCCTTAGTGGCCGGACATACCGCCGTCGACGGCCAGGGTGCTGCCGGTGACGTAGCCCGACGCCGGACTGGCGAGGAAGAGCATCGCCGCGGTGATCTCCGCGGGATCCCCCATCCTGTTCAGGGGGCTGCGCGCGCCGATGAAGAAGTCGAGCATCTCGCCGGGCACGTCCTCGGTCATCTCGGTCTGGACGTAGCCCGGCGCGAGCGCGTTGACCCGGATGCCCTTGCGCCCGGCCCATTGGGCGGAGAGGTCCCGCGTGAGCCCGATCAGGCCTGCCTTGCTGGCCGCATAGGCGGCCTGCGGCGCGGGTGGGGCAATGAAGGCCAGCGTGCTGGCGACGTTGACGATGCTGGATCCAGGGTTCATCTCGCGTGCACACGACTGCGCCATCCAGTAGGCGCCCATCAGGTTCACGTCGAGGACGCGGCGGAAGTCATCCGGGCGCTCGTGCAGAGCCGGCACGGCGGTGCCAAGACCGGCGTTGTTGACCAGCACGTCGATGCGCCCGAAGTGCGCCATGGCGCGGCTGGCCACGTCCCCGCACTGCTCCGGGTCAGCGACATCGGCAGGGACCACGAGAGCGCAGCGGCCAGTCGCCTCGACGGCGGCAGCCGTGGTCGCGAGCCGGTCGGCGCGTCGCGCCGCCAGGACGACGTCGGCACCCGCTTCGGCAACTGCCACCGCGAAGTCCGCACCCAGGCCGGACCCGGCTCCGGTGACGATGACCACGCGTCCGTCGAGGCGATAGAGGTCCAGGACGCCCATCACGCACCCACCCACTCGGGCATCCGCTTCTGCGCGAAGGCGCTGGCACCTTCACGTGCGTCCTGGCTGGCACGGACGGCGGCGAACTCGGCCTCGTTCATCTCCCACATGGCCGGCTCCCAGGAGGATCCGGTGGCGCTGCGCATCATCATCCGTTTGCTGGCCCGGACCGCGAGCGGGGCGTTGGCGGCGATCGTGTCGGCCAGGGCGAGAGCGGTGTGGAGCACGTTCTCGGGCGGCACGACACGGTTGACCAGCCCCCACCGCAGGGCCGCCTCGGCGTCCACCGGCTCCCCGGTGAAGACGGCCTCGGCCGCGATCTTCGCCGGGATCTGGCGGTGCAGTCGCAGCACACCGCCTGCTGCGGCGACCAGTCCTCGCTTGACCTCGGGAAGTCCGAGCCGGGCCTCGTTGCTCATCACCACGAGGTCACAGGCCAGGAGGATCTCCGTCCCGCCGCCGAGCGCGAAGCCGTTGACTGCGGCGATGACCGGCTTGTCCACGAAGTGGCGCACGAACCCGGCGAAGCCGCGCTCCAGGTGGTCGGTGTCGTGGACCGTCCGGCCCGCCGCCAGCTCCTTGAGATCCGCTCCGGCGCAGAAGGCAGCACCGGCCCCCGTCAGCACCGCAACGCGGAGACCGGGGTCGGTGGCGATTTCGGCCACAGCTGCACCGAGGGCGCGCGACAGGCGGGCATCGACGGCGTTCATCGCTGCCGGCCGGTTCAGGGTGATGAGGGCCACGGCCCCGCGCCGCTCCAGGAGCACGGGCTCGCTCGACGCCTCGGCGGGGGCTGGCGACGGTTCGGTCATGGGCTCGTCTCCGATCACTGCTCTTGTCAGATCGAGCCCTCACGCTACTATTGACCGTACGCACGGTCAACGAAGGGTCCCTTATGCGAGACGCAGTCATCGTCGAGGCAGTTCGCACTCCCATCGGGAAGCGCAATGGCACACTCGCCGACGTACACCCGGCCGACCTGTCGGCCCACGTCCTCAACCAGCTGGCGGAGCGATCCGGCGTGGACCCCGCGGTCGTCGAGGACGTGCTGTGGGGATGCGTGAGCCAGATCGGCGAGCAGACCTACGACATCGCCCGCACCGCCGTCCTCACCGCCGGCTGGCCAGAGTCCGTCACAGGGGTGACCATCGATCGCCAATGCGGCTCCTCACAGCAGGCGGTGCACTTCGCCGCGGCCGGCCTGATCGCCGGCCACTACGACGTCGCCGTCGCCGGAGGCGTGGAATCCATGTCCCGGGTGCCGATGGGGTCCTCCACCGCCGACCAGCAGCCCTACCCGCCGTCCTTCCAGGCCCGGTACGGCGCGCCGAACCAGGGCATCGGCGCCGAGATGATCGCCGAGAAGTGCGGCCTCTCGCGCGACCAGGTCAACGAGTTCGCGCTCGGTTCGCACGCGAAGGCCGCCGCTGCGCAGGACGGCGGTCTGTTCGACGGCGAGCTCGTGCCCGTCGCGGTCGGCGAGTACAACGCGACCCGGGACGAAGGTGTCCGCCGGGGCAGCACCCTCGAGTCGCTGAACTCCCTCAAGACGCCGTTCAAGGACGACGGACTCATCAGCGCCGGCAACGCCAGCCAGATCTCCGACGGTGCCGCCGCGCTGCTGATGACGACCACCGTGAAGGCGAAGGAGCTCGGCCTCCGATCGATCGCGCGGGTGCACACGGTCGCCCTGGCCGGCGCGGATCCCGTCATGATGCTGACCGCTCCCATCCCTGCGACCGACAAGGCACTGCGCCGCGCGGGTCTTCGCATCGACGACATCGGCGCCTTCGAGGTCAACGAGGCGTTCGCGCCCGTGCCGCTGGCCTGGCTCGCGGAGACCGGAGCCGACGAGCGACGACTCAACCCGCTCGGCGGAGCGATCGCGCTGGGGCACCCGCTCGGCGCCAGCGGCGCCCGCCTCATGACCACGCTCATCCACCACATGCGCAACAACGGGATCCGGTACGGGCTCCAGACGATGTGCGAGGCCGGCGGGCAGGCGAACGCCACGATCATCGAACTGGTGGCGTGAGCGCGATGACGAGAGACCTGGCCGGTGCCACCCTGGTCATGTCCGGCGGAAGCCGGGGCATCGGGCTGGCCACCGCGCTGGCCTTCGCCCGCCGCGGCGGCAACGTCGCCCTGCTGGCCAAGACCGACGAACCACACCCCGCCCTGCCGGGCACCATCCACACGGCCGTTGAGGCCATCCACGACGCCGGTGGCCGTGCCGTCGGCGTGCTGGGTGACGTCCGCTCAGAGGAGGACGTGGCCAGGCTCGTGAGGATCGCGGTGGCGGCGTTCGGCAGGATCGACGTGGTCGTCAACAACGCCAGCGCCATCCACACCGGCGGCACCCTGTCCACGACCGCGAAGAAGTTCGCCCTCATGCACGAGGTGAACATCCGCGGGACCTGGCTGCTCACGACCCAGGCACTGCCGCACCTGCTCGAGTCCCGGGGCTCGGTCATGACACTGTCCCCACCTCTGAACCTCTCGCGCCGGTGGCTGGGTGCGCACCCGGCGTACACCACATCGAAGTACGGCATGACCCTGCTGACCCTGGGCTGGGGTGCCGAGTTCGCCGCCGACGGGATCTCGGCCTTCTGCCTGTGGCCGGAGACCCTCATTGACACGGCCGCCGTACGCAACGTCGTCGGAGGTGCCGAGGGCGCCCGCTCACCGGAGATCATGGCCGACGCTGCCATGGCGCTGCTCGAGCAGCCGAACGAGCAGACCAACGGGCACACCTTCATGGACGTGGACGTCCTGCGTGCCAGGGGTGTCAGCGACTTCAGTGGCTACGGCGGGGAGTCCCCGACGCGGGACATCTTCGTCGACTGAGCCGAGGAGATCCCCGTGCATTCGATTCGACGAAGCCTTCTCGCCCTTGCCACATCCGCCGTCACCGCCCTGGTGGTCACGATGGCGCCGTTGCCGGTATCGGCGACATCCCTCGTCCCACCGCTCCCCCAGCCGGGGCTCCCGGGCCTGTCACTGGCCGACAGCAACTTCTACGTGCCACCCTCGCCGCTGCCGAGCGGCCAGCCGGGCGACCTGGTCAAGACCAAGCCAATCACGTCGTCGCTCTATCCCGAGGCTCGTGCGACCCGGATCATGTACCTCTCTCGTTCGGCGCGCGGACAGGCCGTGGCTGTCACCGGTGTACTGCTCACGCCGCTCACCCAGGAGCCTAACGGGGACCACCCGCTCGTCGTCCACACCCCAGGGACGCGCGGACTCGGTGATCACTGCGCCCCCTCCCGGCAGACGGACCTGGCCACCCTCAACGTGCGGAGCGCGGACTACTCGACCCTGGACCACCACCGGTTCCTGCTCCACGGAGTGTCCGTCGTGATCACTGACTACCTCGGTCAAGGCACCCCCGGGGTTCCGGAGTACCTGGTCGGGTCGTCCGAAGGCCGCAACGCACTGGATGCCCTGCGCGCAGCCCAGCAGGTGGAGAATGCCGGCCTGTCCCGACAGTCACCCGTAGGCATCAGCGGCTACTCGCAAGGCGGCCAGGCCGCGGCGTGGGCGGCCGAGCTCCAGCCCACGTACGCGCCCGAGCTCGACCTGCGTGGAGTGCTGGCCGGAGGCGTACCCACAGACATGTGGACCGAGGTCAACCACCTCAGCGGTAACCCCGTTGGCGCCGGATTCGCGATCGCAACGCTCGTCGGGCTCGACACCGCCTACCCGGAGCTGGCCCTGGCATCCAGGCTGACCGAGGAGGGACGGGCGGCGGTCGACCGGGTCAAGCAGTCGTGCTACCTCGAGGACGCCGCGGCCTTCGGCACGATGTCCATCAGCGACGTCACCCAGCCCGACGTATTGACCGATCCCGCCTGGCAGCGCGCCTACGACCGGTCCCTCCTGGGCACACGCAAGCCCGGCGCCGCCGCGTACGTCTACCACGGCACCAGCGACACGATCGTTCCGTTCAGCCAGGGCCAGCAGCTCTACGCCAGCTGGTGTGCCCGGGGCGCCGACGTCACGTTCGAGAGGATCGTGGGCCTCGAGCATGTGGCCGGAGCTGCCCTGACCTCCCCGGCTGGGATCGCGTGGCTCATCGGACGACTTCGAGGGAGGGCCGACGACGCCGGCTGTCGGGTGACGTCCACGCCCTGAGAGCGCGCCGACTGAAAGGGTATCTCCTGCACCGTGGCGTACAGGGTCAGGGGTTGCCCAGCGGTCGCGGTCACGGGCTCTGCTCGTGACTGGCCATGGTGCGCACCAGGTCGACGTCGCGCCGGAAGGCGGTCGGCAGGCCGGCGCTTTCCTGAGGGTCCGCCTCGTAGCCGACCAGGCCAGCCTCCACCAGGTCGGCCGCGGTCCTTGCAGTGCTGAAACATGCAGCGTCACTTGGTCATTGACCCAATCATTTGCCTCAAGACGCCCTGAATCGCGGTCCACCCACGCCTAAAGGCGTCCGAGTTCGTCCGCCGCAGACCACGCTCGTTTATGTCCTCTCGAAGCCCCGAACGGCCCGAACGGCCCGATCCTGCTGCCAACTGCTACCAAACACCCGTCGAGAACGCCAGAGGCGGCCTCCGGATCTCTCCGGAAACCGCCTCTGACCTGGTGTTTCTCTTGGTAGCGGGGGCAGGATTTGAACCTGCGACCTCTGGGTTATGAGTGGTTCGCGCTGGCGCACCGCCGGCCTGGTCGCCCGGTTCGATGGTGACGGTCCGGCTGCCCACAGGTGAAGTGTGGCTCTGACCTGCACCGTTGCGTTCCCGGCGCATTCAGGTGCGTCCCGCGACATCTCGCTGTTTCTTCACAACTGCGCAATATCTCGCCCGAATCTAGCCAGCGGTCTTCACTTCAGGACTCCCAGAGCGCCATGAGCCGAGTGAACGCATGCTCGTAGAAGCCTGGCCGGTGACCGGGCAAGAACTTACCGTGCCGGAGAGCGGCGCTCGACCGCCGCGAAGCCGCGCAAGCGGGGCGTCACGGCTTGGAGCGTTCCCGGATCCACACTGCGACCTGGGTGCGTGAGGTGAATCCGAGCTTGACGAGGATGTTCTCGACGTGGGTCTCGACTGTGCGTCTGGAGATCACGAGCTTGCTGGCGATGTCCTGGTTGGTGAGCCCGGTTGCGAGGAGCTCGGCGATCTGGTGCTCGCGCTTCGTGAGTCCAATGGGCCCGGTGCGGGGCTCGGGATCAGCAATCGAACCAGTCGCTGGCTTCTCCTCGAGTGCGTAGGCGATCGCGGAAGCCAAGTCTATCGCGGTTCCTTCGGCGTACGACGCGGTGAAGGGCTCCGACCCCATGGCTTCCCGGGCGCTCTTCTCACTGTCCTGACGCAGCGGGAACAGGCCAGGGATTGCTTCCAGCGAGGTCGCGATCATGGTCCAAAGGGTGTCGGCTGCCCCGAGCAACCTGGCAGCCCTGCGTGGATCCTCCCGCGTGTGCATCCAGGCGAGCGCTTCGAGGCAGAGCGCGACGCCCAGACGGTCGTCCATGCGCCGCTTCAGTTCGAGGCTCTGCTTCTCCAACGCGACCGCCCGGGTGAGGTCGCCGTCATCGGCCCAGACCACCAGGCCGAGGTGCCACAGCGAATACGACCGGTACCAGGACTCCTCGGCCGGTTCGCAGATATTGAGGCAGGCATGGTGAGAAGCCGCTGCGCGCTGGAGGTCGCCAGCAAAACCGTAGGTCATGCCGAGCACCCCGTGGGTCTGGGCGATGTCGCGCAGGTTCCCGCCCGACTGGAGGCCGTCCAGGGCACGTTTGAAGCTTTCCGCTGACCCTTCGAAGTCGCCCATAAACATCTAGTGGTAGCCCGTAGCCTGGTCGACCAAGGCGACGGCCGGTGCCCCGATCTCGTCGGCAAGCCGGCGGGCTTCGGCTAGAAGGAGCCCGGCGGCCTGCCGGTCGCCTTGCAGCACAGCCAGCCAACACGCTGCCCGCAGACCCCGAAATCGGCTGAGGTCGTGTTCGGGCACCAGAAGCAACAGCCGGTGCAGCCACCCCCTGATTTCGTTCAACGCAAAGTACGCCGGCGCGTTTTCCCGAAGCCGCGACGCGAGCTCCAACCCGGCCGCTGCCTCACCGGGTTCGGTGCAGCAGAACTCCAAGGCGAGCCGGAGGTTGGCCTCCTCGCGCCGCACCCGCCGCATCCAGTCGACCTGCCGCGAGCTCATCCAGTCCGCATCGACGCGGGCCAAGAGGTCGGCGTAGAAGTCCCGGTGCGTGCGGCGGGCGCTCTTCAGCGAGCCGGCCAGCTCCAGGCGCTCCAGGCCGAACTGCCGGAGCACCTCGTGCATCCTGTATCGGGAACGATCCTCGCGCCGCTCGATGGTGAGGATCGACTTGTCGACGAGGGACTGCACGAGACGGGCAACCGAGTCCCTGGTGGCGGAGGGATCGGCGTCAGCCGCGACATGCTGAATGGCGTCGATCTCGGCCCCGCCGGCGAATACGGACAGCCGCTCCCACAAATCGCGCTCCGCAGCCGAGCACAGGGTGCTGCTCCACTCGATGCATGCAGCCATCGTCCGGTGCCGCTCCGGTGCGCTCCTGCTGCCCATGTCGAGCAGCAGCCAGTGGCCGCGAAGCCGGTCGAGCAGCTCGGACGGCGACATTGCGCGCAACCTCACCGCGGCAAGTTCCAACGCCTACGGGATGCCCTCGAGGTGCTCGCAGATACCGATCACGGCCGCCCGGTTCTGCTCCTCCACACTGAAACCCGGAACCACCCGGCTGGCTCGTTCGACGAACAGCTGGACCGCCTCGTAGTCCTGGAGTGCGCCATGATCTGCTGCGGGATCCGGCACCGACAATGGAGCGACAGGCCGGATTGCCTCTCCGCCGATTCGCAGGGCTTCCCTGCTCGTGGCCAGGATGCGCAGTCGGGGGCATGTTCGCAGGAGGGTGTCGGCCAGGACCGCGCAGTCCTCGATCAGGTGCTCGCAGTTGTCCAGCACCAGCAACAGCTCGAGCCGCCTCAACTGCTCGGCGAGCCGGATCACTCCGAACTGACCGGACCGGTCGTGGATGCCCAGAACTGCTGCCGTGGCGTCGGCGATCAGCCTCGGATCCGACAACTCTCCAAGCGGCACGAACCAAACGCCATCCCGCACAAACCGCTGCAACTCGGAGGCCACCTGCAGCGCCAGCCGCGTCTTCCCCACACCGCCCAGCCCAGTGAGTGTGACGAGCCGTGACTCCGACAGCAGACGCCGCACCTCGGCGCGATCATGCCGCCGGCCGACAAACGCAGTCAGTTCTGCCGGCAGACTCGAGGAAGCGTCGCGCGCCATGGCCGGTCGGCCCATGTCCATCAGGATAGGTCCGAAGTGAGCCGGAAGTGGAGCCGGCACGCATGCTACGAAGTTTCGTAGCGGGACAGGCCCCAACGCACCCCTGACCTGCGGTTTCGTGGTTGTCGACGGTTGCCGAGGAGGTGATCCGGGGTGCATGGCGGGATGAAGGTCTACCGCGGCGCAGCAGCCGCCGCTCGGCACTATGTCGAGGCCGACCGCTCGCGTGCAGACGACTACTACCTCACCGACGGCACGGGCATCGCCATGCGCATGGTCGGCACCTCGGACGGGGTCAGTCCTCGAACGGACATGAGCGGCGAGACGTACGAACGCTGGGTCGCCGGCTACGACGTCGAGACCGGCACCGCGAAGAGGCGACTGCGGACGGACGAAAAGGGTGTGCGGTTCGTCGAGGTCACCGTCAACGGCCCGAAGACTGGTCGCTCGCCTCGGCGCTGCATCCCGAGGCACTGGCCGAGGCGGCAATGGAGGCATTGCTCTCGCCGCACCGAGAGGAGCCGACCATCACCGATCTGCTCCCTCAACCCAAGCGAGCGCGCCGGCCCGCGTGAGGATGCAGCGCACAGATCGAAGCACCCTGGCAACGCCGCGCCACGTCAACGGCGAAGACTCGGGACGCTGAGTTCGACGGTGTCGCGGTACACACGCGCGGCCAGGTCATCGATCGGAGAGACAACAGTGGTCCCGATCTTGATGCCCTGTGCTCTGGCCCGTTTCTTGAAGCTCACACCGAGCTGGATCCATTGATCGTGCTCGTCTGGAGAGAGAACAGATGAAGTCACCACTACAAGGCGAAAGAACTTTGGCGCGAGGTCGTCACCTCGAATGTCGAGGCGCACCTCCTCAACCTTCGACCACCAGCCTGTGCCCTTCTTCGCCGACGCCTTGATGGCCGCCTCGATATCGGGCTGAACGACGTCCAGGAAGAAGTCGTGCAGGGCTGGCCGACCCGCACGGTGCGCGAGGTGGGCACCGAACTCCACCGCCTGCTCTGGTGTTGCGAAACCCCTGACGGGCGTTGCGCCCAATAGAACGGCCTTGCTCACCGGAAAGCTCACCCGCAGGTCTGCCGCCCACTTCGACCGGAGCTTCTTCCCCGTCAGTCCGTACCGATCTACGATCTGTCCAGCAACGAGCTCGTTCCACTGATCTCTGGTGGCGTCGGCAACTTGCACGACTGGGCTGACCTGAACAAAAGGGGCTCGCTCCCCCGGACCCTTGGCGCAGACGTCACAGGTCTGGCTGGTGATGATTCCGTACTTAGGGAGCGGGCTGGGCCAGGGCACCAGACCCCCGTCTTGCGCCGGCTGACCGGTCACGGGATCCGGCGAGGTCGCGGTTGTTGACCAGATCAGTGGAGGACACGGCAGGAGGTCGCCTTGGCGCCAATCATCGAGCGCTGCGACCTGCTCGGGCGTCCATGGCGGGACGAAGTCGCTCAGCAGGGCAAGATCGGGGCGAGAGCTCATCAAGGGACCTACTCGAAGAATCCCGCAGCCGTCTTCTGCCTGCCCTTACGTCTGGACTCGTTGGTGAGCTCGCCGCGCATCGCAGCATCCTTCAGCGCTTCCTGGACGAGCTTGCGGTGCTGGCCGGATGTCAGCAAGGCGCGCCTGTCGACACCACCCTCCTTGAACCAGGACGCGGGACCGTTCTCGAACATGTCGCTGAGCGCTCGAACACTGTTGAGCAGGGCCCATAGCTGACCTTGGGTCTCAAGGCGTGGGCGACGACCGTTCTTCCAGTTGTGCCAATTCCGGCGCTTGATCTTCGCAGCCTGGATGATGTCTCCGTCGGGGACGTCGAGCTGCTGAGCCAACCACTCGACGACCTCAACGACGTCGCTTGCGCGGGTAGGCACTGCCACGTCGGCCTGGGCACCCGATAGGTCATCGGCCGCTTCGGGCTGGCCGGCGACCCACGCGCCTGCGTCGGTCTGCAAGAGTTCGCCGCTCGTCGATGCAAGCCACCGCAGCACCTGGAGCTGTGGACGGAGGTCCGCTGCACTACCGCTGACAAACACGCGAATGTGCTGATCGATGGATCTGTTCATAGCGCGACGAAGAACCACCGCTCCGGGGAGGGTTTCGGAGAGGCAAAGCGACGGTTCACTCTCCAATGCAAAGTGAGCAAGGACGTCACGCAGCGCCGGATTGGTGACTGTGCCAAGTTCGAGGTAAGTCGGATCCTCCGGAACGGCGGGCACGTCCCAAGGCAGCGGCTCCGTGACGTCGCCCGCCGTTGGAGCTCCTGAAGCGGCGAGAACCTTGGCAGTCATCGTTCATCCCCCTCTGCCGAACCGAATGCGATGCCGAGTCGCTCAAGGAACTCGGGAGTGAGCGTTTCACGGAACACTGTTGCCGCCGTGTGATTGAGGCGGGTTAGCAGTTCCAGCGCACTGGACGCGGCGAACGGCTCGGTGCTGGCATCAAACACGTCCAGATCCACCAGATAGCTGAACCTGTTGCGCGCTGCGGCGTCCCGGAACGGCCCGTGGCGCAACACCGTGCTCGTGGAGTCCGCGTTTCGCAGATGAAGCTGCTGGTGGGCCTGTTCGACACGTTCGGCCCACAGCCCTGCGACGACTGGCCCGAGCAGCCAGTCCTGAACACGTCCTTGCCACGCTCGCGGAGCAAGTGCCGCCTCATCGACCAGGCGGTTCACGTACCGCAACCCGGCGCGCGTACGTAGCTGCGCGTGCGCGTTCTCATCGAGCCAGGTCAATGCAGCCTCGAGAACGGGCTTCAAGGTATCACTGAAATGGGTGTAGGAGCTGCTCTGAACTAGCAACAGGTCAGGCAGCCAGGTGACCTGCATCTGTGCTGCCTCGTCATTGAATACCCAGCCCTGTACCGACGTACCCTGCACAGCTTGGCCGCCAGTCGGAGACATCGAGACGGCGACCTCCTGGCGGGCCGCGGGGTTCATGACCTTGAAGGCCAGCCCAGTACTACGAAGTGCATCGCGTAGCGAGAGAGCGACCTCTTCCGCCGCTGCGCCTACGGCGCTTGTCAGGCGGATCTCAGCAGCCGCGACCTCAATGGTGGGGCGCGCGAGGATAAAGCGTTCGCCAGTGGCGATCGCGCTAGTGGTCACAGGCAAACCCCCTTTCGAGTTGCATACTACTTACATACACCTCGGCTCCGACAGTACCTCGCGACCTCCCCTCGCGAGGTCCAACTGGCTAGGCGAGGACTCCAAGCTCGTCGCGACACAGCGAAGCATCACCATCCGTGTCATGTGTACACATGACACACGCTGACCTTGGAGAGGGCGCTGGCCCTCCGGCACGCAATCGAAGTCAGGGACTCCGCAGACGCGCCGCTCTCGCCGCCACCGAGGACGAAGAGACCACGGACGTCCTCGCTGGCTATATCTCCGAGAGGGGAAGGGTCCTCGCATGGCAGACCGCAACCGGCGCTCGCGTGCTGTACGAAGGAGCGATCTCCGTTGGCGATGACTTCGAGTGGGTCCCACAGGATCGCCTCGGATCTACCTCTTCGAAACCGACGAGTCGTCGGAAGTCACAGCGGACACCCGCCGACTGTTCTTGTCTCAGAGCCTGAGCAATGGGGGCGCTCGTACTGTAGCCGGCTGGCGCGACCGAGTCGTCGCCCTCATTCCAGAAGAAGTTGGCGCCAAGGAATCGAAGATCATCCGCACCTTGCCGGGCGGCGCGATCGACGCCACACACACTTACAATGTGCTGGACGCGTACTCGAAGTACTCGGAATGGGTTCATGAACTGGCGGCTGAGTTCGGCGGCACGGACGAGAAGCTTGTCGCCGGGATCGAGACGCCAGAGATCGCGCCATTCCCCGCCATTGCCGCCCACATCGCTCAGGCTTGGCTCCTGCGCGAGGCTGCGGACGCCGAACTGCAGCAAGCCCGCCACTCACTTAAGTTCGGGCTGGCTGCGTTCTCGCGGCTGGGCAACCTGCCGGATGCCGACCCAGGCGCATCGGTTGCCGAGCTGGCGCGCTCCCTGCATACGGATCGTCCGAATCTCGCGCGCGCCATCAAGGCGGCCGAAGGCGATCGCAGCATCAGAGGAGCGATGGCAGGTATCGACCGATTTGGCGCACTGATGCGGCTCAACGGACCGCACGGCTTCGCGGCGCGGTAACCGACACGCGGCAGCGCAAGCTGGCGGGTTCGACTAGCCGCCGAGTGATACAAGAGAGTGATACACGAGGCCGCGGAGTCGGCGTCCAACGACGGGACAACGTGAAGCAGCGCGAGCCGCCGTACCCGCCCTGACCTGTGGTTTTCGTCTAGATCCGCTGACAGCCGTCGATCGGTCGACCTCGTGGCACCAGTGGCAGGCGGCGTCCCGACGCTGAGCAGGATCGGCACGTTGCGGCGACGCGCCTCCGCGAACGCCTCCGGGCCCCACTCCCACCAGTCGACGGGGTTCTGAGCATGCTGAAGCAAGTACGGGCTCGTCGCAGACGCCAGGCGATTCGGCATGCTCCCCACGCTAGCCCGTGCCCGTCGAAGGGCCGGACGGATCCGTGCAGCACCCGAACCGCGGGGCGACAGCGCAGTACGTCGCCCTACGCCGAACCAACAGCCTTCCGATGCCGGCGCAGCGACGTCAGGCGAGGCCGAGCTCGGCGGCCGACATCTCCCGCATCTCGACCTTGCGGATCTTTCCGGTGACGGTCATCGGGAACTCGTCGACAACCATCACGTAGCGCGGGATCTTGTAGTGCGCGAGCTTGCCGGTGGCGAATGCACGGACACCCTCTGCGTCCAGCGGCTCCGCATCTGCCTTCATCTTGATCCAGGCGCAGAGCTCCTCGCCGTACTTCTCGTCCGGGACCCCGACCACCTGCACGTCCTCGATGTCGGGATGGGCGTACAGGAATTCCTCGATCTCGCGCGGGTAGACGTTCTCCCCGCCGCGGATCACCATGTCCTTGATCCGGCCGACGATCGTGAGGTAGCCGTCCTCGCGCATCTCGGCCAGGTCACCGGTGTGCATCCAGCCCTCGTCGTCGATCGCTTCGCGGGTCTTCTCCGACTCGTTCCAGTAGCCGAGCATGACGGAGTAGCCGCGGGTGCAGAGCTCCCCGATCTCGCCGCGCTCCACCGTCTGGCCCGTCAGTGAGTCGACCACCTTGATCTCGACGTGCGGGTGCACCCTCCCGATGGTGGTGGTACGCCGGTCGAGGTCGTCGTCAGCGCGGGTCTGGGTGGAGACGGGCGAGGTCTCGGTCATGCCGTAACAGATCGCCACCTCCTCCATATGCATCTCCTCGATGCACCGCTTCATCACCTCCACCGGGCACAGCGACCCGGCCATGATCCCGGTGCGCAGGTTGGAGAGGTCGTGGTCCGCGAAGCTCGGGTGGTTCTGCATGGCGATGAACATGGTCGGGACGCCATACACGCCGGTGCAGCGCTCCTCGGCGATCGTGCGCAGCGTGATCTCCGGGTCGAATCCCGGCGCCGGGATCACCATGGTGGCGCCGTGGGTGGTGCACCCGAGGTTGCCCATCACCATGCCGAAGCAGTGGTAGAAGGGCACCGGGATGCAGAGCCGGTCCTGCTCGGTGAAGTTGATCAGCTCGGTGGTGATGAACCCGTTGTTCAGGATGTTCCGGTGGCTCAGGGTCGCGCCCTTGGGGAAGCCGGTCGTCCCGGAGGTGTACTGGATGTTGACCGGATCCGACGGCTCGAGGGTGGACATCCGCTCGGCAACGGCGTCGTCGGGCAGCGGCTCACCCTCGGCCACCAGCGCGTCCCAGTCGTCGGTGTCGAGGTACGCGACGCGCTCGAGCGTCGGACACTGGTCGCGTGTCTCCTCGACCATGCTGCGGTACTCGCTGGTCTTGAAGCTGGTCGCCGCGATCAGCAGGCTCAGCCCGCTCTGGTTGACCGCGTAGCTGAACTCGTGGGTGCGGTAGGCCGGGTTGACGTTGACCAGGATCGCCCCGACCTTCGCGGTGGCGTACTGGGTCAGCGTCCACTCCGCGCAGTTCGGCGCCCAGATGCCGACCCGGTCGCCCTTGGCGACCCCGGCCGCGATCAGGCCCCGGGCCAGCCGGTTCACGTCGGCGTCGAGCTCCGCCCACGTCCACCGCCGGCCGCTGGCGATCTCGACGAGCGCCTCCCGGGTCGGATGCGCGGCCACGGTTCGTTCGAAGTTCGCCCCGATCGTCTCCTCCAGCAATGCCGGACTGGTCTCTCCGTTGGCGTAGGACTCCATGGTTCCTCCTCGAGCTGTCGGCTTCACACTCCGCGAACGGCGGTGTCGGCCCGGCCCAGTGGTGCCGTCGTCCCGCGGACGACCAGTTCGGGCTTGAACAGTTGCGTCGTCACCGGCTTCGCCGGGTCGTCGATCCGCTCGATCAGCATGTCCACGGCTGCCGCTCCGACCTCCGGTGGCTGGTTGACCGTGGTCAGGTTGACGTAGGCGAACCCGCTGAGCGGAGTGTTGTCGAACCCGACCACCGAGACGTCGTCGGGGACCGCCAGTCCGTGGCTCCGCGCGACGGCGAGCACCCCAATGGCGGCGAGGTCGTTCGACGCGAAGATCGCCGTGGGGGGGTTCGCTCCCCCGAGCAGCTGCTCGGCCGCCACCACACCCCCAGGTTCGGTGTTGTCACCGCGGGCGATCCGGATGTGCTGGGCGAGACCGTTCTTGCGCATCGTGTGCTCATAGCTGCGGCGGCGGATGCGGGCGCCCGGGCCTGGCCCGCCGTCGACATGTGCGATGTCGCGGTGGCCGAGGTCGATCAGATGCTGGACGGCCAGGTTTGCTCCGACCCGGTCGTCGATCGAGACGACGTCGGCGCCCATCACCCTGCGACCGGCGACCACCACGGGCACCTGCTCGGACAGCTCCGCGACTTCCTGCGACGACAAGTTCGTCCCGAGCAGGATGATGCCGTCGACCCGGTGGCCGAGCAGGTGCCCGACCCCCTCACGCTCGAACTCCGGGCCGACGGTGTTCACCGAGAGCAGCAGGCCGTAGCCGGCGGACTCAGCTTGGGTCTCGGTCGTCTTCAGCACCCGGGTGTAGACCGGGTTCATGGGCTCGTTCAGCGCCAGGCCCAGGATCATCGCTCGTCGACTTGCAAGTTGCGCGGCATGCGTGTTGCGGCGATAGCCGAGCTCCTCAGCCGCGCGCAGCACCGCTTCGCGCTTCTCCGGCGAGACGCGTGGAGAGTTCCTCATCACCAGACTGACCAAGGGGCGTGAGACACCAGCCCGCACTGCCACGTCCTCCTGGGTAACCGACATGGCGTCCTCCGTTTCTGCACTCGTCAGCTGGCACAGCACGCACTGGGATGGTAGCGCGCTCTAACAGTTCTGTTGAGAGCGACACAGCACCCCTGGACGGACGGTTCACGCCGGGCCAAAAGTGACCGTTGACACATCGAGAGTAGCGCGCTCTAATGGGACGGACGTTAGCGCGCGCTAACACGGTCGTCGATACCGGCACCGGTCGAACATGGAGGCAGACATGGACGGGAACAACGGACTCGGGCGACAGGCCGGCATGGACCGGCGCTCACTTCTCCGGGCAGGGGCTGGGTTGCTCGGGGGGCTGACCGTGGTCAGCCTGAGCAGCGCGTGCTCGTCCGGCGTGAATACGGGTGGCGACAGCGCATCGGGCGTGGGTTCGCCGACGAAGACGCGACCCACCGACAAGTTCGTCCGCTCCGACGAGGCCGGGGAGAAGTCGCCGCTGGGGTTCCAGCTCGGCCTGTGCATGGTCCAGGTCGAGGGCGCCATCAAGCAGTTCGCCGATGCCGCCCAGACCGCCGCCAGGCCCCTGGACCTGGAAACCTTCGTCTCGGTCAACGTGTCCAACAGCGCGAAGGCCGTCTCCCAGATGAACTCCTTCCTGCAGCGCCAGGTCGGCGCGCTGTTCGTCCAGGACCTGAACCCCGCGGCGCAGGTCCCGGTGCTCAAGAACGCGATCAACCAGGGCATCGGCACCTTCGCGTTCAACATGCCCTCGCACCTGCAGATGACGGCCAGTCAATACGAGATCGGCAAGCAGCAGGCCGAGGGCGTGCTCGACTACATCGCGAAGAACCTCAACAACGAGGCCAAGCTCGTGCACTTCAACTTCGACTACAACGAGGCTGTGGCGCCCCGTGACAAGGGCTGGCGCGAGGTGATGGCGAACAAGCCTCCCGGCGTGGAGATCGTCGCGGACATCCCCGGCAACCCTGAGACCCAGGAGCAGGGAAACACTGCGATGGCCTCCATCCTGCAGAAGGACCCCGACGTCAACGTCGTCGACGGCGGCGACACCCTGGTCCTCGGCGCTCTCTCCGCCCTGCGCGCCGCCGGGCGCGGCTCGGACCCCGACCTGGCGCTGTTCGGCGTGAACGGCGACCCCCAGGCCGTGGAAGAGGTCAAGTCCGGCGGCCCCTACAAGGCCACCTACGCCTTCAACTTCGCGATCCTCGGCACGCTCCTCGCCGACATGTCCGACCGGTGGATGAACGGACTGAACATCCCGCAGCTTGCGGTCGTCCCCGCGGTCCCGATCGACAGCCCGAAAGCCATCGACGAGTACAACAGGTCGATCGCCGACCCCGCCTCGGTCTACGAGACCGCGGAGGGCACGTACTTCAACCTGTACGGAAGCACCTCGTACGAGACTCGGGGAACGTACTTCGACGGGAAGGTGACCTGACGGTGTCCACAGTCCACCATGCCGAGCGCAGGACCCGGCTCGGCCGCGTTTCCCGGCGCGACCGGGCGACCGCGCATCCGGGTGGGGGCTCCACCAGATGGGGACTGGCGATCCTCATCGTGATGGTCAGCGTCTACGTGCAGACCGAAGCGTCGAACTTCCTCACCGAGGCCAACCTGCAGACCATCATTCTCAACGTCTCCAGCCTGCTGATCGCCGCTGCGGCCATGATGCGGCTGGTCGTGGCCGGCAACGTCGACCTGTCGATCGGTGGGCAGCTGAGCCTCCTCAGCGTCCTGAGCGCCCTGGTCGCCCGCGACACCGGGTCGGCAGTCCTCGCCCTCGCGGTGGCACTGGGCGTCGGTGCGGTCGTGGGGCTGGTCAACGGCGTGGCCGTTCGCCTGCTCAGCATCTCGCCGCTGATCGTCACGCTGGGCCTGTCGTTCGTGTACTTCGGCCTGGCCTACGCCTTCTCCGACTCCTCAGCCGTGTTCGGCCTGCCGACCACGTTTCTGGAGTTGGGTCTGAGCAGGTTCGCTGGCATCCCCACGCCCGTGGTCATCGCACTCATCTACTTCGCGGTGTGCGCCTTCCTGCTGACCAGGACCACCGGGGGCGTTCGCCGCTTCGCCATCGGCGGCAACGCCTCAGCCGCCCGCAGCGAGGGCATCAATGTTGATCGTGCAATGCTCTCGGATTTCGTGTTCATGGGCTTCACCATGGGCATCGTGGCGGTCTTGACGACTGCCCGGATCCAGAGCGGCAGCGCCGACATCGGCGTCAACTTCGAGCTCGAGACACTCACCGCGGTCATCGTCGGCGGCGTCGCGTTCAACGGCGGCGCCGGCCGTCCTCTGGGCGTGTTCCTCGGTGTGCTCCTGCTCGGCACCATCGACGCCGCCATGGTGTTCCTCGGCTTCGCGGACTACTACCAGCAGATCGCCAAGGGCGGCATCCTGCTCCTGGCACTCGCCGCCGACCAGTACGCCCGACACCGCGCACGGATGAGGACCTCCGCCGCAACGGCCGACCAAGGCGGGAAGGCGAAGACCCATGCCGCACGGCTCGGTGAAATGCAGCTCGATACCCCCAGCCGGGGAACACTCGCGGCGAGGGTCGACGGCATCTCGAAGAACTACGGGGCCGTCCAGGCGCTGCGCGACATCAGCTTCGACGTCCGGTACGGCGAGGTCACCTGCCTGCTCGGCGACAACGGCGCCGGCAAGAGCACGCTGATCAAGATCCTCGCCGGCACCCTGCCCCCCACCACCGGTGACATCCTGATCAACCAGAGCGAAGAGGTGGACCTGCAGAAGACCGACAACCCGCGGGAAGCCGGCCTCGAGACCGTGTGGCAGGACCTGGCCGTGTGCCCGAACCTGGGAGCCGCCTACAACCTGGCGCTCGGCAACGAACCGTCACGCATCCGCGTCGGCCCGATCCGGGTCTTCGACCGCAAGGCCGCCGAAGAGGCCGCCCTGAAGCGGCTCGCGTCGATCGGCGTGAATTTGTCCGACATGTTCCGGCCGCTCTCTGACCTCTCCGGCGGTCAGCGCCAGTCGGTGTCCATCAGCCGCGTGGTGTCCGAGGACGTCAAGATCGTCCTTCTGGACGAGCCGACCGCGGCCCTGGGCGTGCACCAGACCCGCAACGTGGTTGCTCTGATCAAGGAGCTCGCGGAGTCAGGTGCGGCAGTGATCCTGGTCAGCCACGACATCGACATCGTCCAGGAGGTCGCCGACCACTACGTGATCCTGAACCGGGGTGCGCTCGTGGCGGATGCGCGGGCCAAGGACATGACGCCGCAGAAGCTCGTCCACCTGATGGCCGGTCTGGTCGACACCGAACAGCCCGAGAAGCCGACTCAGCTGGCCACCTCCTGACGACTCATGCCCAGGCCTGGCCCGCCCCGAACCTGAAGCGAGACCCGACTGTGCCGCACGTACAGACACCCAGCCTCCGGCTCTACTACGAGCTCGAAGGCGACCCGGCAGCACCTCCGCTGGTCCTCATCGCCGGCCAGGGCGCCCAGTTGACGTCCTGGCACCCGGAACTCAGGCACCTGCTCATCGAGCAGGGCTTCCAGTTGATCCTCTTCGACAACCGGGACGTCGGGCTGTCCACCAAGTGGCAGTCCGGAAGTCACTACGAGATCTCGGACATGGCGAACGACGTCGCCGAACTCCTGGACGCTCTCGAGATCGACGCAGCCCACGTCGTGGGCCAGTCGATGGGGGGCATGGTCGCCCAGCAGTTGACCATCGACCACCCGATGCGCGTACTCAGCCTGTGCTCGATCTACTCCGCGCCCAGCATCGAGCACCTCGGCGACGATCCCGAGGTGTGGGCCATCCGGGAGCAGGAGCCCGCGACCGAGCGGGAGAGCGCGATCGCGCAGTACATCGAGCGCGAGAGCCTCTGCGGTCTCGCCGAATACACCCCGGAGTGGATCCGCGCCCACGCAGAGGCCACCTACGACCGGTGCTATTGCCCGGAGGGGGCCGACCGACAGATGGCGGCAGTCCGTAGCTCCCCGGACCGGACACTTGGACTGCGACAGGTGAACGTGCCCACCGCCGTACTCCACGGACTCGCCGACCGCCTCATCGACACCAGCGGCGGGTACGCCACCGCCCTTGCCGTACCGGGCGCCGAGCTCCATACCTACGCCGACATGGGCCATCAACTGGTCCCGTCGCTGTTCGGGGACTACGTGCGAGTCATCACCCGCAACATCAGCCGCGCGCAGGAACGCGTCCACACGCATGCCTAGCTGGCGAACCAACCAACACCTGGGCTCCGCCTTGAGAACCCCAGGTGCATCTCCCTCCCGTGAGTCCGGGAGGAACGTCATGTCGCGTCCCGACCAAGGGGGCAGCCCCTGCGTCACGCGCGTGGCGCGCCAAGGCGGTGACCTCGCGCTGGCCGCCCGTCGACCACGGCGAACACCAGCAGGCTTACTTCATCTTCCCCATTGCGAACTAGCCCTAGGTCTGGACATGACAGAACACCGCTACCGGCCACCATTGCGCGTCGGTGTCATCGGCGCCGGAGCCATGGGCTCAGTTCACGTGCGCACCCTGACGAGCAGCGTGCCCGCTGCCCGAGTAACCCACGTATTCGACGTCGACGGCGCCCGAGCGGCTGCCGTGGCAGGGCCGCATGACGCTTGGGCATCGCCATCCACCCAGGAGCTGATCTCAGCGAGCGATGTCGACGCCGTTGTCATCGCCTCGCCGGACTCAACGCATGCCGAACTGGTCCGCGCATGTGTCGAGGTCGAGAAGCCCGTTCTGTGTGAGAAGCCGCTGGCCGTCACCCCCGAGGAGGCACTGTCCCTCGTCGAGGCCGAGGTCGCCCTCGGTCGCAGGCTCATCCAGGTCGGGTTCATGCGACGGTTCGACCCTGGCTTTCTGGAACTGCGCCGGGTTATCGAGCTCGGCGAGCTTGGCGATGTTCGGCTCCTGCATGCGGTTCATCGCAACGCATCGTCCTCCACCAGCATCGACGACGCCGGCTTGATCACTGGCTCCATGATCCACGAGCTGGACACCATCGCGTGGCTTCTTGACGACCAGGTCGAGAGCATTCGCGTCGAGTCACCGATCATGGAGGGCTTCCGCGATCCTCAGATGGCCACCGTATGGACGCGTGGGGGGGTCATGGCGACCGTCGAGGTCTTCGTGAACGCGGCCTATGGATACGACGTCCGCTGCGAGGTCGTAGGAACGAACGGGAGCTCCTGTCTGCAGCCGCAGGCGGCGGTCAGCACCCGCACCACCGGCCGACTCGAGAGCCCAATCCACAGTGACTTCGTCGCCTACTTCCAAGACGCGTACCGCGCCGAGCTGGCCGCGTGGGTCCACGCTGCCGCGGCTGGACGAGTTGAGGGTCCCAGCGCCTGGGACGGCTACGTGACAAGCGTCGCAGCTCACGCGGGCGTCAAGTCCCTGTCGACAGGTGCCAGGGAACCAGTGCGACCCGGTGCGGCACCTGACCTGTATCAGCACGTCGACCACGCGGACGCCACTCAGGATCCGCTCAAGCCCGCCGGCGCCCTCGGGCCAGGCAAGGGAACGGAGTTTCGATGAGACAGTTTGGAACCGACGAGCTCATCGAGGTCCTCGCGGTGGTGATCCCTCAGTCTGGCGCGAAGAAGCTGACCGAACTGGCCCGTGACAGCGGCCGAGCTGATACCGGCTGTCGACGCCTCCACACCTCTGGGAATGACTTCGGACACGCCGGAGCCGGTACGTGGCGGCGGAGGCGGCCTTCGCCCGCGGGCCCGGCTCAATCCGAAGAAGCCACACCCTCCAAAGGTGGTATCTGCCTGCGAACTACCGGGACTACCGGTCCTGGCCACGAAACCGAGCGAGGAGCAGGGCAATGAGGCTACGCAGAGTTCGCGGGATGGTGACCGCGTTTGGCGCGGTCATCGTCATGGTCACCTCGTCCGCTGGTGTCGCCGCTGTCGCGGGCGCGCGGTCGGACGCTGCAGTGAGGGTGGAGGTCCTGTCCAACCGGGCCGATCTGGTCTCCGGAGGGGACGCCCTCGTCGAAGTGGTGCTGCCGACCAAGACCGATCCGGCCAAGGTGCGCGTCGACCTTGACGGCCGTGACGTCACATCGGCGTTCGGGGTCCGCTCAGGCGGCCGGTTCCTCGGCGTGGTGGAGGGGCTGCGCGACGGAGGCAACACGCTGACCGCGCGCGCGCCCGGCGGCGGGGCACGGATCGTGATCACCAACCGTCCGGCGGGCGGCCCGGTGTTCGCGGGACCGCAGGTGCAACCGTGGAACTGTGACACCGAGACCTACGGGCTCCAGCCCTCGGCGGATGCGCAATGCACCACGCCCGCGAAGTTCGAGCTGTTCTACAAGTCCTCGGTGTCTGGCCAGTTCTCGGCGTACGACCCGGCCAACCCGCCGCCGGACATGTCGTACACCACCACTGATCAGGGCCAGCGGGTCCCCTACGTGGTTCGCCGTGAGCGCGGGGTGATGGATCGGGGCATCTACGACATCGCTGTCCTGTACGACCCGTCACGCCCGTGGCAACCCTGGGCCCCGCAGCGGGGGTTCAACGGCAAGCTGCTGGTGCCCTTCGGCGGCGACTGCCAGCCCCGCCACTCGCAGGGGGAACCCACCGACGGGGTCGTCGGCGGCGTCCTCAACGACATGGCCCTCTCCCGGGGTTTCGCCGTCGCGATGTCCAATCTGAACGTGCTCGGCCAGAACTGCAACGACGTGGTCTCAGCCGAGGCGCTCATGATGCTCAAGGAGCACTTCGTCGAGACCTACGGTGAGATCCGCTACACCATCGGCATGGGCTGCTCGGGCGGCTCGATGCAGCAGAACTGGATCGCCGCCAACTACCCCGGGCTGCTCGACGGCATCCAGCCGTGCGCCACCTATCCCGACATCTGGGAGACCGTTCAGGAGGCCGAGGACTGCTACCTGCTGGACCGCTACTTCGATCAGACCTCGCCCCACCTGTGGCTGGCCGTTCAGCAGCAGGCGTTCGTGGCGGGCTACCAGTCGGTGACGACGTGCCGCTCCCTGTGGGACCTTCCCGTCACCAGTGCCTACGCCAGACTGTGGTTCGACCCGGACAACTTCGCGGGCTGCCTCGGCGGCGGTCCGACCGGCGGACTGGTCAGCACTCGGCCAGACTGGGTGTACCACCCGACCGAGAACCTCGAGGGTGAGCGGTGCACGTTGCAGGACTACGCCGTGTCGGTTTGGGGCCGGCGCGCACCCGAATCGTGGGGCCCGAACGAGAAGGCAATCGGACGCGGGTTCGCCAACCGTCCGTACGACAACGTCGGCGTCCAGTACGGGTTGACCGCCCTCGAGTCCGGGCTCATCACGCCGGAGCAGTTCGTCGACCTGAACGAGAAGGTCGGCGGCCTCGACATCGACTGGAACTGGCAGCCGCAGCGGATCGAGGCGGATCCAGCGGCGCTGGTCACGGCATACCGCGCGGGCAAAGTCACCTATCCGCGTGAGACGGCGAAGGTCCCCATCATCGACCTGCCCTTCCCGGCCAATGTCGAGATCCACACGCCGGTGCATAGCGAGGTCCTCCGGGAACGGCTGGTTCAAGCCAACGGCCACGCCCGCAATCACGTCATCTGGCAGGGCATGACCGTCCCCGGCGAGGAATCGCTGGCACTCATGGACCGCTGGCTCAGCGCCATCGAAAGGGATGAACGCGACATCCCGCTCGAGGAGAAGGTCGTCGCGAACCGTCCCGCCGACGCCGTCGACGCCTGCTGGATCGGCGAGCGGAAGATCACCGACACGTCGGTGTGCCGTACGGCGTTCCCCTACTACGGCACACCGCGCATCGCCGCCGGTGGACCGCTGACCGACAACGTCCTGAAGTGTCAGCTCGAACCGCTGAGCCGCGACGACTACACCGTCGACTTCACCAACGCGCAGTGGAACCGCCTCGAGAGCATATTTGCGGACGGCGTGTGCGACTACCGCAAACCTCCCGTGGGGCATCAGCCATCCCTGCCGTGGATGTCCTTCACCGACGGCCCTGGCGGCCGACCCCTAGGACCGCCACCGACGTCGTCGCCGATCCGCTGATCATCAGGAGAACCGACCATGCCACGCCCGAAGAACCCCCGTATGGGTCACCTCGGCCAGACGCTGCGCCTGCCTGCGTCGGGTGACGCCAGGGCCCGTTACAGGTCCGTCGTGCGGCTCACTCTGGCCACGGCGGTGTCTCTTGCACTGCTCGCCGTACCCCAGGCGGCCGCCGGAGGTACGGTGGCCTGCGGCTCGAGCCCTGCCGACAACGGGACCGGGTATCGGCCACCGTCGAACCGGTCCTCGCTGCCACCCGCCACAGCAGGCCCTGCAATCCTGCACGCACCGCTAGCGTCCACGCCGCAGCTGGAGAACGCCGGGCCGTGGCGCGCCGAGCCGATCATGATCTCGGGCGCGCGCTCGTATCGCGACGGAGAGTTCGTGTACCAGGACTTCCTGTACGACGACCGCGCGCTGACCTATCCCGACGAGCCGGAGCGCTACGCCGGCAACGCCGCCGACTTGGTGGAGGTGCGTATCAAGCCGCTGGCACGGTCGCTCGGCATTCGGCTGACCTACAACTCCATGCTGGATGTCGACGCGGTCGCGGCGACCATCGCGCTGGGTGACTCGAACACCGCCCTCGAGTTGCCTCATGGCGCCGGCGCGGTCGCGCCTGGCGAGGTGTTCGTGACGGTGCACGGCTGCGGCGGTGACATCGTGCGGGCCGCCGACGGCGAGACCCTCGCCCAGCGCCCGACTGTGGTCACAGACCTCCGGCGTCGTCAGATTCATGTCGAAGTGCCCTATTCCGCGTTCGATCCGCGCAGGAAGCGCAACGTGCGCATCGCCGCCGCGGCCGGCCTGTGGGACACCGGCACTGGCAGGTACTTGCGGCCGGATCCGCAGCGGCCAGCATTCTTCAACGTCGCGTTCCGGACGCCCGGGCCATGGGTGAAGAACACCTGGATGGACGAGAGCCAGAACATCGCCCTCGCTGCGGGCGACCTGAGCAGCCTGTACGCGACCGTGGACTTCACCAAACTCAAGGTAGGAACCGACGACGACCTGGTCGACCAGCCGGGCGGTGTGCCGTCGAGCGGGCCGATGAACCGCATATTGGTCAGCCACTTCGAGCCGACTCAAGGTCGTGGGAACAGCGCCGGGGGCGGGATCACCGGAGACTTCCGGTGCGACCCTCCCCAGTGCACGCCGCAGTTCTCCGGACGGCTGCAGCCGTACACGGTGTATGTCCCTGCGACGCCGCGCCCGGCGGACGGCTACGGCTTCGTCGTGAACCTGCACGGCGCGGATTCCAACCACAACCACTTCGAGACCGGGCCGCCCAACCCGCCGCTGCAGACGTGGCGGATGTTCGCTGAGCAGGGACGCCCGTCGATCATGGTGCTGCCCAATGCGCGCGGCATGACGTACTGGTACCACGGGCTCGCTGCGGCCGACGTGTTCGAGGTCTGGGCCGACATCGCCGCTCGCTACGACCTGGCCCCCGGGTACGTCGTCCAGACCGGATCGTCGATGGGCGGGTTCGGCACCTACAAGCTGGGGGTGCAGTTCCCCGACCTGTACAACGGCATCTTCCCCAATGTCGGCATCAACACCGCATCGCTGAGCGTGCCGCCCCTCGTGAGTCCCGCCGGCCGGGGCGGCGACGCCTGGCGGATGTTCGCCAACCTTCGGCACGTGCCGGTACTGGCGACCAGCGGTACGACCGACCCGGTGGTGTCGATTCAGAACACCAGCTTCAGCATGGAGACGCTCGACCAGCTCGGCTACCGCTACGACTACTGGTGGTTCGGCGGCGTCGATGCCGCCGGCCATGCCGAGTACCGGCACTACGTTCCTGACCAGTTTGCGGCCCTCATGGCGCGGCAGGGGCCTGTCGACCGCAACCCCCGGCGGGTCACCTACGTGCTCAACGCTGCGATGCACGAGCCGCAGTATGGGATCGACGCCGACCACGCCTACTGGCTGTCAGGACTGACGCTGCGCGACGAGGCCTCGACGTTCGGGACGATCGACGTGGTGTCCCACGGCTTCCCCACCGGTGACTCCGCAGCTTTGGGTCAAGAGCAGTCCGCCGGCGCCACCAAGGCCGGCTCGCTTCCGTACGAGCGCGTCACCCGTGACTGGGGCCCAGCGCCACCGGCGGAGCCCAGGAACGTCCTCGACGTCACCGCGACCAACCTCTCCGCGGTCACCATCGATGTCGACCGGGCGCGCGTGACCTGCGATGCCAGGGTCAATGTGAAGACGGACGGCCCGCTCAAGGTCACCCTGCGGGGCGACCGCTGCAACCGCACCGTGAACGCTGAGCAATGACGAGGGACCACGAAGGCAGTGCGACCAGATCGGACCTGCTGGGTGCGGAGCTTGAGCGACGGATGGACAAGCATGGTGCGGTCTTCGCGACCACTCGACGGAGTCGAGCTCGGAGTCTCCGACCCATCTCGGACGACCTCTAGGTGTGGGAGAAGCACATGTCGATCGAACCGATACGGTCCGTGAACGCTGCAGAGACACCGGCTCAGGTGAGGCGTCGACAAAGGCGCCACGTCGTTCTCAGCCTGGTCGCCGGAGTCGCGGCACTGCTGGTTGCGGGACTGCCGACTGCGGGTGGCAACACCCTGTCCACGGGCGAGCAGGTGGTGTTCCCGGAGCGAGCCGCCGTGCCCCGACTGCCGTGTCGCCCGGGCGACCGTCCGGAGACCGACCTGCAAGGTCGCGTGCCCAAACAAGATCTCCTCACGGGTCGGGCGGCGGAGGGTTACACGTGCAACCTGGAGGTCGTCGGTCGGTTCCCGACCACCGCTTGGGCCGGCTTCGATACCTACCAGGACTGCGCCTATGTGGCGCGTGAGGGGGGCGCTGGCGGCGTTCTGGTGCTGGACGTGGCGGATCCGGCGCATCCCGTGCCGACGGATGTTCTGGCAACTCCCGCCATGCTCGATCCGTGGGAGTCCCTGCGGGTGAACGCCAAGCGCGGACTCCTCGTCGCAGCAGGCGAGCCCAAGCCGTTCATCGACATCTACGACCTCACCAAGGACTGCCGCCATCCGCGGCTCCTGTCGAGCGCGCAGATCCTGCCCGCCAAGGGGCACGAGGGGTGGTTCGCCCCCGATGGGAACACCTACTACGCGAGCACGACCAGGAACACCGACGGAGTCGCGTTGCTCCCGAGCCTCTTTCCCGTGGACATCATCAACCCCGAACAGCCCCGGCTCATGTCGTCGTGGATGCTCCAAGCACAGACCCACGGCGGATTCACGACCGAGGACGGAACGCGCTCATACGTCTGTCAGCAGGAAGCTCCGCCGAAGGATGCCCTCCTGGTCCTCGACACGACCAGCGTGGCGACGCGACAGCCTGGTCCCCAAGCCGGCGTGCTGGCGCAAGTTCCCCTCGGCGACAACCAATGGTGTCAAGGTGCGTACCGCGTCACCTACGACGGGCACCCCTACCTCATCCAGTACGGCGAGCGCTCCGGAGCCGCCGACTGCAGTCGAGAGGACGACAACTGGGCCAACTTCGGGTACCCGCGGATCTTCGATCTGGCCGACGAGTCTCGCCCGAGACTGGTCTCCACGGCGTTGCTCGAGGTCCATCTCCCCGAGCACTGCCAGGACGTGACGGGCGAGGGAGCGGCGAACGGGCTCGGCTACAGCGTGCACCACTGCGCTCCAGACCGGCTGTATGACCCGACCATTCTCGTCTGCTCCTGGTTCGCCGCGGGCCTGCGGGTGCTGGACATCCGCGATCCCCACCACCCCGTAGAAATCGGCTACTTCAACCCCGGGATCAATGGCGCGCTGGGCACGTCCGCACGTCCCGTGGTCCGCGCCGAACGCGGTGAGATCTGGTTCACCCATGACCTCGCCGGCCTCTTCGTGCTGCGGTTCCGAGACGGCGTCTGGCCGTTCCGCGACAGCGAGAAGTGTCCGGAGTTCGACGACCACTATTTCGCCCACTACAACCCAGGCTCGTCATGTTCGACCGCCACCTTCGACGGAATCGGGAAGCCTGCCCCAGCAGCGCCCCGGTATCAGAAGCGGAAGCGATGATTGGCCTGCTCGCACGCACTCACCATCGCCGGGTTCCGGGTACGGGTGGGCAACCGACAACGAGGTCCGTTCGGTCGCCGACCTGACCGTAGCCACAGCGTGCGTAGCCGCTGGGGCTGAACGCTCTGCTAGTGCTCGCCGTCGACCGAGCCTCTTGGTTGCGGCCTCTGAATCGCGCTGGGTTTCGTTCCGCTTGATCAGTCAGGATGAGAACGATGGCCAGATACACGAACGAGATGCGCGAGCGGGCGGTGCGGATGGTCGCCGAGGTCCGGCCCGAGCACCCGCACGAGACCGCCGCACTGCGGCACGTCGCGGGACTGTTGGGGATGAATACCGAGACCTTGCGGCTGTGGGTCCACCGTGCCGAGGTCGACGCCGGCAAGCGGCCCGGCACCACGACTAAAGAGGCCGAAGAGATCAAGCGTCTCAAGCGTGAGGTCGCCGAGCTTCGCCGAGCGAACGAGATCTTGAAGTCCGCCTCAGTGTTTTTCGCCAAGGAGCTCGACCGCCCCACGACGAGATGATCCGCTACATCGACGAGCACAAGGATCAGTTTCGGGGTCGAGGCCATCTGCCGGGTGCTGCGCCCGGCAGTTCGTGGGTTCATCACCGCCCGCGGTTACCGGGCCGCGAAGACCAGTCCGCCCTCGGCACGGACGTTGAAGGACGACCTGCTGGGTCCCCGAAGTCGTCCGGCTGCACGCGGAGAACTACGGCGTCCACGGAGTGCGGAAGATGCACGCCCTGATGCGGCGCCAAGGCTGGGAGGTCGGCCGCGACCAGACCGCACGCCTCATGAAGATTGCCGGCGTCCGAGGCGTGAAGCGCTCCAAGAAGGTGTTCACGACCAAGCCGAACCCCGCTGCGACCAAGCCGGCCGACCTGGTCCAGCGCGCCGCTTTCACGCGCGCCGCGTCGGCTATGGGTTGCCGATATCACCTACGTCGCGACCTGGTCGGGGTTCGCCTACGTCGCATTCGTTACGGACGTCTACTCCCGTCGGATCGCCGGGCGGAACGTCGCCGCGACGTTGAAGGCCGACATCCTCACGCTACAGGCCCTCGACATGGCCGCCTGGGACGCCCGACGCGAGGGTGCAGTCGACCTGACGGGGCTGGTCCACCATGCCGATCATGGATCGAACTACCTCTCGATCGTCTACACCGACCGGATCGGAGAACTCGGCGCGAAACCCCGCTCGAGGTCGAGGCCGCGTACTACGCTGCCCAAGAATCACCGCAGCCAGCACTCGCTGGCCAAGGGAACGCATAGGAGCGAAAACCCAGTGCGATTCACTCAAGGACTCCCGCGCAATGTCGCAGTCCGCGCTGCATCCTCCGGCTCGCTCTGGAGTTCTGCTTCACCCGCCCCTCCCCCGACGCCGAGATCGTACCGGCACACCGATCGGGGCTCCAGCACGACCACACCGACACCGCCGGGGCGCCGGCCGGCTACAACGTGAACGCGTCCCGGAACGCGGCGAGCGCTGCGTCGGTGCCGGCCGTTCCGGGCCGGCTGGCGAAGGCCTCCATCGCCACCACCCCGTCGTACCCGGCCTCGGCTAGCGCCAGAGCGACCGCTGACCAGGCGATCTCCCCGGTCCCGGGCTCACAGCGTCCCGGGCTCACAGCGTCCCGGCACGTCCGCGACCTGCACCTCACCGACGTACGGCGCCGCGCGGCGGATCAGCTCGATCAGGTTCCCCTCGCCGATCTGCGCATGGTACAGGTCCAGGTTCATGCGCAGGCGCGGACTACCGACTGCCCGCACCAGCGCGAGCGTGTCTGCCGCACGGGCAAACGGCGTACCCGGGTGGTCCACCTCGGTGTTGAGGTTCTCGAGCACGAACGTCATCTCGTGCTGCTCCCCGAGCTCGGCCACCCGCTCGAGCGTCCGCAGCGCGGCCAGCCACATCTCGCCCGTCACGACCTCCACTGGCCGGACCGGGAGTCCACCCTCCCCCAGGCCGGTCCCATGCAGGTTCAGCGCGGGGGCACCGATCCGTCGGGCGAACTCGATCGACTCCGCCGCCGACGCGAGCAGCGCAGCAGCTCCGTCGGGGCTGGTCAGGTCCCCGCCGACATACCCGGTCATCGACGTGAACCGCGCACCGGTCGCGGCCAGTGCGGCGGCGTCCTTGGCCGTCCAGTCCCAGATCTCGACCGCGAAGCCGGCATCGTGGATGCGCTTGACACGGTCGAGGTGCGGCTCGTCGAGGTACACCATCTCCGAGCACCCGCAGCGCCTCACCCGCGCGCTTTTCGGTCTCAGCCACCGAAGCGTCGCGCTCACCGATCGCGATCATGACCCGCTCGGCCAAGTCGATCACCCGACGCTCCTGCTCCTCGCGCTCGCGCCGCCGCTTCACAGCCGTCTCCCGCGCCGCACGCCGCGCCTGTTGCCTGATCGCCTGCTGACTCATCCGGTCCTCACTCGTGGCGACATGAACTATGACAGTCACCTACGTCATCTCCCGGACCCCGAGCGATCACAGAACCGCAGAAACATCGAAAACCCGCCCTTCGACCCAGCCAGCCCACCCGATGCGGATCCGACCCTCCAGCCGGCACGCACACCCCTCAGCGTCCCCCAGGAATCCGCGGACGACCAAGAACGATTGGTAAAAGTCGGCCGCGTCAGCGGCCCTGCCGTTGCCAGCGAACTCGTTGACGAGCGCGCGGTATGCACACCGACTTCCCCGGAATCGGAGGCCACTTTGTCGCGTCGACAAGTGGGATCCCGATTGGGGCCGATCATTTCTGGGCCGCTTCTAGGAAAGCTTCAGCCGGGAGCCGCCCAGACCGGGGCGGGTAGTTCATGCATTGCCGCAGGTCGACGATCTGGTCCTGCCTCTGAGTGGACGCCGGGGCCCAGGTGTCAAGCTTCTGATCCGTAGCTCGATTCCGCGGGGTCTGGTGCCGCCTCGACGCGCCTGCGGCGACGGCCTAGCAGTTGCAAACTAGCAGTCAGAGCAAGGTTCGGATCACCGACGGACAGAGTCATGCAAGGTCGCCCCATGTCGCGACGAGAATCCGCCGGAGAGGTTCTTGGGCCGTTTCTGGGCCGACCGGAGTTTCCCAAAGCCCGCCGGACGAACGGGTCCTGCGGGTGAGCGATCGGTCCAGGTGCCACGCCAGCGTCGACGAAGGCAGGACTGGCTGCACGAGTTGCGTCGGCGCCCTGCCGAAACCCCTCGCGGCCGTCCTCGGCGTGAAGCCGTAGGTCGCGTCGGGCAAGGGCATGAAGTCGCGGTCGGACCGCCGCGGCACGTCCACGTCGGGCGGGTGCGTGCACCAGTCCGTGGCGGCGACCTCGGTGATGAGCACCCGATTTCCTGCGATCCGCGGGCGGCTTGCCGCACGCGTACGCCCTGGTCACTAAGCCTGGCGTACCGCCGCCGGGCCTCAAGCGTGACAGGTGAGCGGCATTCCACCGCTGTAGGTAACCATGTCGGCGAGTGCTGCCGTCGCATCGAGCGGTGTGCCCCAGGGCTCACCACGCTCTTCGGAGTAGGCGCGATAGAGGTTGCCGACGATCCGCTCGGCGTCCAGGAGTTCGGCGAACTCACCGAGATCGGTGTCCAGCGCGGCTTCCAGCGGCGATACGCCGGCCGCCACCCCGCGCGATGCGACGCCCTGGACGAATCGGAGATAGCGCCTGACGTGGCCGAAGGCCTCCGGCCCACACACCGAGCCGTGTCCGGGCACGATGGTCTCGGCGCCAAGCTTCTCGAGCTCGTCCAGCGTCTCGAGCGCGCCCGCGATCGAACCCTGGAACACGAAGGGCGTGCCACCGTTGAAGAGCAGGTCGCCGGCGAACAGCACGCCTCGTTCGGGCAACCACAGGACCGAGTCGTTGTCCGTGTGAGCCGGGTGGCCGAGGTGCCTGACCTCGCACTTGAGATCGTCGGCATACAGCGTGATCGAGTCCTTGAAGGTGAGGAAGGGCGGGGACAGTTCGACGTCGCCCCACTCCACCTCGGTCCAGTAGGGCGCGGAACGGGGCAGCCCCCACGCCTTCAGGGCTTCACGCGAACGCTCCTGGCCGACGATCGTCGCCGTGGGGAAGAGGTAGTTCCCGAAGGTGTGATCACCGTGATGATGGGTGTTCACCAGGGTTCGCACAGGTTGATCCGTGACGGTTCCGATGGTGTCGAGGTACGCCCTCGTTCGCGCCTCCGTCGAGCAGGCGTCGACACTGATCACGCCGCTCGATCCCACCAGGAAGCCCGTGTTGTTGATCCACCAGCTTCCGTCGTGTTGGACGTACGCGAAGACCCCAGCGCTGACCTCCACCAGGTCGCTCCGACCAAAGTCGTCGATGTTCACGCTGCGGCTGCGCTCCTCTTGCCGACGTCCCGGCTTTCTGCCTGGAACCACTCCGTCGAGCGTCGCCACGAGAGCAATCGCGCGCAAGCGGTCCGGACCATCGAGGCATCCGGGTACCAGCGGTGGGCACACTCGTCCCACAGAGCAGTCCTCAGTTCGGGCGCTGTTGCTGCCCGAGCAGGGCGCTGGCGTTGTCGATCCCGCACGACAACACCTCATCCGCCAGTTGGTCGTCTGCGATCGCGCGCGTAACCTGCAGGGTCCCGATCATCGCGGCGAAGATGCTCAGCGCCCGCGCCGATAGCGAGGAGGACGCATCGATGACGCCCGCCAGCTCCTCTGCCAGCGCCACGATCCCATCGGTGTAGGCACGCTTCGTTGCATCCGCTCCGCGGGCGATGTCCTCGAGAAGAGCGGCCGAGGGACACCCTTCATCCGGGTGGTCGCGGTGGTCTGGCGACAGGTAGTTGCGCAGGTATGCCTCTAACCCACGGCCGTCGAGCACTTCAGCCCGGAACCGCTCGCGTTGGGACTCCATCTGGTCAGTCACCACGGTCGCGACGAGGTCGTCCTTGGACGCGAAGTGGGCGTAGAACGCGCCGTTGGTGAGACCCGCGTCGGCCATCAGGGTGGCGATGCCCGACCGCTCGACGCCGTCGCTCTTGAACCGACGGCCTGCCCTCTCGATGATGCGACGCCGGGTCGCCTCTTAGTGTTCGGCACCGTACCGAGCCATGGGCCTTCCCTTCGTCACCCGGGTTGCGTTGGACCACGAGTACTAGCCTAATGTCTGCTGACCGTAATATTACGGATGGCAGACAATGGCGGACCAATGGCGAAGCACCTGCAAGAGACGAAGCAGCCTGTGGCTGTCGTGGCCGGCGCATCCTCGGGGATCGGGCGGGCGACCGCGAGGGCACTGGCTGATTCCGGCTTCGCCGTGGTGGGCACCAGCAGAGAGGCGGCGCAGGCCGCCCCGCTCGAGGGCGTGACCTTGCTCGATCTCGACGTGACGCGGGAGGTGTCGGCCGAGGCCTTCATCGCGGAGGTCATCGCGCGCTTCGGCAGGGTCGACGTGCTCGTCAACAACGCAGGTGTGGGTCTCGCCGGCGCCGCCGAGGAAAGCTCGATCAGCCAGATCAGAGCGGTCTTCGAGACAAACTTCTTCGGCACCATCCGCATGACGAATGCCGTTCTGCCGCACATGCGCGCGCAGTCCGGAGATCGGATCATCAACGTGTCCTCCATCCTGGGCATGATTCCTGCGCCGTACATGGCGGTGTACGCCGCGACGAAGCACGCAGTCGAGGGCTACTCGGAGTCGGTCGACCACGAGGTCCGGGAGCACGGCATCCGAGTACTCCTGGTCGAACCGGGGTACACCAGCACGTCGTTCGAGGCGAATACGGCCTGGTCCGACTCACCGCTACCGGTCTACGCCGGCCAGCGGGCCATCATCCGCGACGTGCTGACCGAGGCCATGCGAAACGCTGACGACGCCACCATCGTGGCCAAGGTGATCGTCGCCGCGGCAACCGACGCCAAACCCCGGCTGCGCTACCCGGCCGGGGCGACTGCCTCCCGGGCGAGCACCTTGCGCCGCCTGGTGCCCTGGCGTGCTTTCGACAAGCAGATCCGCAAGCTCAACCGTCTGGCCGCCTGAGTCGTCGAGTCGTCCAAGAATCTCGCCGCCAGCAAGGGGGACGGTCATGCGTTCTGTTCCCCCGGGACGGACAACCCTGTCGAAGGAGATCCGGCGAATCGCCTCCTTCCGGAAGCGCCGGCCGGCGGCCACAAGCAGGTCAAGCAGCTGGATCGGGTGATCATCCGGTTCGCCGGCGACTCCGGTGACGGTATGCAGTTGACCGGTGACCGGTTCACCCAGGAGTCGGCTGTGTTCGGCAACGATTTGGTGACGCTGCCGAACTTCCCGGCCGAGATCCGCGCTCCCCAGGGCACGCTGCCGGGTGTCTCGTCGTTCCAGATCCACTTCGCCGACCACGACATCCTCACCGCCGGTGACCGGCCGGACGTCCTGGTGGCGATGAACCCGGCCGCGTTGAAGGCCAAT